>JAJYFO010000001.1:0-16724 GCA_021785395.1 bacterium | reverse complement strand
TTTGTTCATCCATAATTGGTTCACCATCCTATTTGTGCTAGATATTGCTAAATGAAAAATTAATAAATTCTACTAATTGCCATCTTAATCTTTTTATTCCCAAAATAACCAGGAAAGTATATCAAAAATTCACATAATGAAAAAAAATTAACAATTACTTCTTTTTACCAAATATGGCTGGAATCTTGAAGAAACTCGCTTTTTCTGTTTCTTTTGAAGTTAATAGCAGCTGTTCACCACCGGCTATGCGTTTAGCCAAAGAATCCAGCGATTTGCCAAGTGTAGTGTGACCAGGAGCGATTTGGCCTTGGTTAATTACCCATTTTGCCGTTTTGGCGTCACTGGGAATTTCGTGGTAAACGGGATAATTTAAGTTTGCTTTACATTCGCTTAATACATCTGGTGGTAACCATTCTGAGCGGTTTACAACCAGTAAAAGTTTATCTTGGGGGTAATGGGCTTTGAAAGTGTCAATACATTTGCGGGCGTTTAAGATGGCAGCCCAGTTATATTCTGTGATAACCAAAACGTTATCGGCTAAATCCAAAGTCGCAATTGCTCTTTCGTCGAGCAAATTCTTGGGTAAATCAACTAATACGTACCTGAATTCTTGCTTGGCCGTAAACAAAATTTCTTGTACCTGGGCTGCATAAATATCGCCAATGTCTTCTAATTCAGGTGGAGCCGCTAGCACACTTAACTTATCGTCATATTTGGTCATTAAGTTACGCAGGTACGTGGCGTCAAAATTGGTGTGCGAGAAATCAATTGTACTTAGAGAAAAAGATGGGTCTAGATTTAGATAATGTGATACCATACCGAATTGTAAATCCAAGTCAACGATGCAGGCTTCTCCGTATTTCGATAAATGACCGGCTAAATTGGTACAAATTGAGGTCGCGCCAATACCGCCGGTTGGACTAAATACAGCAATAACTTTTCCGCCAGCTACATTGATTGATTCGGATTGTTGTTTTAACTGGATACTTTGGACGGCTGCTGGCAAATCTGTCCGCCAACGCTCGGCGTCCAGAAAATCAGAAGCGCCAAGTCTATAGGCGGTTCTGATTAATTCTGGATCGGGAACGTCGTAGCTTACAAAAAAGTACAACTGGGGAAAAGTTTCTCTAAGTTCAGCTAGCAAAGATAAACCACGAACTGGTGCTGGGCTTAATTCTATCCAAACCAGCTTAGGATGGAGACTGCCTATTTGCTCGCGTGCCATACTACCTGAAACAGTACTGACCAACGCTAACCAGGGCTGTGAGTGAATAAGGTCTTCAATAGTCTGTCTTTTATCTAGTCCAGCGTCACAAACTAGTAGCGTTGTCAGTTTCATAGTTTTAATTTTCTCCTGTTAAATACTTGATGAACAAATTATAAATTAACCTTGTGGAACTTGCAAAACATTTTTACTGCTGCCAGACCATATTTCAATCTCATGTAAAGGTGGTGGAGCAACGTCACCGCCGCCATTGCCAGCCTGGTCGTTGCCGCCATTAGCGTCGTCAGCTCCTGGAATTGCTGGTGGGGCAGGAAGTTGACTGGCGCTTGGCAAGTTAGCCATTTGGTCAGGAGATCCAGCACCGCCAGCACCACCGCCACCGCCACCGCCGTTAGCGTCACCAGCTTTTTGGAAAAGCGATGTCACGTCGACAGTTGCCAATGGTGTATTGTCTTTTTCACTGCGCAAGGTCAAGTATAGTTTTGCTGCCATAATGGCTCTTATAAGCTTGTCAGCATCTTCTGGCGATACTGCTACAGTAACACAGCTAGCTGGTGTAGGAGCACTTGATCCTGCGCTAGCTTTTTGGTAGGTTTGACCTACGGCTATTATTTCTACGTCCGATAAAATTGGGGCGGCTTTAGTATCAGCTGCTGACCCGGCGCTGGCAATAATGTCTACGTGGCATTCGGGTGTAAGAAAACCTGCTACCCCAGAATTTGTATCGATTCCGAACGTAACGGCTCGATAACCTTCTTTAATCTTTTGGTCAAACGTTGCAACTTTTGCTACGACGGCAAAATCAGAATTTCTCAACATCTGTCCAGCTCCGATGGCTACTTTGGCAGTTTGTCCTTGAGCCATCTGCAAACTGGTCAAAGCGTCAATAGGAATTTTACTCTGTTCAGTTTCTTTAAGTTCTAGCATATCACTGGTTATGATCTCACCTTCCGGAATATCCTTTTTAGCCATGACTACAGATCCTTTAGCATTCATTTTGGACTCGTAGTCTTGCTTTATTTTATTTTTCTCTTCTTCAGTTTCAGTAAATTTCTGGTTGGTAAGCATCATTGCTACCACAGCCATTACTATTACTATTGCTACCAATACAACCGGGTTTAACCTGGTTACATTCAACCATAACATTCGAAATGGATTCATTTTAAACTTACCCCCTTAAAAACTGTACAAAAATCAAATTTAATAGTTAGTTATAATACTATTTTTACATATTTTTTTTTAATTTAGCTTCTGACTTCTAATTTTGTTCGATAAGTAAATTAGAACTCTTAACAAAATCATTGATTTTTTTCTCTTCTCCTGGCATTTTTAGCATTCTTTAATTTTTATATTCCCTGGTTTTAAACATTTAAACATAAAAGGGACGGAAAAAATCCATCCCTTTTAACTGACTCTATATTTTAAGCTTGGGTAAAACTCATAATTGCAGATTTCACCCAAGGCTAAAATGAATTATGTAGTAGAAGCAGTAGCGTCTAAGTTGTTTAATTGACTGGAAACCGTCGAGAAAGCATTTTGAATAGCTTGCTTTAAGCCACCAGTAACGAAACCAAACACAATTGACACTAAAACAGCTACGAAGGCCAAAATGGCTCCATATTCTGTAATGCCTTGTCCTGACTCTTCGCTAATGAAATTACCAATAAAGTTCTGATTTGACATATCATTCCCTCCAGATACTTGTAATCTATTATTTTTAAACTACAAGATAATGTAAATAGTAAAAGTTTTAAATAAAGTCTCTATTATATACCATAATGCATTAGTAATTGATGCGATACAATTACGTAAATAATAATTTTTGTTAAGCATACCTCCTTTAAGCTCGGAACAAAAAACGAAGTCAATGTTTTTGTAACTGAAACCAGACATCTTCAGACATATTAGGATCAGACATTAACTCTTGATTATCTTATACCCTCCTATACTATCATTCTAACTTGACATTTTAATTTTGCCTAGTACAATTTAGATTAAATTTTATTTTTCCTTGTTTTACTCGATTAGTATAAAATGTTCAAGACTAATTCAAACGACGAAAGTTTTGTACATTTAGCCAGCTATTTGATAAATAGCTTTGGACATTATAAAGTTTGGTCTTATAATAACACTTGTCAATCTTCGGTTGAAGTGGCTAGTTTAGCATCTTTATTTTTATTGACTTGTAAATATAAAATTTACACAAATAGAAAAATATTTAAAGTTGCGATGATTTCTGAAATAGATTCAATAATCGAAAAAACGACCGATTTTTTTATTGACAACCAGCATGGCGATGGCGGTTGGTCGATCACCAATAATACTATTCATTCAGACTGGTCAACCTCGAGAGCTTGTTTGTTTTTAAGGTATTTTAGCGAACTAGCTAAGACGAATGATTATTTGATAAATAAGTCGATTAGTAAAGCCATTTATTTTTTGGCAGCTAGCCGGTACGAAAAATTGTATCCGACTTCTGCGTTGAGACTACTTTTGCTAATAGGTTCTGGTGAATCATCTTTGCGTTACGGTCGTGGTTGGCCTTGGGATTTAAACTGTTATCATTGGATTGAGCCAACAACATATAATCTTTTGGCTTTACAGTTACCAAAAAATAATTTAAATGGTTATTTCCACAAAATAATTAAACAGGCTAACCGTTACATACTGGATAATTCATGCTACGATGGGGGTTGGAAGTTTGGAAATAGTGAGGTTTTGAACACTAAACTTAGGTCAATCACTTCAGTAACTGGCGAGGTTTTATTAGCTCTACAAAAGCTTGATTATCATCCTAAGGTAAAATTGGCCCTAAATTATTTTTTTGATAATGTTAATGAGGATTCAACTGTGACAGAAATAGCTCTGGCTCAAATTATAAACGATATTTATAAGCACAATCAAAAAAATTGGGTAAGTCTTTTAACAACGAAGCAAAATACAGACGGAAGTTTCGGCTTGAATAATTATGTAGCTAGCCTTTGTGGTTTAAGTCTGTTGTCAACCTTAGGTTGTAATGTTTTTAAAATGGGTTAAAGGATAATTGAAGTGAAATTTGAACGCCGTTATTTTTTAAAAATAGTTTTTTTAGCCTTAGTTTTTGGAGGTTGTGGAAAAAATGCTAATTTTAATAAGGCCACAGATGAAAAGGTTAACTTACTGGTTAATAAAAATATCATTAAAAAGGAATCACAGGTGGTGGTTATTTATCCGTCGTTGTATGATGCAGACAAAATTTTTGGTCAGTTAAAAGAAAATATAAAAGCTTATCCTAGCTTTAGTGTAAAAAATCAGACCGTAGTTTTAAAACCCAATATGGTCGATTATAACCCTGGTAAAGTATTAACAACAAATCCGATTTTTTTAACCGGTGTAATAAAATTATTTGTCTACCTAGAGGCCAAAGAAATAGTCGTCGCCGATGGTACGGCAAATGTTCGTGACACTGAGTATGTTTTAAATAAAACCGGTATAGGTAAAGCTTGCCGCGATAATGGAGTGAAATTTGTCGACCTTAATTATGACGATATTGAACCTATCAGTAATACCAATGGATTCAGTGGTATAGACCCATTTTATTTACCTAAAACAATAGTTCAAGCCGACAAAGTTATCAGCCTGCCTAAAATGAAGTGTCACCATTGGGCCTTACTAACTGCTTCTATGAAGAATATGTTTGGAACTGTTCCAGGTAAACAATACGGCTGGCCAAAAAATTTACTTCACTATAAAGGTATTTCACGCTGCATCATAGATTTAATGCTATTAATTAAACCTGACTTTGCCATTGTTGACGGTATTGAAGCGATGGAAGGGGACGGACCACTTAATGGCGATACGGTAAATTCTAAGGTGATTGTAATGGGTGATGATTTGGCTAGTGTCGATGCAACGTGCGCTAGGATTATGGATATTGACGTAAATAAAATTCCCTATATGAAAATGGCTGGAAAACTAGTTGGTCAAACTGCTGAAGATAAAATCAAAATTCAAGGTTCGCCAATTAGTAACGTCAAAAAAAGTTTTAAATTGCCCATAACTTACCTTGACCCATCAAGGTATCTATCGCTTGGTAAAAATCAGACAAGTTAAATCGTGTTTGATAAGTATAGAGATGTGTAAAGTTTTGTTAAAATGATTTTTGGGTGAACGATACTTCAAATTGATAAATTTGGACCGAAATACAACATTAATAAATTTAAATCTTTAAAAAACAAAAATATTACACTTGTCAATCCCTTTACATGCTAAATTGGTCGCAGTGATAAATTTTTCCCGGTCTTATAAGGAGATTCTAATGCCACCAAGATTTAAACCCATAGATCCTACAGTTTCGAGCCAAGAACAAAAAAACGTTTTAAAGGAAATTGAGAAAAAATTTGGCAAAGTCCCTAATATCTTTAGCCTCATGGCTAATTCGCCAGCTAGCGTCAAGGGTTATCTGGCTTTTAACGATGCTTTAGCTTCGGGCGTTTTAAGTCCTGAAATTAGAGAGAGAATAGCAATTGTTGTAGCCGAAACACATCTGTGTGAATATTGCTTGAGCGCTCATGTGGCTATAGCTAGACAGATTGGTCTGGATGAGGATGAAATCACTAAGGCTCGTCAAATACAGTCTGAGGACCCAAAAATAGACGTAATGTTAGGTTTTGCTCGAAACCTAGTACTTAGAAAGGCTGACATGCCAGAATCCGATTTTGCTGATTTAAGAGAAGCTGGTGTCACCGAGTCCGAAATTACTGAAATTATTGCCAACGTAGCTTTAAATGTTTTTACAAATTATTTTAACCATGTTGCCAAGACTGAAGTTGACTTTCCTAAGGTTAAATTGGCATTTCCTGCATAAATAAATATGAAAGTTTAAAAAAAATAATTTTGCAAAGGGTAAAAATTTTGCTAGAATGGATGAGTCGGTAAGTTTGGTGTAAGCTCAAATTATTTTTAGAGATATCTTCATTTAAACTCGACTTATTCATATAATGCAACAAAGTTAATAGGCTCGAAACAAACAATAAATAAATTTCGTCTTTCGTCCCAAGCAACCTGATTACGTAGAAATAGATAGGAATAGTAAATGAGTTATACAAGAATTATAAATTGTCCCTTAAAATTTTCGCTAAATGTTCTTTTACTCTTGGTTTTAGCTGGTGGTCCTGGGCTAAAAGCTCTGGCTAAACCATATAGCTGCGCGGTCGCCAAAGGGGGCCAGGTTGACTCTAGCGTAAATAGTAATTTTAATACTTTGTCCAGTCAGGCCAGTAATTTAGCAGCTGAGGATAGGGCTAAACTGGAGAACGGCGAAGTAATCATTGGTCTGCGTGAAATTGACGGAATTAAATACGTGTCTGGTCGAATAATGATAAACGCATCTCCCGATAAAGTCTGGCCGGTTATGGTTAATCCTTTTGAATTTCAAAAGAAAATTTCGCCAAGGATGAGTAATGTTGATGTACTGGTCGATAAAGAAGCTGAATCAATTTTAAAAGTAACCCTCGACGTCCCGTTTCCTTTGCCTAAGGTTACCTATATCGTTAAATCCAACTATGAAAAAGATAAATCGGTCAAATTCCGTCGCATTGGTGGGTTGATAAAAGATTTTCGCGGTACGTGGGAAATGTTACCGGCCTGTAATGGAACTAAAACCGACCTGATATATTGTATGTATATTGACCCGGGTTTTCCGGTTCCACAGTTTATAGTACGCGAAGGAGTCAAAATGGAATTGCCTTCAACCCTTATAGGTTTGAGAAACAGGGTTGTAAGTTTGACCAATACAAATAATTTACCAGTCAAGCACACGATTTTGGCGGCTCTAAATAATTCTAGACAAGTGATACATTAACCTAGTCTAAAAGATTAACTTAGAATCTAATTTTCGTCGCCTAGTCTTTTTAGTTTAGGCAAGAGTAAATAGAGACAAAAAGCTGATAGAAATGCTGAGATAGCCATATACATAAATATATATCCACATTTAACTGGGTCGCTTAGGTCACAAAAACTGCTCCATAGACCTGCCAAAAAATTGCCTAAAGCGTTGGATAAATACCATATACCTAAGACTAGGCCTACATAGCGCAAAGGTGCTAGTTTGGTCACTGTGCTTAATCCTACCGGGCTAAGGCATAATTCACCTAAAACTTCAAATAAATAACAGGCGATTAACCAAAGAGGGCTTATTTTATGGTTTAAGGCTGAATAACTGGCTATTGACATGATACCAATGCCAACGCCAATTAATATCAGACCGAGCATAAATTTTGCTTGGCTTGAAGGTTGTCTTGACCCTAGCAGTGACCAAAAATTGGCTACCATAGGGGCAAAAATAATGATAAACACGGCCTGGAAAGTTTGCAGGTAAGATGGTGGAAACTTATGATTAAAAACATGACAATCGGTATAATAATTGGCAAAAATATTTAATGAGGCGCCGCCTTGCTCATAAATCGACCAAAATAAAGCTGAAAAGAAAAATAATACGCCGATTATGATAAGGCGGTTCGTTTCTATTTTAGTTAAAGGCGTGAATTCTAATTTTTCGCTTGGCAGCGATTTAGGCATGGCATCTTTATCTAAAAATTTTTTATTGTGTAAAAAAGTAATCAAACCTAAAATCATGCCAATGGCTGCCGCGCCAAAACCAAAATGCCAGGATAATTCGCTGTTAAAATGGTTCTTGGCAAGAAATTCTTTAAACTCGCTGCTTTGAGCTAAAAAACCACATACAATGGGTGCTAGAGCCGCACCAATATTAATTCCCATATAATAAATGATAAAGCCGCTATCGCGTTTACTTTCATTTTCGGTATATAAACTGCCCACAAGGGCGCTAACGCTTGGTTTTAGTAAACCTGTGCCCAATACGATAAATAATAAACCAGCAAAGAAAAAGGGCAGACTATTTACGGTTAATAAAATATGTCCCAGGGCAATTATACTTCCGCCTATAACAATAGATAATTTAGAGCCAAGAAAATAATCGGCGATAAAACCACCTGGGATAGAAGTTGTATAAACAAGACTGGTATAGACGCCATAAATTAAACTGGCCTTGGCAACGGAGAAATTTAGCCCGCCATCTTTACAAGCAGCTATCATGTATAGTATTAGAATGGCTCGCATTCCATAGTAACTGAATCTTTCCCATAATTCAGTGAAGAATAAAACCTTAAGACCTTCAGGGTGACCTTTAAAAATATCTATTGTCATTATAGTGGATACATAATCTGTATTTTTTATTGCTATAAATTTTTCTAAGAGCTAATCTTACTCTTTTTCGCCAAGAATTTCCGCATTCAAATCGTTAATTATATTTACGAATTTTGTCAATTCATCGTTATTTAGATTTAAATTTTCTTTTAAATAGCTAGTGATAGCTAGTTTAGGTGATTCTAGAATGGCCTTAGTAAGGCCAGGCATCCTTACGCGTTCGTAATCAGGTTCAATATTGGCTATAAGCCTGTAACTAAAGGCATTTCGACATAAATCCTTGAAATTAATCTTGGCCAATTCGTTCAAATTTTGACTATTTATAGTGTATTTTACCCTTAAAACGCAACCATTTATGTCAATACTATTTATTTTGTTGATTAAATAGGAGGCTGGATCCATGATATTTTTTAAATCTATGTCAAGTGTCTTAAAAGGCCTGGGATTCAGGGAATGGAAAGAATAATTAGTCTTTAACCGGTCTAAATTGACTTTGACAAAACCTTTGTCTTCACCCTCTTCACCAAAGTCAACCCTGTCTACTGAACCGCAATAAACAATGGCTGGATGAGACTGGTTTATAACTTGGTGTTTATGTACATGGCCTAAGGCTACGTAGTCTACTCTATTGTCCATAAAAATGGAAGTTGGGTAGGTAAGGCTATAGCCTAGCAATAATTCTTCTTCGATGCCACTGACGGCTTTGTCGACTGTCATATGGGCTGTCACCACCGTTGGGACGTTGGGGTTGAGTTCATTATAAAAACCGTTTAAAATTTTGGTAACTTCGCCAATTAGAATCTCATCGGTTTTTATATTGCCCAGGGACTGGTAATTTATATTTGTATTTAATATATTTTTAGTTATGTGTGGCAGCCCTATTAATTGAAAGTCACCATTTTTGGTTTTAACCGTGGTTAGCACAGGCTTGTCAATAACTCTCACGTATTCGACTTTTAAACTGTCAAAAACCGATAAGGCATGGCTTTTGGTCGATTTTAGTATTTGGTCGTGGTTGCCTACGAGTAATATGGTATTTATTTTGTGCTGGGATAGTTTTTTTATACAGCTGGCAAAATATTTTTGGTAAATTGGTTCGGGATTGGCCGTTTTATAGGCGTCACCGGCAAAGATTAAGCAGTCGACTTGGTTTTCTATGCTAAAATCGCAAACTTTGTTAAAACTGTCGACAAAATCTTCAAACCTTGAATTTAAGCCAGAATTAGGGTTTAAGCGACCATGATTTTCACCAGAGCCAAAATGTATATCGGAAACGTGTATAATTTGAATAGGCATGGGCTAGATTTAAAGAATATTTTTTTTATAATATATATAATACAATTTAATCATGGAAAATTTGCTAAAAAAAATAATTAATTCAGCTGTTGTCAATGCGTTATTGTTAAATTGCGCTTGGGCAATTTCCACCCCCGATATAATCAAAGTTATCCAAAATAGCCACGTTATTCCGGCCAATCAACAAGTCCAAGCTGTATTGCGCAATAAAGAAGTTATTCTTTCGATGTATTATAGCCCTAAAGCCAGTGATAAGGACTGTAAGATTGACGCCGTTCTTTTGGGGCGCGCTATTATGAATAGATACCCTAAAGACATAAGCTTGGTCAGGGTGTATTTTTATGATACGGTAAAAAATAATGAATATCGCATGGTTGTGGTTCGCAGTGGCGATATAAAGTCTTTTGGCGGTGGAAACCTAGATGAAAATTTATTGTTTTCATTAATTGACGTTGTTAAAGGTAAATTAAATAGTAATACTAGGGTATTGACTAATATCAACATGTTGGCTCCAGGTATTAGATTAGAAGAAAGGCAGTCACTGCTAGCTTCTATACTTGCTTGCAAGAAACATGGTGGCAATGTAAGCGTAGCTATGAATCAGTTTATGAAACTTGAGGACGCTGTAAAAGCTAACAACGAATACCTAGTTGATAAATATTTAATTTCGATCAAGCGTGAAGTCGATATTTTAACCTATAATACCCAGGCTAAAATTAACGCTGAAAATAGCCAGGCGCCAAGCCCGAGCGACGCATCCTATAATGAATTAGCCCAAGTCTATAGTTTGATAACGCAGGTTCAAGACCATGGTGACAAGATAGATAGTCAGTTAATAAGTACGTATGACCAATTGCATAATCTGTCAAAGTCAAGTGCCAATGCTAGCCAGGTCGCTCAGGGGTGTCGGTTACTGACTAACCTGTTGTTGTCAAAGTATAAGTTTTTAAAGCCTTATTAAGGTTGCCGATATTGCTGCATGGTGGTAAATACATCGACCATTTAGACAAGATAAAATTTTAGATATCTAAGATATAGATTTATCGGTGCTAGGGTTTATAATGGAAATCTTTAATAGTATTGTATTATCTTAAGGAAAAAAATAGGCCATTAATATTTAGCGATTTTTTTTGAGACCAAATTAATTAAAACTTCATAAAATAAAGTATGCATAAAAAAAAGTCTATCCACGAAGTCGAAATTCATGATTATTCAGTAAACGGTGACGGCGTTTCGCGTTCTTTAGAAATACCTTTATTTATTGGCCAGTCAGCTGTGGGGGATAGATTACAAGTTGAAGTATATGACTTAAGGAAATCATTTGGCCTGGCCAAAATTACCAAAATATTAGACCCTAGTCCCAATCGTGATATCCCATTTTGTGAGTATTTTGGTGAATGTGGCGGCTGTCAGTGGCAGCATCTAAGCTATAGTGAGCAGTTAAAAGCAAAAAAAAATATTTTGGTTAATTCTTTAAAATTTATTGGTGGTATCGATAATATTTATGTTAACGAAGTAATAGCCAATAAGAAACTTATTAATTATCGTAACAAAAGTCAATTCGTCGTCAAGTTAAATAATAATAAAATTAATATTGGTTTTTTTAAGCTTAAATCACATGAATTAGTTGACTTAACGCATTGTCCGGTGGCACCAGATTTGGTAAATAGTCTATTAGCCGATTTGAAAATGTATTTAAGTCAATTTAATGTGAGTATTTATAATGAATCTACCCATCATGGATTATTAAGGCATATTATCAGTCAGTATAGTTTTTATGAAAACAAAATATTACTTACCCTGGTCGCTAATGCTAAGAATATTAATGATATTGAAAAAAAACAATTAGGTAATTTATACGCTTTAACAGAAAAAATCACACAGAAAAATACTTACGTTATTGGTATTTGTCTTAATTTCAATCACGCCAAAACTAATAAAATTCTTGGCTCGTCAGAAAAAAACCTGTTTGGTAAAGATTATATTACAGAAAAACTAGTGAGTTCCCAAACCAAGTGGTCAAATGGTAAGAATTATCTTTTACTAGAATTTCGAAGTGGCAGTTTCTTCCAAATCAATCCGTATATCTGTCAAGAGCTCAACGACGAAATCTATAAGTTAGCTAAGTCATATCAAGTTAAAGATAATGAGCTAAATATAATAGACGCTTATGCTGGTATTGGAATTATAAGTATGTGGTTGTCTGGTTTAGCCAAAAAAATTATTAGTTTGGAAATTGCCAAGGCTGCTTGTGAATGTGGCCTTAAAAACTTACAATTAAATAATATTAACAACGTTAGTTTTATAAATGGTTTAGTCGAGGACAATTTACCAAGACTTATAAAAAACGATAATTTTGATTTAATAATCCTTGATCCACCCCGCAAGGGTCTTGATGAGAATATTATTCAGGCGGTTAAAAAATTAAAAATTAAGCATATTATATATGTAAGTTGTAATCCAGCTACTCTAGCTCGTGACCTGAAATTATTTCTTTTGGCTGATAATAAAGCCAATAATTTTTATAAAATCGATAAAATACAGCCCTTAGATATGTTTAGCCATACTAATCACGTGGAAACTATTGTTGGCCTGACTTGTGAGTAAGCACCATCATTAAAGCTGAAATGAAGTCGGTATGCCATAAACAGTTTAAGTAACAATGATTAACGGCGCTGATTATAGGGTCGTTAGTTAGTTTTATTTTTTTGACAATATCCTGACATATTTTTAAAGCTTGAATCGCTTCTGAATATTTTTTTTCACTTATTAAAGTTAGGCTTAAGCTATAATAAGCGTTTAAAATTATTCTTTGATTTCCATTGTGGACACGGTTGTTAAAAAATCCCAGGCAATATTTAAAAACTTCTTCTGAGTCATTGTATTTTTTTAATTGGCGATACGCGTCGGCTAGTCTAAAGCCAGTCATGATAAATATGCCAGGTTCATGATACCGATAAGGCATCGTTATTTTATATATTTTTTGATAGGTATCACAGGCACTTTTAATTTCATTTTTACTAAGGTCCATATTAGCTAAAATAGTATAAAAATTAGCTAGGTTGATGTCATTAGGGTTGGCTTTAAACATTTCTAAGGCTTCTAGGCAATAATTTTTACTGACATCGAAATGATTTTGCAAATAGGCAATTTCGGCTAGTTGCATTAAAGCTGTAAATTTATATTTCAAGTTATTCAATTTTTCACTGATTGTTTTTATTTGACTGTAAGTTTCAAACGCTAAATCGAGTTTGCCAGCTTTAATATAGATTAAGGCTAGTTGTTCTAGGGCATTTATCTGTTGAAGTGTGTCGACTCCACATTCATCTACGACTTCTTGTAAGTTAACCTTGTCTTTTTCGATTTGGCTGTCAAAGTTGTTGGTTTCAGGAATTTTTTGGTTGTTAATAAATAAAGTATTGTTGTTCAAATTTTTGTAACTTGTATCTTGATTGGCGACGACGGAATATCCAAAGAAAGCTAAAGCCGATAGAATGGCTGCTATACCAAAGTTTAAAATTATTTTTTCTAGGTTGATATTGAGCTTTATAGGTTTAGGTTTGATCGAAAAATTGGTCTTGGGTTTACTAACGATCGTCTTAAGCTTAGCCTGGGTAATTTCATTTTGCAGCAAGGCTTGCGACTTAGAACGCCATACTTCATCAGAAGCCACAAAAGCTAAGGCCATGTCATTCTTTAGGTCGTTTACGGTTTTGTATCGGTCATTGGGGGTTTTAGCCAAGCATTTAAATGTAATTGATTCAATTCTTTGAATAAAATTTGACGAGGCTTTTAATTCAATGGGAAAATTTTCGGGAAATTCATTGATTTGTTTTTCATAATTGCTGATCAAATTCTGTTCTGAATAAGGTGGCCTGGATGTAACTAATTCGTACATGACACAGCCTAAAGAGTAGATGTCGCTTGATTTGGTCACTGTTTTGCCTTGAAAGACTTCGGGGCTTGTATAATATGGGTTATTGAATTTATCCTTACTCAAGGTTATAAAACTTACTTCTTGATTATTTTCGTTAATAATTTTATTAATAAGGGCGTCGGTTAATTTAACCGTAAAATCATTATTATTATCGACTTGAATTAAAACGTTACTTGGTTTTAATTCACCGTGGACGATATTTTGTTCGTGTAAGGCGTTTAATCCATCACAGATTTGATTAACGAAGCGAATTAAATCGGCTTTTTTAATTTTATTTTGACCTTTTAAAAATTCTTTTAAAGATATTGAATTCCTTAAATACTGACAAACCTGATAAAAATTTCCTGACTTATCAAAAATAAATTCGTAGGTTTCCAATATATTAACGTGCTTAATATTAGTTAAACTATTAAGCAACATATCGAACTTTTTTATTTCTTGGATTTTTCTTAAAAAGCTAACATTAGCTTTTTTTAAAATTACCAGCTCGGGTATTTTTTTATTATTTAGGTTTTTGGCTAAATAGATTAAGTTATTACTTCCCTCAGCCAGTAGTTCGGTTACTTGGTAGTTGTCATTAATGCTTTGGCCAACCTCGGAATCAACGTTGCCAAATAAGGATAAATCGTCTAAGTTCAATTCGGAGTTGTCAGTCATAAAATTAACGCCTAAATTTAAATAAGTGTCAACATTATACTTTAAATCGTCGATATTTGAAGTTATAGCACGATTTTTCTAAAATTCTTTGGTGGCGTGGCCGTAACGACCGCTATAATTACCTCGGTACCAGCCAAGACTGCTCCAGACATTAGCCCCCGGACGGTGACCGTACCGCATATGGGGGCCAAAACTAGTATCGGCCCATGTCGCGTTTTCGTCTTTGTCATAGTCGGTAAGTGATTTTAGATTGGAAAAACCGTATTTGCCCTTGTGATAGCCATACCCTTTTTGAGATATGGTTGGCAAGCCATAATTTTTTGCTATCATGAGTTTCTGGTCAATTGTTCTGATTGCAGACGTTTGCGGTGGAATGACGTCGAAACATTTGTAAAGCGGCTTTGAACCTACGTCGACAATAACGAGTGCTGAACATAAGAAGGCTAAAGGTATCGATTTGATAAACATAGGCTGACCTGGTAAATTTAAGTAGTTATATACATATATTAAACGATAAAGGGTGAAAAAATTGTGTTTATAAATTTTGGCCTGTATATTTTTAAACAATGTAATTTTTTAAACTTATTAACGTTTAATTGATCACAACTTTATTACTATATAATGATTAATCTAATAATCGATCCTTAAAAATCCTATAAAGTCTTAAATAAATTAGTTTTACTTAATTTTTATTCGTTTTTGTTTCGTTACCCTTAAATACCTTAAAATTACTTTAATTATATTATTTAAAATGTATCAAAAACCCTTATTCAATTTTCTCGGTTGTACTTTAATTGTACTTTTATTTTTTAATTCTACGGGTTTAAATTTATTCGCCGCTGAAAGCCCTATTAATAGTTTAGATAAACCTCTGCAATTACGCACTGAGATCCAAAAGCCGTTAACTTTAAACTCTTGCGTGTCGATGTCGATGGCTAATTATCCAAGAATCTTGCAACAACAGGCCTTGATCCAAGCTGCTAAAACCAACGTAAGGCTAAGAATAATCAAAGAATACATGCCCCAGGCCGATTTACAGTACCAAGGGATATACGGCTCCCACAATAAGACGACGTCTTTAATGTTTTCATCCGACGTTTTTCCGGCTAATATGGGCCCGGGTAATCCATCAGTTAGTATGAGGGGTTATTTTTATACAGGCTTAGGTACAGTTGTCGACTGGGATCCTATAGACTTCGGTTTGCATAAAGCTAAAATTAATGTAGCTAAGTCAGAGCTTAGTCAAACTATGGCTGGTTACGCCTCAACTAAACTCGATGTAGCGACAAGAGCTGCCGCTGCTTTTTTAGATGTAGTTGTAGCCCAGGAACAGTTAAAGGCTAGCCAAGCCAATGTTGAGCGTTTCGATACTTTTGACCGGATGGTTCATAGCCTTGTCGATTCTGATTTAAGACCTGGAGCCGACGCGTCTTTGGCTGACGCTCAGTTAGCTCAGGCTAAAAATAAATTGATAGAAGCTAGGTATAAGCTAGAAGTTTCTATTGCTGATTTATCCTATTCTATCGGTATGGGTGGAAAAAAAATCGATATTGACCCAGGGTCTATTGCCCAGATTTCCCAACCAACTTTAACCCAGCAATATCCGCCTGTCTACAAAGAACATCCATTAGCCATAGCTGGCAACGCCGTTATCAACACTTCTATGGCTCGTGTCAGAGTTTTTGATAAAATGTATTATCCGACTTTTCATTTTTTAGGCGGCCTTAATTTTCGCGGTGCTGGCTTAAATACGGCTGGACGAGCAACTAGTGCCTATGGTGGAGGGTCGCTGCCGTCTGTTCCTAACTATGATGCAGCCTTTATCGTGGATTTTCCGTATTTAGACATTTTTCGTATAAGGGCGGCTAAAAAAGTTGAGCTATATAAAGTCCAAGCCGAAAGGCAAAATTATAATTTGATACTACAAAGTCTACAAACCGAAGACTATAGAGCTAAAGCCCAGGTTAAAGCGGCTATTGAACTGGCTTCTAATATGCCAATTCAAGTAGCAGCTGCTAGTGACGCTACTGTAAAAGCTAGAACTCGCTACGAAGTCGGTTTAGGTACTGTAGCTCAGGTGGCTGAAGCTGAGCAGTTATTGGCTCAGTCGGTTATGGAAGAAGCCTCAGCCCGGATCGGCGTCTGGAAGGCATTATTGGCCACAGCTAACGTGCATGGTAATTTAAAGCCATTTTTAACCCAGGTTGCTAGTTTAAGCACACATTAAGGAGTACATACTAAAGTGGGAGAAGACCAAGTCAGATTAGCTATGCAACGACCTATTACCATTATGGTACTGGTCAGCGCCATAGTTTTAGTGGCTATATTTGCTATAACCAAAATGAAAATTGATATTTTCCCTGACTTGAAAGTACCAAGGGTATCGGTCATTCAACCTTATGG
>JAJYFO010000063.1 GCA_021785395.1 bacterium | reverse complement strand
CAGTTATTGCATTATAAGCTAATCGAACATAAGGACTATATCGTCAAACACGGTGATGACATGCCAGAAATAAAAAACTGGCGCTGGACCCTATAACTAAACTAAAAAACAAAGGACGAATAATGAGTAAAGACGAAAAGCCCAAAACATCAGCTAAAACTTCAAAAAAATCGGCATCTACAGTACCTAAGGCAACTGCCATAATTTCTCCGAATAAGCCGAACAAAGCTGTTATCTGCATTGAAGAACTTAATGAAAGGACAGGGCTAAGCGTAGAATCATTAAAAGCTGGCTTTGTCGACCACTTATTCTATGACTTGGGAACGTATATAGGTCGAGCTAATAAAAATGATTACTACATCGCCTTGTCGCTGACATTACGCGATAGGTTACTAAGGCGGTTTTTGAGCTCACAAAAGACCTATTTAAATAAAGATTCGCGCATGCTGGGTTACCTTTCAGCCGAATATTTACCTGGCACCCGCTTGGACCAGAATATTATCACGCTAGATTTAAGAGAAGAATTGGACGAAGTTGTTAAACTTTCTAATTTCTCACTTGATGAATTGATAGAGCATGAACCCGAACCGGGTCTAGGTAACGGTGGTTTAGGCAGACTGGCGTCTTGTTTTCTGGAGTCCTTATCAAGCTTGAATTATCCGGCTATCGGCTATGGTATCAGATACGAATACGGAATATTCCGCCAGTTAATTCAAGGTGGCGAACAAAAGGAAATTGCTGACAGATGGCTATCTTCTGGCAACCCATGGGAAATTAGGCGTCCCAAACAGTCCTGCATAGTTAAATTTGGTGGCTACACCCAAAGCCATAATGACATCAACGGGAGATTTACCGTCGACTGGGTACCAGGCTATCAGGTAACAGCTATGCCTTACGATACACCGATTCCGGGTTATAAAACCAATATGTGTAACGTAATGCGCCTATGGAAAGCCGAAGCCATCCAGGATTTTAGTTTTGAAATATTTAATTCGGGTAATTACTTCGAAGCCGTTCATGACAAAATAATGTCCGAAACGATATCTAAAATACTTTATCCCAACGACGCTATTTTTGAAGGCAAACAACTAAGACTGGCTCAACAGTACTTTTTTGTCAGTGCCTCGATTCAAAATATGATCGACTTGCATTTAAGGCGCGGCGATAAAATCAATACTTTCCACAAAAAATTTACTATCCAGCTAAACGACACGCACCCTAGCATAGCTGTAGTTGAACTCATGCGTCTACTCATAGACTGTCATGGTTTAGGCTACGAAGAAGCCTGGAATATTACGAATTGTACTATAGCGTATACTAACCATACGCTTATGTCTGAGGCACTAGAAAAATGGCCAGTCAGCCTGTTTAAAAGAATTTTGCCCAGACATTTAGAATTGATATACGAAATCAACCAGCGCCACCTCGACAAAGTAAGGGCTATCGGTAAATACGACGATAACTTTATTGCCAGGGTTTCTCTTATCGACGAGACTGGCGAAAGGTACGTCAGAATGGCTAATTTAGCTGTATTGGCAGCAAAAAAAATTAACGGTGTTGCCAAACTACACTCTAACTTACTAACCGAAAATTTATTCAATGATTTCTACCAGCTCGAACCAGCTAAATTTACCAATGTGACCAATGGTATTACGCCGCGTCGCTGGCTTAAAAATGCCAACCCAAGCCTAGCCAATTTACTCGATGAAACCCTAGATTCAAACTGGCTAACTGATTTAAACAGCCTTAAAAAAATCGAAAAATTAGCCATCGATAAAGATTTCCAAAGTAAATGGGCCAAGTCTAAATATGCCAACAAAATTAAACTGGCAAAATACATCGAAGATAATTTAGGCCTAACTATAAACCCCGATTCTTTATTTGACTGCCAAGTAAAACGTATACACGAGTACAAGCGCCAACACTTAAATATATTGCACATTATAAGTTTGTACAATAAACTCAAGAATAACCTTAACGTAACAATCCAGCCCAGAACTTTTATATTCGGTGGAAAAGCAGCACCAGCCTATTATATGGCCAAATTAATTATCAAGCTAATAAACGCCGTAGCCGATACCATAAATAACGATCCTAGTGTAAACAATTTTATAAAAGTAGTATTTTTGCCCAATTACAGCGTAAAACTAGGCCAAAAAATCTATCCGGCAGCTGACCTTAGTGAACAGATTTCTTTAGCTGGAACAGAGGCTTCTGGTACCGGCAATATGAAATTTTCTCTAAATGGTGCTTTAACAATCGGTACTTTAGACGGAGCCAATATCGAAATCAAAGATAATGTCGGTAGCGAAAACTTTTATATTTTTGGTATGACTGAAAATAAAGCTAAAGAACTGCGAAACACCGGATATAATCCACACTCATACTATGAAAGCAACGCATTGTTGCGCCAGGCAATCGATAGTATTAGTAACGGTACGTTCACTAACGGTAACCACGATACATTTAGAGATCTTGTAAACAATTTAGTCTATAGCGACCCTTACATGGTCTTAGCCGACTTTGACAGCTATATCGATACCCAAGAAATTATAAGCAACGACTATAAAAACAAAGATAAATGGCTAGCCAAATCCATAATCAACGTCGCCAACATGGGTTATTTTTCCAGCGACAGAGCTATTAGTGAATACGCTAAAGATATATGGCAGTTAAAACCAATATCCGTAAATCTTGAGGATTCAATTCAAGCCAGGTACCACTTAATCCACCATGAATGAGATTGCTATTTGCGTAAATATCGGTTCTAGTAGCGTTAAATTAGCCGCTTTTAATTTAAGTAATAACGAACTTATTAACAATGCTCACTTCAATTTGTCAACCGAAACCGAAAACCATAGGGCTGAAATATATAAAATCCTTGAAGAATTCACAAATTTAGTCGACAAAGCTAAAATTAAATTTATTAGCCATCGTGTTGTTCATGGCGGTAAAAAATACGCTAGAACCGTAAAAATTGACGAAATTGTTTACAATGATATTAAAGAATTAAGCAAATTAGCACCGTTGCATAATAAAGTAAGCCTAATTGCCATAGATTACTTTTTACAATTTTTTCCAGATCTTGACCAAATGGCTTGTTTTGACACGGCCTTTTTTACCGATTTGCCACTTAAGGCCAAAGTATATCCATTGCCGTATAATTTTTATAGTGATTTGGATATTCAAAAATATGGTTTCCACGGCTTAAGCCATGCCTACTGTTATAATAAAGTAAGCACTTATTTCAAAAACAATAATCTTAAAATAATCATAGCCCATCTAGGTGCTGGAGCAAGTTTGTCAGCCATTAAAAATGCTGTCTGTAAAGACACTACAATGGGCTTTACCCCCCTTGACGGGCTCACTATGGCAACTAGATGCGGAAGTATAGACGCTGGTATCATATTGCATTTACTCAGTCAAAATTATAATTTTGCTAGCTTGAACCATACCTTAAATTACGAATCTGGCCTCAAGGGCCTATCCCAGATTTCGGGTGATTTTAAAGAAATTCTAGATTTATATAACCAAGACAAAAAAGCCAAATTAGCCATTGACGTTTTTATGCATAATTTAAAAAAACATTTTTTAGCCATGCTGGCTTGTTTAAACGGGCTTGACGTTATTGTTTTTACCGGTGGGATTGGTGAGAATTCAGCCTATGTCAGACAAAAATTACTAAAAGAATTGTCTTTTTTAAAAATTAAAATCAACAAATCGAAAAACGATAACTGCCATTTTAATAAATCTGACCTTAAGGTTATATCGTCTAAATCATCCAAGACAAAAGTAATCGTAATTAAAGACAACGAAGAATTGGCCTTATATCTTCAAGCCAAAGAAATTTAACTTCAAGCAAAGTCGTAATAATTAAAATTTCTCTAGCGCAGAATTAATGGTAATACTCTAGCCAATACTCCGCCTACACCAAAAGCCAATACCATAGATGATAACCAAATAGTAAGGGCAATTTTAAGTCCGCGTTCTTTAATCATTACGCCCACTGTAGCAATACATGGGACAAATAAAGTTATAACGATCATAGCTACAATAGCCTGAACAGGCGTTAAATGCACCTGAGTTAGTCCAAATGACGCAAAATCACGCCTTACAATCCCTAAAATAAAGGTGGTAGCTATTCTCGGGTCACTTGGCAATTGCAGCCAGGTCTGGGTAGCAGGTTTGGCGATCTCGATAAAGAAGTCTAGTAAACCCATCATTTGCGCTATAGTTACAACCAAGCTAGCCAAAGCAAACATAGGAGCCGACTCTTTTAAAAAGCTAAACGACTTAGATAATGTTTTAGACAAAACGTTGTCTAACCGAGGTAAACGCATAGGCGGCAAATCTATCATAAGTCCATCAGAATTGCCCGGCAATATTTTATTTAAAAGTAGGCCACTTATGCCAAGCATAGAAAAAACTAAAGCCAAATAAATAAACCAGGCTTTTGCCCCACCGCTAGCTGCCAAAACTCCAGATACAACACCTAATTGGGCTGAACATGGGATAGCTACGCCCAAAAGAGCTGTTGCTATAATTTTTTCTCTTCTTGTCGTCAAAAGACGAGTTGTAATAGTTGCCATCGTAACACAGCCTAAACCTAAAATAAGCGGTATTATAGCGCGTCCATTCAAACCTATTTTATTCATAAAACCGTCGACCAGAACCGCTAATCTGGGCAGGTATCCAGAATCTTCAAGCAACGACAAACCTAAATAAAATCCTATGACCAAAGGCAGTAATAGTGCCAATAAATATGTCACAGCCAAAGTTAACACCCCGTACTCACCGACCAAGATATTGCTTATAAAAGCTAGCACATCATGATAATACCAAAAATTATAACTAATTTCATTACCAGGGACGTTTTGTATAACCTTGTCTAATTCGTTGAACTCAGGCTTATTTTTATTAGTACCTTGGGGAAAACAATAAGACTTGTCGTTAACGGTTATTTTAACCGGTGTAAACTGGGCAAAGATTTTTTTGATACCTGGTTCATAATAAACGTTCATGATTCGTTTTTCAGTTATATCGACTAATTTTTGGGCTATAACAACGCCCAATAATTGATAAAATATTAGATAACAAACTAAAAAAGAAATAATCCCACCCCAAAAAGGGTGCATAAGCAATTGGCCAAGTTTTTTGGATAAATTATACCTAACAGCGTGTACTCTAACCGAGTCACTATAAATATCGTTTACGCGACTGCGTCGCAAATTATAAATTTCATCGCGGCAATTTTCATTTGCCACCACATTACATTTCGACTTTGCCAAACCATCATTTTCTAAAACCAAAATAGATAGAGCTCTATCTAAACCCAAATCGATATAATATTTAGCTCTTTGAGCCAAAAACGGCGATAATTCCAAACTTGAAGCGTTAGGGATAATCTCTTTAATGTTGTCTATGCCTTTATTTTCAGTGGCAACCGTGGTAATTATCGGTAGTTTTAAAGCCGACTCGAGTTTAACGAGGTCAATTTCAAGGCCAGATTTTTCAGCCTCGTCCCACTGATTAATGACGACAACCATTGGTTTACCCAAATCAATTAACTGAAGGGTTAAAAACAAATCTCTATCTAAACTTAACGCCGAGACTACGTTCACTATTACATCGGCTTGTAAAATACCTCTTTGAGCTACCATTTCTTCATCATTAAAACTGGACACACCATAAATCCCTGGCGTATCGATTAAATCGTAGACGGTATGCCCAACTGTCAATTGGCCTTTAGCTATTTCTATAGTCGTGCCAGGATAATTGCTTACGTCCATTTTAAGGCCGCTTAAAGCGTTAAAAATGACCGATTTTCCGACATTGGGGTTGCCAACAAGAGCTATGGTTTTATTTTTGACAATACTTGGCGAAAAATTGTTAAAATTATAACCCGGGTGGTTTATGTTTAAATTCTCATTAGCTATTGAAGGCATTATAATTATGGATAAAGTGGTAGAGTTTATTGAGAAATAATTGCATTATAATGAGAAATCATATCAATAAATTAAATATTTGGCAAGTTATATGTTTACAACTGCTTAAAACTTTTAAGATTTACACTATCGGACTTTTATTAGTATTAATTTTTCCTAATGTATCAATGGCCGCCAACCTGGCCAAGCCAAGCCAAATAATCCTATCCAACGGGCTAAGAGTTGTTTTAGTAAAAGACAAGAGCTTGCCAGTCGTAAGCGTACAGATGTGGTACGAAGTTGGCAGCAGCAATGAAAGGCTAGGCAAAACGGGTCTGGCTCATTTAACCGAACATATGCTATTTAAGAGTGTCGGCAACTTAAAAAACAACGAAATTAGCTTAATTTTAAGTAGGGCCGGGGTAAAGTTTAACGCCGTAACAAGCCAGGATTTTACCGCATTTTATGAATTAGGCACAAATAACAACCTCAATCTAATGCTTCATACCGAATCGCTAAGAATGAAATCGGTCAGGTTTAAACAAAACGATTTAAATATAGAAAAATCAAGGATTACCAAAGACATCGAATCCCAGATAAACGACAATCAAAAACTGCTCTTAAGCGAAGTAGAAGCTTGTGCCTTCGCTCGTCACCCCTATCAAAATCCATTGTGTGGAATGGTCGAGGACGTAAACAAACTAAGTCTAGGTGATGTTGAAAAGTTTTACAAAGACCACTACACCCCTAACAACGCTACCCTAATCGTGGTTGGAAACTTCAACCAGTCAGAAGTTCTCAAAGAAATCGAGAAATTATTCGGCCATATTCCACCCAGAACCCTTAATAAAATTCAAACAAATGCCAATCCTCCACTCTTACTTGACCATCGCATATGTTTTCATAAACCAACCAGCTTTAACACCGTGACTTTTGCCTATAGAGCACCAAAAGCCAGTGACAAACTGACTCCAACTGAATTGGTACTAGATAAACTTTTAAATAAAGAACTCTTAAAGCGAAAAAACGACCCTAATTGTCTATTTAAATCGTTTGAAACCAATTACAATCTTAAACATGAACCAGGACTATTTACCATAACTTTCACGACAAACAATGATACTAGCGTATCCAGCCTTGAAAGTATGCTGAATCAAACCTTGAAAGCAATCGCCAGTACCAACCAGGCCGATTTAAGCGTAGCTAAAAATTTAAGTTATTTTGACCTTGGCTATGAATTGCGCGGGCCATTTGAATTAGCGTTTGAACTTGGTCTAAGCCAAAGTCTTGGCGGTTGGCAATACATTTACAATTACCTTGACGAAGTTAAAAATGTCAATCTAAATGATATAAAATCACTGATTAACAATTATTTTAATTCGAACCATAAAATCATAGCTATGATTAGTCAGGGCAGCGACAACACCTTTAAAGCCATAAAACCCAAGGAAAACCCAGTCAACGATTCAAATAAAACTCCATTGACCAAAAGCGCTACTAAGACAAAAGCAACTAATAAAAACACAGCCTCAAAACCGAATTCAAGCAAGCATAAAGACAAGGCTAACAAAGCCAAAGTTAAGACAAAGTCAAATCCTCATGGCCAAGGCTATCATTTTGACGAAACCGAAATCAACAATGACATTAAAATTGACAATACCATACACCCGCCAATCGAAAACACTGATAACGAGCTTACTCCAACGCCCAATAATATTAAAGCTGTAATTAAGCCCGAATATGTCCCATTAAATAACAAGACCAAACTTTTTATTTTAAGTAACCAGTTATCGCCTTTAGTCTGTGTCAGTGGCAGTATCGGCGAAATAAACGAATTTAACGGTCTATCTAAACAGCCTTTGGCTAAATTATATTTATACCTGCTCAATAACCCTAACTTGACCAATACTTGCGAAACAGGTAATTTAAGCCAGGATAGCATAGGCATAAATAAAAACTGTCAATTATATTTTTACCTATCGCAAGGCCAAATATGTTTTAAGGCTATAACTCCTAGCGACAATTTAAGCCAATTTTTACTCATCCTCAAACATCGCTTAGAAATTAATTTTACAAGCGACACTGACATGACTAAAATCAAATTGGAGTTTGCCAAACACCTACAAAATGAAGACGATTCGATTAATTCAATTACCCATAACTCTATCCTAAGGGCTTTAATTAAAAAAGATACACCGTTTTACCCTATTTACATAAATGAATCATTAAAGCGCCTTACGGCAATTTCTATCGACGATTTAAAAAAATTTGAAACAAACTTAAATTTAAACCAGCCAAAAGTACTAATTCTATCTGGCAACGTGAGCAAAGAAGAAGCCGTAGAATCTACTAATAATATACTCAAAAATTTCAGCTCTAACCCAGCTTGTGTAAAACCAGCCAAAATCGAAGCAGCCAACCCAGTCATTCTAAAATCAACTGTTTATACCCATTTATTCGAGAATAAAAAAGTCATAGCTAATTTTGCCAAACTAATACCATGCGACCATAATTACGCCCAAAATTTAGCCCAACTAATGATTGCCGACTGCGCATTAATCCAACACCCAATTTTTGCCAAATTAAACAAAAACATTACCATGGATTCGGCCAATATTGATGAATTTAACCAGATTAATTCAAAAATAAGGTATTTACCAGACTACCTACTCTTCACCATAAGTTTACCCCTGGATAAAAACACCTATAAGACTAACCTGATAAATTTAAAATCTGATTTAGCCAGTTTTTCCAAATTGGGCTTAACCGAATTCGAGCTTACAGAAACCAAAAAGTATTTGAGCAATACTTTACCCATTGCCTCAGCCAATACTATTGAAACGGCTGCCACAAGCCTTATTGAGACCGATATTAATAGACTGGCTCAAAACATCAATTCTGTTTCACTATTTAATATAAATAAATTTATCCAAGAAAAATTGTCCCTGCAAAAGTCGACCCTGGTCCTATTACAGACCAGATCGACAAAATAATGTAATTATACCTCAGAGCTTTATATCGAGATTCATAATAATAGACCTAATTTAGTCTTAAGGTAAAACCAAGCATTAGATTTATAAAAAAATTGATTGCGTTTCGTAATTACCCCATTGAAACTATTTACCCATAAATATATAAATATAATATAAAGGTCAAATAAGATAAAAGACAGGCTTATTAATAATTAGGATATTAAAATGATTAATTCAGTAAAAGATGTGGAAAATTCGGTTTCACAAACTACTGTTCAATTAGGCAAATCACTTATAAATGAAGCCTACGCAGCCAAAAATTCTGCTAAAGACTTTGTTGACAGCGCCGATAAGTTTATTGATTCTAATTCCCAGTTATCTTTTCTGCCCAAGCATTTACTAAGCACCGCAAATATTAATGACCAAGGCTATAAGTTAGCTAATTATCTAAGACAAAATCCTATCGAATCGAGCTCAATGATTTTTGGCTTAGTTCCATCGGCCTACGCAAATTTAGCCGTCCAAGCTGTATTTACACCAGAATCACTTGCTGCCAAAGCCGCTATAGCCATAGGTACCACAGCAATTATAGAAGGCGGCTTATATTTTGCTACCAAAGAAATTAATAAGAAGTAAGCAAATTTGTTATTCTGCCTGGTTTGGGTTAAGTCTTGACTCTAGAGCTAGCCAATACACTAACAGCTGGGGATAATTTCTCCAGTTAGGGTTTAGACATAAATATTGCCACATTAAAATAATTTTTGGTGCTAGCATACTAGATTTTAAAAGTACAAAATATTCCCTAAAAATAAATTATAAAACCAAATAATTTTTAAACAGCCTATAGACAAAATTCGAGGCTTGATCTATACTTATGTATGGTTATATTTATGGTATTAATTACAATTGCACTAATTTAACGAACGAAATCCTTAATATACTGTATTAATACCAATATCAAATGTTTTATATTTAATTAGAGACAAATAAATATATTTAAAATTGGGAAAGTTTTGGGGAAGTATTAATGAATAATATTGAAAACAATGAATTCGTAAGCGCAAGCGACTACTATCAGGCTATCGAAGGCCTACCTAAAAGACAACGTGAAGTTTTAAACCTAATCGCCGTTTTAATCAAACGTAACGGTTATTCTCCATCGCTAGCTGAATTAGCCGAAGGTATAAATGTGCG
The DNA here is from genome assembly GCA_021785395.1 of bacterium. Classification (GTDB taxonomy): domain Bacteria; phylum Cyanobacteriota; class Vampirovibrionia; order Obscuribacterales; family JAKAZS01; genus JAKAZS01. The sequence goes on along the minus strand of JAJYFO010000063.1, from coordinate 3,141 downwards.
TAACCGCATGACCATAAATCAACATTTAGAAGCATTAAAACGCAAAGGTCTTGTCAGCTGGAGTGCGAATCTAAAACGCTCGTTAAAATTGACCGACGCAGTTGCCGAATTACTAAACGACCAAGTCGAAGATAATAATTCTAACACCATACCCTTTCCCAAAAGCAAATCAGAATACGAGCTTAACGTTATGGGAACTATCTCAGCTGGAAGTGGTATCGACGCTATTGAAAATCCCGAAAAGCTCGATATAGAAAGTTATTACGCCAAAATTGGTTGTTACGCCTTAAAAGTCAAGGGCGACTCAATGATCGACGCTGGTATTAACGACGGTGACTATGTAATAGTTAAACCTAACCCTTCGCCCAATAATGGTGATATCGTCGTAGCCTTGCTCGAAGATGGTACGGCAACGGTTAAAAGATTTTATAAAGAAAGCAACTCGTTTAAATTAGTGCCCGAAAACCCTTCAATGAACCCAATAATTATCGACAAGTCAAGTAATTTGACTATACAAGGTATCGTCGTTGGTTTATTTAGACAGTTTTAAATAACTTTAAAACCACATTCACCGCAAAATTTAGCTTCAGGGTCGATAGGTTCATTGCACGCTTTACACGTGGGAATACGAACGGGTAATCTAAAGCCACATTCACCACAAAATTGGGAATTACCTTCTAAAGGATTATGACAATTAGGACAACTCGGTTTACCAGGTGGTTTTGAATTGTCCGCGGGCGGATGCTTATCCTTTACAACCGACTGCGAATCATTAACCTTATTGGGGCTTTCCTGGCTAATTGGTGTGCTGTGACTATGTTTCATTTGACTAATTATTTCATTTGACCCAGATATAACCGAATTAGTTTGCATGAGAAAATCTGGTGAAATATTATTGGTTATAAACTCTTTTCGTGAATTTAAAACAGGCTTTTTAGTTTCATTTGAAACATCTAGTACTTCATTTCTATTAGCTAAGTCGTCGTTGTCTGGAGTTAAATGATTAACCTTATCTAGATTAGCCGCGTTGTGGACGTCGACATTTTCATGTCCAGTTAACGATGGTTTAATTTTAGGACTTTTGGCACTAACTTCATCATTATGCAAATTTTTAGAAGGCTCTTGTGACATTATTTCGTTGCTAACTGAATTTTGTATAGAAAAGACCTGATTTGTATTAGTATTAATAGTAGAATTATCTATATTCTGACTACTTTCATTGAGGATTTTTTTACCATAATCATTAGGTTTTAGGTCATTACTATAAGAATTAGGCTCGGCCGTTACAGGATTAGCTTTACTAGCATTCAAACTAGTTTCGTTAATTAATTTGTTACTACTATACTTGGCTGATTCAGAGCCATTTGACTTAGTAAGTGTTTCGCTGTTATATTCTAAGCCTAGAAGGCTCAAAAATACAGATGGTTCAACACTGTTTTCATTAATCTGTAAAGGGACACATAGATATAAATATTCACTACTGCGCGTCATGGCTGTATATAAAAGCCTATATTCATCAATCAGATTTTCATCGTCTAAACTAGGGAAATAACCTTTGGCAAGACCAGGAATAAAAATTATATTAAATTCAAGGCCTAAAGCCTCGTGAATATTTAATAGGTTAATTTTTTGCGTTTTAAGGGCATTAGTTTTACTGCCCTTATTGTAAAAATCTAAAAATTCAAATATGGTTTTGAAATTCTGACAAGATTCACGCATATGATTGATTTTTTTTAAAGGATCATAATTTATTTCCTGAGGAATTTTAAACGACTTATAATATTCTATCAATTTAAATTTATCTACAAACGAATCGATAGCAGCTTGCGGTGTCAAGTTCAGTTTATTCATTTTAAATATAAATTGCACAAGAGCTGCTAGTTCGCTGCTCACAGAATCTTTATGGAGCTTAGAATAGATTTCAATGGCTTTTAAATACGCTAAATTATTGGCTTCAGCAAAACTAGCTATTTCAGCTAAGTGCTTAGTATCTATGTCTTTTAGTTTTATAGTTAAGATTTTTTCAAATGAATCACGAGCCTTTGGTGCTTCAGGATCGTGTACCAATTTTAAAAAAGCTATAATATCAGACTCTTCATTGGGTAATGTATTGGTATCAATGTTTTGTAGAACAAAAGGAATATGCTTTTTATCAAGGCTATCAGCAATAATTGAAGCATAATTAGAATTGCGAAATAAAACGGCAATTTCATCTAAATTACGACCGGTATCGATTAATGTTTCTATTTCTTCAGCTATCCAGTTAGATTCTAAAACCTCCGATTTAAATATTTTAGGACCAATCACCGACAAATTATCGATCTTTTGGGCTATGGCATTATTGGCAGCGTGGCCAGGATAAATTAAACCAGCAATTTTTGTCGTTAAATTTAATAATCCAGATGGAATACGCCAATTATTTTTTAGTTCATAAATTTGAGCATTGGGCAATTTTACGAGTATATTATGCATATAACCAGGCAGACTGCCAGTGCTTTGATTGAGGCAATTATAGGGGTCACCAAACAAAAACAAATTGTCATTTGGATAACATAGTATCCTTAATATCAGGTCGCTGGCTAAAGTAATTTCCTGATAATCATCGCAAAACACATAGTCAAAATTTTTCTGATAATTATAGGCAATAGTTTCATTGCTAGCCAAGACCTGGGCTGTTAGTTTAATCAAATCTTCTTTATCAATCCGGTTAGACCTCAGCAACTGTTCTTCATAAGCTAAATATATTTTATACACTAATTCATCGGTCGTATTTTTGGCCAAATCTTTAACCGCATCAGGGTTTAATAAATTTGCCTTGTAAAAAGCAATGACGCTAAGCAGTATAAATTCATCCAAATCAAAAAACACTTCTTTGAAATCTGGGTCAAGTTCACGTTCAATTTTACTCAATATTTTAGCCAAAACTTTAATACTATTATTTTCAATTTTAACCGGCATACGCCTTTTTATAGAACTCGTATTTTCCTTAGCAAAGCGCAAACCGAAATCTTCAAAAGTTGTCAAGGTCAACTTGGCTAAATTGGATTTGCTTAAAATATTTTCGAGCAAATCTTTACTACGTCTTAAACTATTACCTGAATGAAAGAAAACGATAATCTTTTCAGGGTTAACACCATTAGA
>JAJYFO010000246.1:902-3576 GCA_021785395.1 bacterium | reverse complement strand
AACCCATATGTCTGGGATCGCAGTGGCCAGACTTACTCTGTTATTGACAACAACGGGACCGGGGCTATACGACCCAATAAATACTTAACTTTTTTTAACTAAGTTTTTTTTTCAAACCTTAGGAAAAGCTAAAACTTATACGCTAAATATACTATTTATTTACCTAATAGTATAAAATTACCCTTATGATAACGTTCATCTTTTAAGGAGGTCTAGCGTGACTAAAGTAGGAGTTCCCAAGGAAATACTTGACAATGAGTATAGAGTAGCCTTAACCATAGCCGGCACAAGGGCTTTGATAGCTGATGGGCATACAGTCTATATCGAAAAAAATGCTGGCATAGGTTCTGGTATTAGCGATGAAGACTACCAAGCTTGTGGTGCCAAGATACTTCCAGACGGCGCTAGCATTTTTGAAAGCGCCGACTTGATTTTAAAAGTTAAAGAACCACAGCCCAACGAAGTAAAAATGCTCAAGAAAAACCAGCTCCTATTTACTTATTTGCATTTAGCCGCGCACAATGAATTGACTAAAGAGCTTTGTCGGACAGGTTCTACCTGTATTGCCTACGAAACGGTGCAATTAGACAACGGCGCTTTGCCATTGTTGACCCCCATGAGCGAAATCGCCGGTCGATTAGCTACCCAGATAGGCGCCAATTACTTAGAGCGCCCTATGGGCGGACGCGGTGTTCTACTGGGCGGCGTGCCTGGTGTAGAGCAAGGCGAAGTCGTTATTATTGGCGGCGGAGTCGTCGGGACCAATGCAGCTAAAATAGCCTTGGGTCTAGGCGCCAGGGTTACCATATTCGACATGTCGTTAGAGCGCCTACGCTACCTTGACGATATATTTAACGGACAATTGCGTACAGTGTTTTCGGTAGGTCACTATTTAGAAAGTTTATTGCCTTCGGCCGACCTAGTAGTTGGTGCGGTTTTGATACCTGGTAGACAGGCTCCGCGCATCGTAACCAGGTCAATGGTCAGTAAAATGAAAAAGGGTGCCGTTATAGTTGACGTAAGCGTCGACCAAGGCGGCTGTATTGAAACGATTCATTCGACAACGCACTCCAGCCCAATTTATGAAGAATGCGGCGTGGTTCACTATGGTGTCGCCAATATACCCGGAGCCGTACCGTGGACTTCTACCAGAGCGTTGACCAACGCAACTTTGCCTTACGTCTTAAAATTGGCCAACCACGGTCTTGAAGCCCTAAAAACAGATAAAGCGTTGGCTAAAGGCTTGAACATACACCAGGGTGAAATAACACATCCGGCTGTAGCCGAAGCCGTTGGCAGTCCTGTCAGCGTTTTAAAATAGTTATTGGCTAAAAAATGCTCAAAATAGCCTCCTGGAACGTAAACGGCCTTAGAGCCGTTTTAACCAGGGATAACTTGAACTGGATTAAAGACTATGACATAATAGGCGTTCAAGAGTCTAAGCTAAGCGATAAGCTGGCTAGCGACTTGTTAGGGTTCAACGTTTTTTATAGTTTAGCCCAAAAAAAAGGGTATTCTGGGGTTACTTTATTCACTAAAATACCGCCAGTTGACGTTTGCGCCAGTTTTACCAAAACTGGTTACAAAGATAGCGAAGGGCGAATTTTAAAAACCTATTTTAAAGACTTCCTGCTTTACAACATCTATTTTCCCAACGGTAAAAAAGACAACGACCGCCTTAAATTCAAACTCGATTTTTACGAAGTCTTACTAGCCGAATTAGTCCTAGAGCTTAAGTCAAACCCCAATATAATCATTATGGGCGATTTTAACACCGCTCATAAGCCGATCGACTTAGCCAGGCCCAAAGACAACGAATCGGTTTCTGGTTTTTTGATAGAAGAGCGGATTTTAATAGATAGAATCTTAGATTTGGGCTTTACCGATACTTTCCGCCATTTCAACCAAGAGCCTAACCATTACACTTGGTGGCATCTAAGGACGAACGCCCGCAGCCGAAACGTCGGCTGGCGCATAGACTATATTATGACAAGCCATAGTCTAACCCAGTCACTGACTGACGCAGCGATTCTAAGCGACGTAATGGGGTCCGACCATTGCCCGGTTACGCTCGACCTAAAGCTGTGAAGCGGCTTATCCACTTGACGTTTTTGCCCACATAAACACGGCCTCATTTCTTAACTAGATTCTAAGTAGGTCTTATGCGTTTCTTAACTAGCCTTAGAAAGTCGGCTAAATCTTGCCAAAAGCCTTTTACTATTTGACTTTACAAAGCTAAATAGCCAAAAAATTCATACCAAAAAACGCAGGCTTTAAGCAGCCTGATTCAGCCTAAGCTCCAAGCAAGCTATTATTAGTTACGACGCTTACGCGCTGCTTCAGCTTTACGCTTACGCTTTACGCTTGGCTTTTCGTAACGTTCACGTCGCTTAATTTCTGACAGTATGCCAGCCTTTTGGATTTTTTTCTTGAACCGTTTTAAGGCTGCTTCGATACTTTCGCCTTCAGCTACTCTAACCTCTGACAAGAGACCCCCTGATTAAATTCATTTGGTATGTACTTCATATATAATATAGCAAAAACTTAAGCGCAAAACTCAAGTTTGCAAAAATAATTAATATTTAAAAAATTTTCGTTTAAAATATTTAATCGTTCTTAGATTTCGAAGGCGTTATCAACCGCCGACGCCCCACAGCCTAAGAACATCAAGCTA
>JAJYFO010000246.1:0-892 GCA_021785395.1 bacterium | reverse complement strand
GACTTTAACGTAGCGAACGGGGATAAATTTACCCAGGTAAGAAAACAAGCCAATAGCCATAAAATCGGCCAGTAAAAGACCTAGCGAACTGCCCCAGAAAACCGGCCAATAATCATGAAATTTACCAGCTAAGCCAATCGTCGTAAACATCGTCTTATCACCTAATTCAGCCAGGAAAAAGATGACAGCGCAAGCGACTACAGGATGAAATTTATTTTCAACCTTCTCATCTTGACAGTCATCGTCATCGTCCTTATCGATAAATTCTTTTAAAAATAACAAACCAAAGACGATAATACTTATGCCTAAAATAAAACCAAGGACTTTATCAGGTATAAAACTGCCAATAAACTGACCGAAATAGACCGAAACAAAGTGCAGTAAAAAAGTAGCCAGGCTAATACCGACAACGACAGCCATCATACTATATTTCTGGGTTAAGGCAATGGTTAGAATCTGGGTTTTATCACCCAATTCGGCTACGAATACCATGACAGCGGTTTGCCAAAAAGTTAACATTACATTTTCTTAGATAAGGATTCGGTTAAATCGTCTTGAATTTTTTTTAAATTAGGAAAGCGGTACCCTGTGAATTCGTTATAAATAACGTAAGGATGAGACACAGCCGCTTGCTGGTTAAAACCGTTTAAAGCCAGGTTTACCGTTTCTGAACCATTGCAACCAAGCTTGTCAAGCCCAGCGACAAATAAACCCAGGGCAAGAAAGATAAAAAATGGCCCGAAAAAGAACATTACCCACATTCCATGAGCTTCAGAAATTAGTGACTTAGGGTTGGGCTTCCAGTTAATGATAAAAAACGACAATATCATAATGGGGATTTTTATGGGTAAAACCAGGGCATTAGCGGTCAAACCAGAAACTTTCGGCAACC
>JAJYFO010000245.1 GCA_021785395.1 bacterium | reverse complement strand
TTACATAAAGCCTACGTTTGCGACTTAGAAAAGCAGAATATAAACGATATTTTAGGCGATAAATACGATTTTATAATCTGCGCCGACGTTTTAGAGCATTTGCGCAACCCTGGCAAAACGCTTTTAGAAATTCAAGATTTGCTCGCTGATTCGGGTAAATTGTTGATTTCTATTCCTAATGTAGCCTATATTGGCGTGATTCTCGATTTAATGGGCGGAAATTTTCGCTATTCTGATGAGGGTATTTTAGATAATACCCATCTACGCTTTTTCACCCAAACGAGTATACTAAAGTATTTATACGACCATAATTTCAAGGCTAAAGTCTTGGACGCTGTCATTGTGCCGTTAGACCAGTCTGAATTTTCGCCATATATTAATAGTAGTATCTTTAAGAATTTATTTGAAGAAATAAGTAAAATAACCAATCCACTTATATACCAGTTTATTATAGAAGCTAGTAAAAAAGACGATAACGAAAACGACTTTGACCCCAAAGTCCAATTTTACGATGATTCAATCGTTATTTACGACGAATTTATCAATAAATACGCTGGAAAAATATACTGGCGTAAATCTGGTGACGATTTTAGCGAATCTAATAGCGACTACTTTTACATTCCCTTAGGTAAAGAAAGTCACGTGATAACTTATGAACTAATGTCAGACGTATGTTCGCTTAGGTTCCACCCGTTAGCTAAACCAGGTTTTATTCATTTTAAGTCTTTGGTAATCAGGGATAAAGATACTTTAAACATTTTATGGGCCTGGGATAAATCAGCTAAGACCTTGGCCAAATTTGCCCATACTTCTTTATTTATAACTAAAAATGACGACGGTGAAGTCATTATAACTACACTTTATGAGGATTCGCATATTATTTTTGATTTAGATAAAATCTTTGTCAATAATGATGGTCCCAAAAATAATTTTATTGTCGAATTAGAAGTCTCCTGGCCAAAATCGCCGGATTACTTTTTTGTCAAAGACAGTCTAAAAGATTACGATAATCTAATCAAGTCGCTTAGTAGTCAGATAAATGAAGCTAATTCAGATAAGCATAAATTGAATCTAGAGATAGTCAATTTAAATAACGAAATTAATATACGTAATGAAAAAATCAATGAAATAACTAAAACGCTTGAAAATACGTATTTTGAGGTCAACAGGCTCAATAAAAATATCGAAGAGCGTTATCAGGAATTAGGATCTTTGCACGGCGAATTGACTAATAAAAACGTCATGTACGAAGCTTTATTGCAAGATTATAAAATCAATTTGAGCAATTTAAAATCGCAAATAGACGAAAAATCAAAGCATATTAACGAGTTAAACCATGAAATCGAACTATTGCACCAGAATATCAATAACATCGTAAATTCTAAAAGTTGGGTCGTAACCAAACCTTTGCGATTTATTTTGCGCAATTTGAAAAAATCTGTAAGCGCTCAAGATGCTGCGGCGTTAGTTGTAGAACCACAAATACTAGATAACGAAGCTTTAGACAGCCATAACCAAGGTATTGCCGATGAATCAGATTCAGCGTTGTCGAATACTTATTACGACTATCTGTTTAAATCTAACAATAATTCTGATTTGGATTACGTCGACTATGAAGGCAAGCCTGCCATAACGCCTAAACTTAAGGCTATAGCGTTTTACCTGCCTCAATTTCATCCTATACCAGAAAACGATGAATGGTGGGGGCGAGGATTCACCGAATGGACTAATGTAACCAAGGCTATACCGCAGTTTTATGGTCATTACCAGCCAAGGCTCCCAGGTGAGCTCGGATTTTATGATTTGCGCCTGCCCGAAATTATGGCCAGACAAATCGAACTGGCCAAAAATTATGGTCTTTATGGTTTCTGTTTTCATTATTATTGGTTCAACGGCAAAAAATTACTAGAAAAACCGGTCGAAGATTTTTTAAAAAACAAAGACCTTGATTTTAAGTTTTGTCTAAACTGGGCCAATGAAAACTGGAGTAGGCGTTGGGACGGCAAAGAAGGCGACGTTTTAATCGGTCAAAAGCATAGCGAAGCCGACGATATTGACTTTATCAAAGAAATGTGTAAGTACTTTGTCGACGAACGCTATATTCGTATCGACGGCAAACCATTACTAATGATTTATCGACCGTCGCAATTTCCTAACGCCAGCGAAACTGTTAATAGATGGCGGCAATACTGTCGTCAGTCGGGTATTGGTGAAATTTATTTGATGTCGACCCATTCGCATGATAGCGTTAATCCGGAAAGTTTTGGATTTGATGCTTGTACAGAGTTTGCGCCCAATAATATGAAAATTGATTTGTATAATCTAGGCGATAAAATCCATAAAGTATCGGATAGTTTTGAAGGGTCTATTTTTGATTATCTTGGTGGTATCAAAGAATGTGATGAATTTATAAAACCCGATTATGTAAAATATCGCAGCGTCTGTCCAGCCTGGGATAATGAAGCTAGAAAACCTGGCAAAGGTGTTATTTTATATAACTCCACACCAAATAATTATGAAATATGGCTAAATAAAATCTGCGAATATACAGACAAAACATTTACCAATGAAAATAATAAAATTATTTTCATTAATGCCTGGAACGAATGGGCAGAAGGTGCTGTTCTAGAGCCAGATCGCAAATATGGATACGCCTATTTAGATAAAACTTATAAAATATTGTCTAAATATATTTAAATTTGAATTGATTGAACTTTATAATTCTTGAAAATTACTTTAACGAATTATTTCTTTTTAATTTTCTTCTTTATTTCTCGAAGCGGTTTTGTGACCTTCCACGAAATAGACGAAGTTATTTTGTCTAAGTTGTCGTCCTGGTTTACTAGTTTTTCTTTTAAAATTTTAATTTCTTCATGTAATGTATGATTTTCTGTATTTAAATTTAATATCTGGTTTTCTATAATTAATTTTTGGTTAGCCATGTTGTTAAGGTCGTTGGTTAATCTATTTATTGTATCATCTTTTTGAACGTTGGATGTATTAAACGCTTCGACTTGATTTTCTAATTCTTTGATTATTTTAATGTGATTCTGCAAATGTTTTTCGAGTTCATGGATACTTTGGTTATAATTCTTTTCTTGCAGCATAATTGTTTTGACTTCATTTTCAATGCGCTGATTTAGTTCTGCGTATATCCTATTGTATTCAGACTCCTGGAGCGTTATAGTTTCAACTAATTTTTTTATTTCTTTGTAATTTTCTGACAAATTTTTTTCTAGCGTTTCAATAATGTTTAAGTATTCAGATTTATTCGTCTCAATAATATTTAAGTATTCAGATTTATTCCGTTGTATTTCCTTAACCACGCCGTCGTAGTAATAGTATATTTGGTCAAAAAGTTCATTTTTTGACCGTAAAAAATTGTATACAAATTCGGTATTTTCGATATTATCCTCGATAGTATTATAAATCTCTAAGGATACTTTTTCGAGATAGCTATTGCCTGAATGTCGATTTTTAAGAGAGTTTTGGTGCTTTAGGGAGTTGTCTACAAAATTAGAATTTTTTAATTTTTTGAAATCATATAAACTGGTAATGTTTAATTCTGTCAAGAGCCTAAGCAATTCAGCATTACTATTATTGAGCATTTTATCGTACGTAGTAAAGCAA
>JAJYFO010000062.1 GCA_021785395.1 bacterium | reverse complement strand
CTGAATTATAAATCACCAACCATAGCCTTTATGTCACCTGTTTTATGGTAAATTTTATGGCTAGGATCAATAACGTTAGGCAAAAGGGTACGCACCCTGGTCTGTTTTAACCAGGTGAGCATTAGTTTCTTAGACCGAGGACTAACCAATTCGCCTTTATCGATACGACCTAAAAGATAGGCTAGATCGTAAGGCGACGTTTTATTGGTACCTTCAAAGTCTCCAAGCATATTGGCTATATGGGTTCTTTGCAGCCCCCAGACCTTAAAGTCAAAATTGATCTTTTCTTTGCCACCGATAGCTTTGATAATCATGTTAGTAGCCGTGTTATCAGAATGAGTTATCATTAATCTGGCCGTATCTTCTAACGAAACTTTCGTTCCTAATGGCTGCCATTGTAAATAACCAGAACCACCAGTTAATACCGAAGAATTAATTTCTAGCGGCGTATTTAATTTAAGCGACCCTTTATCGATACATTGCATCAGGCTGACTAAAATGGGTAATTTTATCAGACTGGCTGCACAAAATGAATCTTTAGCATTTAAATTAATGTAACTACCATCGTTGGGATTTATATAAAACAAACCAACTTTAAGCTTGGGCTTAGTCGAAGCCAAATTATTCAACTCATTTTTAAGGTTAGTCAACTCATACGATTCGTTAAAAGGATTATGAATCGTAACAGCGTATACTTTTCCCATTTTATTAGAATTGGAAAATTCAAGTGCGGCAAATTTTGACTGGTACAGAATTAAACAACTAGCCGCCAAAAAGCTAACCACAAACAGATTAAATTTTGACTTTTTCAACATAAACAAAAAAATTAAAGGGACCGACTATAATCTTATTCTACCAAGTTATTAAAACTATTCAAGACCTTTAGCAAAAAAATATTGATACTAAAGTTAGTATTTTTAAAATTTTCCAGGTAAAATATTTATTTTGTATATTTCCTAAATATCACCAGCTTTAAATTACATTTTTAATAACTGGCTCAAAATGACATCGAGCTGCCCACTAAATATCGTAAAATCAAGCCAAGACGAATATTAAAAATAATTAATACAAATGCTTTGAATTCACCAAACTGCTATAATTAGTTACTCTCTGGCCTTAATTTACTATATGCCTCAAGAAATTACGATTGATACACCAGAACAGTTGACCCTTAAATTTAAACTAGCCGGGTCGACCAGGCGTATTTTGGCGAGCTTTTTTGATACTATAATCTCCTATACAATAATTATTAGTGGCATAGTTTTTTATGTGGGTTCTTCTAAATCACCAGCCATGGTACATTTTCAGACTATTTTGGCCATTTTATTTTTTTATCTTATCCCATTTAGCGTTATTTTTGGTTATTATATTTTTTTCGAGTCTATATGGTCTGGACAAACGCCCGGAAAAAAATTATTTAAAATAAGGGTTATACAAGAAAACGGCAAGGGATCAAACTTTAATACTATACTAATTCGCAATTTACTGCGCACGGTTGATATTGGTTTTTGCTTTATTGGCTTTGTTTTTATCATTTTTACACCAAAGCAAAAACGCATCGGTGATTTGGCCGCCAATTCTATAGTCATATATGAGGAAACAGGTTCACTAGAACTACCCAAAGCCGAAAAAATGCCCCAGGTTTATATCAACAATGTGAATTTGTTAACCGGTACTGAATATAACATCTTAAGCGATTACCTAAAGCGCAAAAAAAACATCGCCAAATCGAGCCAAGAGGAAATCGAAGTCAAACTACGCAATTTAATAGAAGCCGTCATTGGTCAATCCAGCGAAATTGTATTAAATAATTCTGATTACCTTGAACAGGTTTATTTAGCCTATAATCAGCAAAATATTTAACAGAAGTCGCTTAGCGTTTGGCTATTAAACAATTCTATAAGTCAAATTATTAAACCTCTTTATTCACCACGAAACTACTTTTTCGAGGAAATAGTAAATAGAGCATAAAAATTACAAAAGTAAAAATACTTACAGCAAATTTAATCGTTTCACTTATTTTTACCTGTGGTGAAATAAAGCCTTCAATGATGCCTGCCCAAATCAAAAGGGGTATTACACCACAAAAAACCTTGACGCTATCGTAAGCTATTATTCTTAAACTATTGAGCCTAGAATACTGACCCGGATTTATAATCGCCCAACCCAGACTCAAACCAGCCCCGCCAGCGATAAAAAATGCCATAAGCTCAAAGACACCGTGTCCAGCTATAAAACTTAAAATTTTAGCCAGCATACCATGCTTATAACCATAAGCTAAAACTACACCAATGCTTAGACCATTTAACCATAAAATTACAACCGTACCTATACCTAGAAAAATTCCTAAAATATAAAGCAGTATCGATACCCTAATATTATTGGTGGCAATAAAAGCCGATGAATAAGACTCAAAACCCTGGATCGAATCAGTCCACATTTTATGCTGATTTATAAGTTTCTTAATCGATTCGGGTAATATAGGATTACCAGGGGCAGTATAAGCGTTGACAAAATCGCTTTTGTTTTCTACCTCATAAACAGCAAAAGATAAGCCAGCGCAAAAAAAGACAAAAGCTACTAATATATAGCCTAAAAAACGCTGAAAAACTTTAGGATATTCGTACCAAATATATTGCCAAAGACTTAAATCACCATTAGTCTTAGCTGAATATATCTGATTATGCGCCTGTATAACTAAGTTATTTAAATAGTTTTCACTATTTTTACTTATGCCTATCGACCGGCCAAAGGCCAAATCTTGGGCTGTTGCTAAATATAGTGAGTTTAAACGCCTTAAGTCGTTGGTCGTTAACTGGCTGAATTTATTTTGTTTGACTTTTTTTAAAATGCCTTCTAGTTCAAGCCAATACTTTGATTTCTGCTTAAGCCATTTATCGATATTCATTTCTAATTATATTACTGGTGATAGATTAATTACTATCATCTTCCATGTACTCGCGCAGTCGTCTGGATCGATTAGGGTGCCTTAATTTGCGCAAAGCCTTAGCCTCAATCTGGCGTATGCGTTCACGCGTGACACCGAATAAATTACCTACTTCTTCTAAAGTTCTCTGCCGCCCGTCGTCTAATCCGTAGCGAAACCTTAAAACTTCCTGTTCTTTAAGAGTTAGGCCGCTGGCCATAATTTCTTTAATATCTTCTTTTAATAACTCGTGGCTGACGCTAGACGTTGGCGTGCTCGCGTCTTTATCTTCGATAAAATCACCAAGTTTGCTGTCGTCTTCTTTACCAACCGGTGTTTCTAGCGAAATCGGTTCTTGAGCCACTTTAGTTATTTCACGCAATTTAGACACACTAATTTCCATAGCTTCGGCGATTTCCTCTTCTGTCGGTTTGCGGCTTTTTTCTTGAGCCAAACGCCTGGTTACTTTTTTTAATTTATTTATCGTTTCTACCATATGGACCGGAATTCTTATAGTTCGAGCCTGGTCAGCTATAGACCTAGTTATGGCTTGACGAATCCACCATGTGGCGTAAGTACTAAATTTATAACCCTTAGCATGGTCAAATTTTTCCGCCGCCCTTATTAAACCAAGATTACCCTCTTGAATCAAGTCAAGGAATAACAGTCCGCGACCAGAATATTTTTTGGCTATCGATACGACCAAACGTAAATTGGCCTGGACTAGTTTACGCTTAGCAATAGCGCCAGTCGAGCCGCCCATTTCAATTTGTCTGGCCAATTCAATTTCTTCGCTAGCTTTAAGCAGTGGAATTTTACCGATTTCTTTTAAGTAAATACGAACCGGGTCATCGTTTGACAACCCGCGAGACACTACTTCTTCAAATTCAACCGGGTCTTTTTCGATATCTTCGTCTTCTAGATTAGCGATTAACTCATCGCCAGCTTCAGCGAGACTTGGCAAATCTTCCTCAAAATCAAGAGCTAAAATACTATCTATAGCCGTTTTAGAACCAGCTTTGGCGTCGTCACTATCGGTTGCAGCAAAACCAGTATTTTCAAGATTCTTATCGTTCACTTTAAACTCTCCATGTGATTGTTAAAGGATAACATATTTTTAACTTTAAATTGTATTTGCAATAAATTTTCTATGTCGTTTACTTTAATTAATTCGCTAGTTTCAATTTTCTTTAAACCAGCTATTATACTTTGAATTTTAGCAGAATTTTCTAAATTATTTAATTGCCTTAAAAGTTGTGGTAATTCGTACCTTATTTGTTCTTTGATTATTTTTTTTAAAGCGTCGGTAATAATAATTTGCAAATCGGTCTTTTGGTTAATCAATTCTTGGGCTTTATACCATATATTTACAACCTGTGAGTTTAGCTCTTGGTTAACCTGAGCACTAGTATCGAGCATGAGGTCAAACAACTCATCACCAGATTTGGCCTTAGAATAATTCTGTTTGACCATAGAACCTATTTGCTGTAAATCTGGCGAAATTAAAAATTCTATTAAATTAAGCCGGTTTAACAAACCGCTATTTTCAAAGTCGGCAAAATAGTAAGCTAGCAACAAAAATTCAGCCTGGCGATAGTAATTTTTAGGCGTGTGATTATCTTTCTCGGACCGCGTCACGGTAACAGCCGAAATTTTATTTAGTTTGGGACTATGTAGACCAGCCTGATTTTGGTAAGATTGGACTTCGCTAGCCAAGTCAACCTCGCTAATCATTAGTTTATTGGCCCAAATTTTTATATATTCAGATCTAGCAATTACGCTTTTAATCTGGGCCAAAATCGGTAAAATTTGCTGACTAGCCTGAATTTTTCCCAAAGAAACGTTTATATCGATATTTTCGATACTTTTATTTAGCCTAAAATCAAGGTAGTTAGGTGACAGGTCTAAGGCTTTGGTCAATTCATTGACTTTGTTTTCAACCAGCACAGAATCTTGGCCACATTCGCTAAAAAAATCGGCCATATCTTTTCCCGACGGCAAAGTTAACACTTTTAAATCGCAGCCTATACCTTCAACCAGTTCATTAATCATCTCAATACCACGGTCTATAGCTATATGACCAGCTTTATCGTTATCAAAGGCTAGATAAACCTTGCGCGACTTGGTAAATTTCAAAAGCAGTTTAGCCTGACGCGGTGTTAAAGCTGTACCGAGGCTAGCCAAAGTGTTATTAAAACCGAACTGATGCGCCATAATGACGTCTAAATAACCTTCCACTAGAATTACATAGTCTAGTTGGCTAATTTTTTCTTTAGCCAGGTTTAAACCAAATAAATTATTACCCTTGATAAATATTGGTGTTTCGGGGGAATTTAAATACTTAACTGGGTTATCGTCCAAAGCCCTGCCGCCAAACGCGATGGTTTTGCCAAATTCATTGACAATCGGCAATATCAAGCGATTACGAAACAAGTCGTAATAGCGCCCGTCTTTATGCCTGGCCAAACCGGCCTTTTCAATATCAACCGGACTTACCTGTAGATACTTGACCAAATAATTGATAAGGCCGTCGTAAGTATTGGTGGCCAAGCCAAGCTGAAAATTTTGCCACGATGTTTCCTTAATATTGCGACTGGCTAGATATTTTTGCGCCGTGCCACCTGTATTAGCGTTAATTAG
Source organism: bacterium (assembly GCA_021785395.1). Taxonomy (GTDB): domain Bacteria; phylum Cyanobacteriota; class Vampirovibrionia; order Obscuribacterales; family JAKAZS01; genus JAKAZS01. The sequence goes on along the minus strand of JAJYFO010000062.1, from coordinate 7,977 downwards.
CAATTCCTGGTAATAAGTTTTAGCGCTTTCACAAATTTTGTAGTAAATAGAAGTATCGGCGTATTCTTTGGGGTTATTTTCAACCTGGATACCAAACCTGGTCGCCAAGTCTTTTACGACTTCAGGAAAACTTTTGCCCTGGACTTTCTGCAAAAACGAAAAGACGTCGCCACCTACACCACAGCCAAAGCATTTAAATATCCCTTTTTCCAGATTAACATGAAATGACGGCGATTTTTCGTTGTGAAACGGACACAGGCCACGATAATCACGACCAGCGTTTTTTAAAACGACAAACTCGCTAATTATTTCAACAATATTAGCCTGTTGTCTTATTTCTAGAATAGTAGACTGGTTGCTTTCTTTCAATCTTATAGTTATTAACTCACGTGTTAAATAAACTATATATCATAAATTATCGTTTAAGATATTTTATAATCAAATTTATAGTTTAATTTTTAGAGCGCTAGCATTAAAAGTTGTCAGGAGATTAAATTTTATGCAAACACTAATTAAAAACGGTCGAATAATTACAGCCTGCGACGATTATACCGCTGACATTTTGATAGATGACGGCAAAATCAAGCTTATCGGTGAAAACCTAGACATTAGCACTGCTTATGTTGTTGACGCCAAAGATAAATATATATTTCCTGGTGGCATCGACGTCCACACGCATCTAGACATGCCCTTTGGCGGCACAGCCAGTAGCGACGACTTTGAATCCGGTACGATAGCTGCCGCTTGCGGCGGAACGACAACAATCGTTGACTTTGCTATTCAGTTCAAAGGCCAGTCTTTATATACAGCCCTTGATACATGGCATCAGAAAGCAAGCTCTAAAGCCTGCGTTGATTATTCGTTTCACTTAATCGTTACCGATTTGAATAAAACCAGCCTAACTGAAATGAAAAAAATAATCGAACACGATGGAATTACCAGTTTTAAGATGTTTATGGCGTATCCAGGCGTATTTTATGTCGACGACGCCAGCATATATCGAGCCATGTCGCTCGCTAGCGACACTGGGGCTTTAATATGCATGCACGCTGAAAATGGCATTGTGATAAACGAAATTATCCAAGACTATTTGGCCAAAGGGCATACAAGCCCAAAATACCACGCGATAACCAGGCCGACTTTGGCCGAGGCCGAAGGCGTTAACCGAGCCATCGCCATTGCTCGCATGGCGCAAAGCCCTGTTTATATCGTGCATTTAAGCTGTATGGAAGCCTTGCGCAAAGTGCAAGAAGCCCGTGACGAAGGCGTTATGGTCTTTGCCGAAACTTGCCCACAGTACTTATTTCTAGACGATGAATACTACGACAAACCAGGTTTTGAGGGCGCCAAATACGTTTTAACCCCACCACTTAGACCCAAATGCCATCAGGAAAAACTCTGGAACGGACTAAATTATGGCGATTTACAAGTGATTGCTACCGACCATTGCCCGTTTTGCTTCAAAGAGCAGAAAGAATTGGGACTAAACGACTTTACTAAAATTCCTAATGGCGGGCCTGGCGTTGAGAACAGGTTAAGCTTGGTTTTTGACGGCGGCGTTTTGACCAACCATATATCGCTCAACCAGTTCGTCCAATTAACGTCGACTAATCCGGCCAAAATTTTTGGTTTATTTCCCCAAAAAGGTACTATTGCCGTTGGCAGCGACGCTGATTTAATTATATTTAACCCCACAAAGAAATTTACCATTAGCGCCAAAACTCATCATATGCGCGTCGACTACAATTGTTACGAAGGTAAAGAAGTTACCGGCGCAGTCGAAACCGTTTTTAGCCGAGGTGATGAGATTGTAAAGTCTGGCTCTTATCAAGGGGCTAAGGGCCGTGGACAATTTATAAAACGCAAGGTTATGACAAAATTAAGCCAAAGTAGCGCATCGCTTATATAAATATTCGCTGGTATAATTAATTATATACTATAGTTTAGGTTAATTTTCAGGTAACAAGGAGTAAGATATGGGAGTCACAGTCGATTTTAAAAGTTTGGTTACGGAAGAAAGAAACCCCAATACTTTAAATTTGGATAAATTAAGCACCCTTGACCTGGTAACCACGATACAGCAAGAAGACTTTAAAGTAGCTCAAGCTGTCAACGCCGCTTTACCACAGATAAGCCAAGCTGTCGACATGGCTAGCGAAAAGCTCAAACACGGTGGCAGAATGTTTTATTTTGGCGCTGGCACCAGTGGCCGAATTGGCCTACTTGACGCAGCCGAATGCCCGCCTACGTTTGGCGTTGAAGATTCAATGGTTCAAGCCTTTTTAGCTGGCGGAAAAGAAGCCATGTTCAAAGCCGTTGAAGCAGCCGAAGACAATTACGAACTAGGTGCCCAAGACGCTAACCAAGCCAAAATCACCAATAACGACATCGTAATCGGCATAGCATCGTCGGGTCGCACCCCTTATGTCGTCGGTGCCTTAAAACAAGCCAAAGAAATTGGCGCTAGCACAGTAGCCATCGTCAATAACGAAAATTCTGACCTGGCTAAAATTTGCGATATAACTATATTAGCCAACGTTGGCCCAGAGGCTTTAACAGGGTCTACGCGAATGAAGTCGGCTTCGGCGCAAAAAATGATTTTAAATCTATTAAGTACCTGTACAATGGTCAAACTGGGCAAAGTCTATGAAAATTTGATGATCGACTTAAAACCGACCAACCTCAAGTTAAGAGAACGGGCTATTACAATTATATCTATGCTAGCCAACGTGTCGCGTCACGACGCCGAAGGAGCCTTAGTAGCCTCGCGCAACTGCGTTAAAACAGCTATAGTAATGCTTATCAAGAAACTAAACCACAAACAAGCAACGCAATTACTCCAAGAATGCGATGGCGTTTTACGCAAGGCTTTATAATTTTTTGCTAGTCGTCAGCGGCTTCATTATCGATACACAAAATATACCAAAAGACCAGTAGAGCAACTTGGTCTTTTGGTCAAGCTACAAGAGATTTAAAGGCCAAATAACCGGTCAGACTTTTTTAAAGGTTCCAGCCTAACCCTATAACGTAATACGGGCTCAATAAAATGAACCACATTATCAGCTAGTCGTCAACTTTAAGCACAGGCAATAAAATCAAATAGAGCCATCGACTAAATGGCATAAGAAAAATTACTATTTGGCCGATTTCTAAAATAAAAAAAAGCAATAGACCGACACTAAAATCAGCCTATTACCCTTTTTTTAAACTATACGTCGTTTTATCGAACGATGGCTCTAGATAACCAGAAGGTTCTCAAATTACGATAAGCTTTAAGCATTTTAGCATAATAATTACTAGGCGTTGTGCTTGTGCTGGTCATAACTTTGGGCACAGTTGGAACCGTTGGCGTGATTACGAGAGGTCCACTAGCCATACCTGATGTGGCAAAAATGGACAGCGATAACAGACCACCAGCTAACGACATTAGAAATAAACGATTGCGTTTGCTCATGTTTGTGAATTACCTCCTGATTTCATTTATTTAGTATGAATATTCAACGATAAACTTAAGAATTCTCGAAAATTTATTTAATATATTAGATCGATAATTTATTAAATTAGTTCCCCTAAATTGAAATGTTTAAAATTAGATTTTACTTATATGAATACAATATGTATATTCCCTTTGGGCTAAAAATTAAACATCAAATTTATGTTTACAATATATATTATAAATGAAAAATAAAATATTGACAACTGCTAATTTAATAATTTAACTTTCAAAACGCCAATATTCAATTTTTTTTACCCATTACTGCTAAAATTAATTTAACTGGTTTTTTGTATAGGTAATTTTTGTGTCTGATTCTATAATTTTTACTTATGCCTGTGGAATTTTGGGTCTGGCCAGCCACGGAAGTAGAAAACACGATTTTTGGCTATTTGTAGTTCGCGGGGTCGGTGTATTAATTTCCTTTCTATCGCTTTTAAGCGTTATTTTAATAAGCTTCAACGATAGCAACGAATACGGCTCCAATTCAGGTTTTATCCAGGCTATAATGTTCACCTGTGGAATCCTCACGGCTTTTGTTCAATTCAAATTCTGGCGTAAATTATACAGTAAATTTTTTACTTACTTGAATCAATTAGTCAATTTTAGACTAATTAAGTTTTCCGCTAAAAAATTTAGCCTAAACCCCGTTCAACCCCACGAATTTATCTTTCAGCCCGATTCTATACCCCATTTAACGGCATTTTACTTGCTGGTTACGGCGTTTGGTTTTTTGTTGAGCCACACAGAGCTTAGCGGCATGGACTTACCCTTACTGCCTATTCCTGTCCCGGTTCAAGTATCTGAATTATTCCAATATAACGGCCTTAGCCTAATCATTATCTCGCTTATGGGTGTCGGTATTTTTGTAACCCGCAGTTTTAAACTGTGCTTGAATCGACTTGGCCTTGTACCGATTACCCGCAATCAAATCTTTATCGGTATTGGCCTGATATTTTTTGCATTTGGCTACGACTTAGTGTGGTCATTATACACACATAATATCCCAGGTCAGGATTTAGCTCTAAAATTAACCAATTATAACGCCGGCACTTTTTCAGCCGCCGGTGGGCTCGTAAATAGCGTAGTGCTGGCTCTGGCAACAGCTATATTTGCTGGCGTGGGCGAAGAAGTATTGATTAGAGGAGCCCTCCAACCTGTGTTTGGTGCTTTGCCAGCTGGCTTTTTCCACGGCATTCTCCACGCCCAATTCGCCAACGCACCCATCTATATTTTGCAAGTAGCTATCTGGTCGACGATTATGGGTATTGTCAAAGAGCGCACCAACACCACAACGACAATTATCGGTCACGCCGGCTTTAATTTCTTGAGTACTTTTCTATTTAGCTTTAACCCATAGATTTTTTACAGATAGCAAAATTTATGGTCGATTGCAATTACAAGCCTGGTAAAACTTTTAAATTATAATTCTAAACCAGATTTTTATAATCTAGTCGAATATTGTGAAAATACGATACTATAATAATTTAAGAATTTTGCTAGCAAAAATATGTAATTAACTTATTTTTTTGCCATTTAGGAGACCCAAGAATTAGCTGGAAGCATTGACAGTTACAAGTGTGAGGGTTAAAAATGAACAGGTTAATGCTATTAATATTTGTCTTTGTTTTTTATCTAGCATTTTCTAATTCGGTGGTTCCTTAACAATTTTTGTGTAAACTCCTAAAACCCGATTAGAGAAATTTTTCAATTCTGTCCTCGAAATAAATTTGCCCATAAAAAATATTTCATAGCAACCCATAAACGCGGAATTATTTACTTCTACATTTCAATAATCAAAAAACACCGTTGTCAGTAACCACTAACTGATAAACTTGAAAAAAGAAATTTTTCTAACTATAACTACTCAAATAAAAAATGTGGATGTATTAACTATGACTTATCAAATAGAAAATGTGGATGTATTAACTATTGGTGCTGGCGGAGGAGCTTATCCAGCGGCTTTTCGCCTAGCTAAAGCGGGTAAGTCAGTAATTATGACTGATCCGAAAGGAGTTATGAGTGGTAATTGTCTTTATGAAGGTTGTGTACCATCTAAGGCTATTCGAGAAACTGGGGAAATTCTGGAAAATCAGCGCCGCTTTGCTAACTTAGGTTTACCTGGGCAAATAGCTGTAGATTTCGCCAAAATCATAGCTCATAAAGATGCCATTCAGGCACGGCGCTATGCCCAGCATGAAAAGGAACTAAAAGAATATAACAATTTAGAACTCATAAATGGTATAGCTAGTTTTATTGATCCTTATACAATATTGGTTAATTGCAAATCAGGCATTCAGCGAACATTTAAATGTCGACACATTATTATTGCTAGTGGCTCAGATGTTTTTACCCCAGCGATTCCAGGCGTGAAACTTTGCCTTACCAGTCACGATATTTATAAACCAGATCCTACCCTTAAAATTCTACCAAAACGAATGGTGGTAATTGGCGGTGGTTATATTGGTCTAGAAACAGCTTCTTTTTTTGCTACCTTTGGAACGAAAGTAACGCTTTTGCAAAGAAGCTCTCAGGTTCTGTCAAGCATGGACCCAGATATGGTTTCAACCCTAACGCCGCTATTACATAAGGATATTAATATTTTAGTAAATACGACCATTGAACGAATAGAATCGACCGGTTCGGTAAAACAAGTATTTTACCGCCAGGATGGAATTCAAAAACAAGTAGAAGCTGAAGTAATAGTTATGGCAACAGGCCGCAAAGCTGTTATTCCCGAAGGAACTAAGCAAATTGGAATTGAGGTTGACAATCACGGTATTGTCGTTGGTCCATCATTACAGACTCGCTTTGGTCATATATATGCTACGGGCGACGTTAATGGACGCGTACCCCTTTTCCATGCTGCAGTGCGTCAATCTTTGGTAGCTAGTCATAACATTTTAGGCGGGGATAAAGCGTTAGATTATGCTGATTTTGTAAATATTCCGACAACAATTTTTACGCTTCCTTGTGCCGCATACATTGGGTTGACTGCCACTCAAGCTCGTAAGCAAGGACTCCAATTAATAACTGGCCAATATAACTTTAGCGAAGATTCTCGGGCTCAAATTCTTGAAACTATGGGTGGTGGCATACGTTTATTCTTTACCCCGGGTAATCTACGTATAGTAGGTGCTTGGATTGTAGGCACCGATGCGGGATTACTTATTGGCCAAATTGGTCTAGCCGTAGCCAAAGGACTGACAGCCTATGATTTAGCTGCCTTTGCTGATCAGCACCCCATGAGCTCTGAAGGTATATGTCATGCGGCGCGCAGTATTTTTTAAGATAAAGCACTTCTTAACTAATTATGCAAAAAGGGTTTAACGGTCAAGCTAACAGAAACAGAAATTTTCAATAAAAAACAACGTTTTTTTAAAGCCTTTTACCCTGATTGCGGGCATTTTCTATGCCAAGAACTTTTTTCGAAAAATCGCGAACGGCATAAGTAGCGTTATCGGCGGTAAAATATGGCCAGACTTGGTAACTAGATATCGAGTAAGTTTCACCACCGTCATATTTTCTTAAAAAAGAACTGACCTGACTAGCTCTATTTATCTCTTGGTTAACGTCTAAAAACCTGGTTGACTGGCTATCGTTTAAGTTGCGTAAATTTTTAATATAACTATCGATGCTGTAAGGTTTTAATGGGAAATGCGTGGTCAAATTTACCAAATGCCGGCTATTATTAGTTTCTATTTGTCTATCGAGCATTTCTTTTACAAACGAATCATAAGACCCTAATAACGCGACTGTCACATTTGGGTAGTTGTTTAAGTCATAACTCAGTCGTTTGGAAATCTGAACCCCTTCATAAGCCGTGTCGTCCAAATAAACAATATGCTTATCGCCTAACAATCCTTGGCTATACATTTCTTTCAACTGCTTCTCGCTGACAAATTGGTCTGACGGCAAATCATTGGCAGCTCTATAAATATGACTTATAAAAGAACCGCTCGACCCAGCGCGTCGACCAATATCACCGCCATCGACGCCGACGACATAAATAAGGTTGTTTTCATTCTTTTGGCCAAGCTGTCTTATTTCATCGGTCGATAAATTGCGTAAATGGGCGTCTTTAGCCAGCGACTCACCCAAGTCTTGAATTACCGCGTCGTGCAGAGCTACAAGCTGTTTGGTCATTGTCTGTAAATCGTTGTATTGAGCCGTATTAGCTAATAAATCGGCAGCTACATTAGCTTCGCTTTTAACCGGATAAGTCGCTTTTAAATAATTATAAACTTTATCAGCTGTTAATGGCGTATTCTCGTGAGTCAAATCGACATTCGGCCGTATAATTTTGGCACCTATGTCGTTAGCCAATTTATTATTGGTTGAATTTAATAAAATATCGGCCGGATCAGCCACATTAGCTAGGGCATTATTCTTGGCGGCTAAGACCAGATTATTAAGCTTGTCAGCCGCTTTTTTAGAATCTATTAGGTCGATAAAATTTAACCCTTTGGCAAAATTATTGGTAT
>JAJYFO010000244.1 GCA_021785395.1 bacterium | reverse complement strand
ACTGAAATCATATACCGACTGGGTTACTTGTTCACGTATTGTCTGCGGGTTAGCGTCTGGGAAAGCTTGGCTCAGGCTATTGGGAATAGGAGCTACCTGCGGCCTTATTGGCGTTGGCAACCATTGGGATGGAGCTAATCCTAATTTTGGGTTTAACTCCTTATACAGCATCTGAAAATATTCGGTTGCTCCAATGGCTCTACCGGTCATACCGCAACTGCCCAATTGACTTATATAGCTATGGGCTCTCTGGATAAGCGTTTGGACATTTTTAAAATGCGTCGCTACACTTTGACGGCTGGCCTGATTGGTTATCATGCTTTTAATAGCATGGCTAGCCTTTTGCAACATAGTCATTTTATGAGTTTTTTCTTTTGGTGGCTTATAGCAAAAAGTTACAAAGAATTTCAATTCAGGAATAAAGTTTTTCGATAAAAGCATAGCTTCATCGTTTTCGACAACCTGGGCGACGTATTTGAGAAAGCCATCGTTTTCAACGTATTCAACCGGGTGACGTTCAAAATATTCACGCTTGCTTATATTATGACAGACTACGGTTAACTGGGCGCTGGTATCGATCGAATTTAAAAAACCGGTAAAATGATTCATCAAAGAATACAACCTTACTTCGTCAAAACCGCTGACATGAACGCCGTCTAATTCAAAGCAACAACGATAACTGCCGTCTTTTAAAACAATTACACCAAGACCACTGTCGTTATCTTCGAATAAATCCCAGATAGGAATTAAACCGCTAGCTGACGGGTGCGGTCTTGGAACAGCGTGTTGTGGTAGTTTACCCAAAAGCTGTTTTTGAAATTTGCTATCTTTATTGTCTGATTTTTTCTTAAAGTTCAACATGGGTTCACTCGCTAAATAGGGGTAATTCTTCGTCTAAAAGGAATTTATTGGGGTTTGGGTCTGGGCCTGGCATAAATTTTTGGGGTAAGAAATAAAAATTTATGATTAATTCCCATTGGCCGGTTGTCTGGTTAATCGTGAATAACGAATATATCGGTCCAACCAAAGCTAAAAATATAGATACGTCAAGTCTTAAGTCCTGACCCCAAAAAGGAATGGGATTAAGCCAAGAGTATAATTGTGTAGAAACGATCAAGCTAATTAATATGGCTATTAACTGGTCGTAGCGAAGCCCAAATAATTTAGGGTGGTCTTCAAGATTAAGTGGGGTAATGTCGTCCATGATTAAATCCTCAAAAAATTACGATACTTTTTGTAAGTAATCGCGATTAACAAATTTAGGTAAGAAAATCTGTTCAATCAGAGCGGGGCTTAAAAATTTAGGAGTCGAATCTTTGTCGATAGCTAATTTAAACTGGCTATCGATTAGCTGGGTAGGAAGCATAGAGCGCTTATCCACCTGTTTAAAATAAGTCAAGGCCTTAGCAAAGTCCTGGCTTTGTCTTAGCAATTCAGCCAAAATATAGCTGTAACGGGATTTATTGAAATTAATCGTCGTATCCGCCAAGGCTTTTTCTAATTCTATAATACTTAGCTCCAGCCAATTCCACACTGATTTTGCTGGTTCATTGTTTTCACGGGCTAGCCACCAGCCATTTAAGGCCAAGACAGCCGTGTCAAGAGCGTGCGCATTAAACTGACGGCCCGATAAGATGGCATGGGCAAATTTTTTCGAACAACTTATAGATGGAGCGTCGACCACTAACTGTGGCAACATATAGTGCGTTTTGAAACTGCTGAACCACCAGGTGTATAAACAGGCTGGACACATAGACAATAAGGCGGTGCGGACCATTTTGTCGTCGATTACTCTATGTAAATCAGCTTCAACTTTAGAGTTTATACTTAAGTCTTGCATATGTTCAATATAATCAGTGGCAAACATATTCGAACACATAGGACATACCACTGTAATTTTGGCTATTATAAATTCATTTGTCTTGGCGTTTTCAACTGTATTACTCATTTGACTCATCTCACTTCGATTGACTGATTACTGGGGGACGAAACTTTGGCTTTCCATGTTATAAATTTATAATTTTGCCGCTGGCAAGTAAAGTCGGATTTTTCCCATTGGCATGGGAAGATTCCCATAGTTAAAAAAACTTAAGTAAAATCGTTATTTTGAGCTGGCGTGAGCTAATAGTTCTTTGGGATAATTGAATAATGGTTTAATTTGTTATATAATCAGGATTTGTTAGTTTTTAGTACTCTAGTATGTATATATATATTTCGTACACGTTATATTTTTTGTGCTTAGTTTTAAAAAGTTTATGGAGTTCATGGGGATTATATGAGGTTAAACCAAAAACACGGCTTTCCTGGAAAACTTTTAGTAGTAGAGGGTGTAGACGGGTCTGGCAAGTCTACCCAGTTAGACCTATTGCGTAACTGGTTGGAGTCATTAGGGCATCATGTTATATTTACTGAATGGAACTCTTCTAAATTAATTTCCAAAACGATTAAACAGGCCAAACGAAGCAATTCGCTCATTCCGGTAACTTTTAGCATCCTACACGCGACCGACTTTGCCGACCGCCTCGAAAATGTAATAATTCCAGCGCTAAAGGCTGGACTCATAGTTTTGGCTGACAGATACTGCTTTACGGCCTTTGCCCGCGACGTAGCTAGAGGTGTTAACAAAGACTGGGTTAGAAACCTATACGGATTCGCCATAAGACCCGACGGGTCATTTTATTTTCAAGTTCCGGTCGAAGTTTCACTCGAGAGAATCGCTAATTCCAGGCTGCCTGGTTATTATGAATCGGGGATGGATCTAGGTATATCGAGTGACCCAAGAGAATCGTATCAAATTTTTCAATCTATGATTATCAAAGAATACGACACCATGGCTGGTGAATACGATTTTCATATAATGCCAGCGACAAAACCAATCCATGACCAACAACTACTATTTAGAGATACTGTATCTAAATTAGTTGACCTTTAAACAATATCCGATTTTTAAGGAATTACGCTATATGTCTCAACTTAACCGCAAAACTGATGTAAAATCAAATACTTTGACCCTTAAAAAAAATACCTATCCTGGTAAATTAATTGTCCTAGAAGGTACCGACGGCGTTGGTCGCAGCACCCAAACCCTATTACTACAAAACTGGCTGGCCATAGAAGGCTACGGTGTTGTTCTTACTGGCTGGAAATCGTCAGAATTGATTTCTCGCGTAATTGACAAAGCCAAATCTAAAAACGCCTTAAATACGATAACTTTTTCTCTTCTTTACGCTACTGATCTAGCCGACAGGCTTCATGGTATTATTGAACCAGCCTTAAAAGCGGGTCTTATAGTGGTGGCAGACCGCTACATTTATACGGCATTGGCTCGTGATGTAGTGCGTGGGGCTGACCCTAACTGGGTGCGTAAACTTTACGAATACGCCATAGAACCAGATTTGGTGTTTTATATGCAAATGCCATTAAAGCCGCTTTTAAAAAGAATCATTACCACAAGAGGCTCGCTCGATTTTTACGAGTCTGGTAGAGACATCGGAATGTCTACCGACCTTTACCAGTCGTTTGAAATTTACCAAGCGCAGATAATGCATGAATACGAACAAATGGTGGCAGAATTTAATTTTATACCCATTGAAGCCGATTTGGAAATAGACGAAGTAAAAAAAAAAATTCGTCAATCCATTAG
>JAJYFO010000243.1 GCA_021785395.1 bacterium | reverse complement strand
CCTGATCCCGTGAGCCGCAGGCAATGGCGCAGGGTCTATTGTTCAATAATAGTTTTTCTAATAAGTTTGCGAAGCCGCGGCGAAACGCCATTAATGTGGTTTTGTTAACGCCTCCGCCCTCAGCATAAATCCGAATTTTTTCTAGCTAAATATTTTCGTATTATGGTGCTAGAACCTTTTAACCAAATGTTAATCAGGTTAGAAAATTATTATGCAAAATTAATTGCTTGGATGCTTGAGCATCGGTTCATAAATATGGCTCGTATTTTAGCTACAATAATCATCGGGTTTACCTTTTATAATTTCATTGGCAGCGAAATGATGCCTTTAGCAGACGTTGGGCAAGCTTATGGTGTTTTAGAAGTTCAGCCTGGCATATCTTTTAAACAAACTGAGAATATAACTCATCGTGTTGAAGAAATTATGCTTAAATACCCTCAAATTGAACATGTATCAACAGAAATCGGGTTTGACCCTGGAGGAACTTATTATAATGGCTATAATATGCCCAGCGTTAATTATGCAACCTTCATGATTACATTAAGCGATAAAGATGCTAGAAAGAGTACAATTTGGCACATTATTGATGGTGTTCAAAAAGAAGCAATGGACACAATTCCTGGCATTCGCAGACTTCAAATCAAAGAAATGGGGTCAGATGTTATGGCTAGTTCGCAGGCACCAATCTCCATTGTTTTAACCGGAACCGATGAAGTTATATTAGATAAAATGGCTAAACAAGTAGCTAGCATAGCCACCCAGACATTCGGAATGCATCAGGTGGCGACAGATTGGTCAATGTGTAAGCCCGAGTGGCAAATTAAAGTTGATTCACGCAGAGCCCAAGAAATTGGAATGACTCCTTGGCAAATAGCTGAACAGGGTTATTATGCAATTACAGGGGCAATAGCTAATGAATATTATCGGCTACCAAATGCAAGGCAAAGAACAGTGTTCTTACGTTATGATGATGTCCAACGACGTAATCAAAATGATTTATCATTGCTAACCATAACAACAGCAAATCAAAAACAAGTGCCACTAAATTCCGTTGCTCATTTAATTTATCGTAATGGACCTAGTATTATTAACCATGATCAAAACCGAACAGCGATAACGGTAATGGGATATTACCGACAAGGCGAGCCAGCATCTATGGATTTATCTATGGACATCATGATGAAAGCTATGTCTAAAATAAATTGGCCACCAGGTTATAGTATTGAAATTCGTGGCGATATGACGCAGATGATGGATGCATTTTCCAGATTATTAATAGGACTTCAATTAGCAGTAATATTTATATTTTTAGTATTAATAGCTCAGTTTCGTGGTTTTCTGCAACCATTACAAATGGTTTTTTCATTGCCGCTTGAACTTTCAGGCGTATTTATAGCACTATGGTTGGCGCATCAAGCATTCTCGAGCGTTTCAATTATGGCGATAATTATTTTAACAGGCATGGATATTACTACGGCAATTTTACTTATTGATCAAATTTTACGCTTGCGCAGTCAAGGTATTCCCCGCAACGAAGCAATTATTAAAGCTTGTCCGATGCGATTAAGACCTATATTAATGACCTCAATAGTTACCATTATCGTTATGCTGCCCGTGTCTTTGTGCCCTAAAACTGGTATGGATGCTTATGCACCATTAGGCACGGTGATAGTTGGTGGCTTAATTATGGGTACTATATTAAGCTTAATTGATATTCCAATAATGCATGCATATATAGACGACTTATTAAATTGGCTTCATTCATTTAGGTCTAAGGTTAAATAATTATGCTAAAAAAAATATTTTTTAATTTAATAATTCTTTTAAATATAATTTGTAATTTCAGTAATCTCTGTTTAGCTGAAAGCCAGAATGACAATAGTTTGATTAAATTAAATACTGACAGTATTGAAACCTTAAACCCTATTAAACTGTCTATTGAAGCCAATGAACCTTCGTATGATTTACCAATATTAAGTGGGCCGATAAGCTTAAAAAAAGCTATTGACGAAGCCTTGAACAATAATTTAAATCTTAAAATAAGCAAGGCTACTAATTTAGAATCGGCCTATTTAATTCGCTCAGCTATAGCTCAATTTGGTCCAAGCGCTTCGTTTAATACCTGGTATTCTAATTCTTCAATCAGTCAGATGCTATTTTACCCATCAAGCCTTGCGGTTACTCCAGAAACCATGCAACCTATTGCCAGAGGTCAGTCGCTGGCATTAATTATGGTAGGGTCTCAACCCATTTTTACCGGTGGCAGACTTATGGGCAACTATAAAGCCGCTAAAGCTAAAAAAATAGAAACTTTGGCGCAATTAAACGCCGACAAAATAGACATAACGCTTAAGGTAATCGAGAATTACTGGCTTACAGCCTACAACCAGGCAAAACTAACGGTCGACCTTGAATACGCTAGATTACGTGAAATGTCTTGTATTAATTTAAAGAATCGTTATCTCGACGGTAAAAATCCCAAGGCCGACTACCTAAGAGAAGAAGCCGAATTGGCCAAAGCTAAAAGGTCAATAAACAACGATTACCAAGCGTATAATATTTCTCTTTTAACTTTAAAAGAAATTATAGGCTTAAATTTAGGGTCACCAATCACTATCAGTGATAGTTTAGAATACACCGAAAACAATGAGACTTTAAACAGCTATTTACTTAAGGCTAAAATATTTCGCCCAGAATTGTCTGGAGCGCAGGCCTATATCAAAGAAACTGACGCTAATAAAATGGTAAGAAAAAGTAGTTATCTACCCCAATTAAGCCTATATGGAGGTAGTTCGAATATTACTGGGTCATCGCCTGATGGCAATGAAAGAGGACATTGGGGTGGATTTTTAGGTGTCATGGGTGGTATTACAGTATTCGATAGTGGATACCGAAAAAACCAGCTAAAAATTAGCAGCATTGAAATTACTAAAGCTCAAACAAACTACAAAGTAATAGAATTAAAAATAGCCAAAGAAGTTTCTAAAGCCTGGATTGAGCTTGAAACAGCCAAAAACAACGTCAAACTTATACACGATGAAATAATATCGGCTAAAGAAGACGCCCGTTTGTTCCACGAGAGGTATCTTATTGGCAAATCCATAGCGCTCGAAGATTTTGACGCTAAAGTAAAACTATATCAAGCCAAATTATCTCTATACCAGGCCATTTACGAATACTTGGTAAGTTTAGCGAGGTTAAAGGCTGCCAGTGGGAAAATTTAGTTTTCAGACTAAGTATTCATTCATTAAACGATTAGACCGTTAAAATTTGCGCTAGCTGCATTATGTATTAAGACTCAATATTAGGCTTTAAATTATATTAATAAGTTTCAAATCGATTAGCTCATCAGTAATTTACAAATACTTAAAAAACTAAATAGGCGATTTACGGGTTGACGTAAAGGTCAAATAAAAGTTAAGCTCATGACACTTTACAACCCATATTTTACCTCTAATTAATTGCCCCATTATTCCCCAAAGCCAGTAGCACCTCAACTTTACACCAACGTTTACAGCCTCTCAAGGAGGGGGCGTTTATGCACGGACTACATTTTCATAAGGTTCACGCACCAAAATCGAGCGAGCACATCGATGAAATTCTAACGATTATACCGGTATCTAAAATCGTTAGCCGCTTTGGTCAAAAC
>JAJYFO010000061.1 GCA_021785395.1 bacterium | reverse complement strand
TGTAGTCTATTAAATGAAAAATAGTAAAATAAAGCTAGGTGTATGGAAAATTTAGACATCGATAAAATTGACATTGCTAATTTTAAGTCTGTGAACAATTGGCTGTTTAGAGGTGGTCAACCGAATGAGGCCCAACTAATAGATTTAAGCAAGCTGGGCGTTAAATCGGTGGTTTCATTGCGCTACAATAGCGATGTTTTGCGTCAGGAAAAAAAGATCTGTCGCGACCTTAATCTTAACTATTTTCCTATACCATTGAGTTATGTCGTAAAACCTAATAAAAATCAAATTAGCAAATTTTTTAATATATTAAAGAATCCAGGCAACCATGCTGTTTTTGTTCATTGTAAACACGGATGTGATCGAACTGGTTTGCTTATTGCCATGTACAGAATAGTATTTGAAAATTACTCGTTCAATTTGGCTTACCAGGAAATGTTAGATATGGGCTTTCATAAACTTAAAATGTTCCACTTTAAGTTTATACTTAAAGAATTTGCCCAGCACGCCAACGAAAGATTAAAATTTATTTAATTAATTGTTCTGACTGTAACGATATTGTTTCTATGATTAAGGAGACTAATGGAATTGAATTTAAATCAAAATAATCAAAATGAATTCTTAAGCATTCTAGAACTGTTAAATACCTATACCAAAGAAGAACTTAAGGACATATTGGGTGTTTTTAAATCTGAAATCAAAGAAATAACGCAAAGTTTGTTGAAGGCTAGTTCTGAAAATCAAAATGAAGCGGCTGGGCATTTGTGCCACCAACTGAAAGGTGTGTTCTTAAGCCTAAATCTCGATAATTTAAGCAAGTTAACCGTCGAAATAGAAAATTGCTTTAAGTTAAATAATACGCAGGACGCTAAAGAAAAAATAAAGAAATTAAACCAGTCGATAGGCGAGTTGTTGTTGTTTCTCGAGCACCAAGGTTGGTTTAAAGACTAGTTAAGCTAGTCACATTATTACTTTACATTAATAGGGAATAAAAATTGAATCCAGTAGTTTTAACGATTTTAGATGGTTGGGGAATAAGTACCAATAAGGTTGGCAATTCGATATTACAGGCTAATTTACCAAATTATAATGCTTTGTTGAAAAATTATATCAATTATGAAATCGAAGCCTCGGGAATTTACGTTGGTCTGCCCGATAAATTAATGGGAAATTCTGAAGTTGGTCATTTGACTTTAGGTTCGGGTCAATGTGTAATTCAAAAATTAACGCTAATTTCTAATACCATCAAGGATGGAAGCTTTTATACTAATGACGTTTTATTGCAGGCTTTACAAAATTGTCGCCAAAATAATTCTGACCTGCATATTTTAGGGCTTTTGAGCGACGGTTGCGTTCACTCCAGCCTTGACCACTTGCATGGATTAATCGATTTGTCTAGGCGACATAACATTAAGAGGGTAATTATCCACCCTATTCTAGACGGAAGGGATACACCGCCAAGATCGGCGCTAAAATTTATACGCGATTTTAGCCAAACCCTCAAAGACAATGAAATTATTGGTGTAGTGAGCGGCAGGTTTTATGCGATGGACCGTGACAACCGATGGGAAAGAGTTGAAAAATATTATAATGCGCTGGTTTTAGGCCAGGGTCAAAAATATAGCGACCCCCTTTCGGGAATTAAGGAAAACTACAATAACGATGTAAACGACGAATTTATCGAGCCATTTATAGTCAATAATGCTACCGTTAGCGACAAGGATTCGGTCATATGCTTTAATTTTAGGCCAGACAGGGTCAGGGAAATTTCCAGGGCTCTAACAAGTACTGATTTTAATGGTTTTTCTAGGCTTAAAACGGTAAATAGCCACTACGTTTGTATGACCGAATACGACGCCAGTCTTAATTTACCCGTGGCCTTTGATTCAAATAGCCTCAAAACGCAGGATATAACCGTAACTTTGCCTGAAATACTCGACTGTCATCATCTGAAGCAATTACACGTGGCTGAAACCGAATAATACGCACATGTTACCTATTTTTTTAATGGCGGCAAAGAGACTAAGTTAAATTTAGAGGACAGGGTTTTAATTCCGTCTCTAAAAGTCAAAACTTATGACTTGGCACCAAGTATGCAAACGCCAGAAATCTGTAAGCTTGTATGTTCCAAAATCCAAAGCAAAGAATACCCTTTTATCGTTTTAAACTTTGCCAACCCTGATATGGTCGGTCATACCGGTAACCTGGAAGCCGCTATAAAAGCCTGTGAATCGGTAGACAAAGCTTTGGGCGATTTGTTGGCAGCTGTTGAATATGCTAAAGGAAGTTTAATGGTAACGGCTGACCATGGTAATGTAGAACAAATGATCGACTATGCTACCAATGAGCCGCATACGGCGCACACTAACAACAAGGTACCGTTAATAATTGCCCAATATAACGAAAGCAAGCCGATTGAGAAATTAAATAAACTACCGTCTGTTTTAAGCATTGCCAACGTAGCGCCGACGGTACTCAGTTTAATGGGCTTAGATATACCTAGCCAAATGACGGCAGACCCTGTGGTCAAAATTAAAGCCGTTATTAATTAATTTATAACTAATTGCTAATCACTGTCTCAATTGGTTTGTTGCCCGAAATTGTATAGGTAACGGGTGCACCAATGCCAGGCACACCTTTAAAAAATGGGATAAATAAAAATGGATTGGACGTGTAAGTATTGGTAATAGTAATATAGTAAGCGTTTTGTTGTGTTTGGTAAGATAAAGTGCTTGGTGACAAAGTGGCGGCTGTTATACTGGGTATAGGCTGTAAATTGGCCAGCCTGGCAAAGGCTGAACTGTTAAAATAGGTGATGAGGTTATTTACGCGGGTGACACAGTTGTTAATGCTATAGGAGCTGTAGCTGGGCGTGCCGCCACCAGATATTGCGTTGGTCTGAACCTGCAAGTTGTTAGCTAAGGCGATCAATTCTTGGTCGTTTATATAATTGCAGCTCATGTAGGCCACACCCATTTGAATCAGGTCTATCATCGGGAAAAATATTAAAATTAATAAGACGAATAGGGCTGGAGCAAATTCAGCTATACCAGACCCTTTAAAAGTCCTAGATTTGATTCTCGATTTTTTAGTCATTTATTAACTCATCATTAGTAAGCTCTAATCTATTATATTAATCTTTTTGCAGTCGGTTGTCAATATCTTGCGTTGGATTAGCATTTGGGTTGATGTTTGCAGCTGGATCGTGCTAATTTAATAATTACTAACTTGTGATTCTATGGATTTGCGTTTGGGTTGATGTTTGCAGCTGGATCGCTAGCGGCTGCTGTAAGTACTAGACTGTTCTGGGTAAACCCCGGAATTCCAAACGGCAAATTGATAGTCATTTTTGAAGTAACCGTTATTAAGTTATTAGAATCTGGAGCCGACGCCGTAAGTTGCAGCCCTTTGATTATCGGGTTATTGGGCGGCAGTGAATTTGTTTGTACTGAGGCTACAGCTGTGCTAATATTAGATACGTTTGTTTGGTTCGCAGCAACTCTGGCAGCTTTGCCCACTATATCGTTGTTTATATCGGCCGTGATAACTAAAACTAGAAGGTCGATTAGAAATGGACACGCTAATACTATTATGCTCGCTCCAAAGGCTAGCTCAACAAGGCTTTGGGCTTTATTTTGACGCTTTTTTTGTAAACTTATCATGACACAACTCTTAACATAAACCTACACTAATCATTATTATATACAATGGTACAGATCCTTTACAAATAATTTAATGAAAATTTTTTGGATACAAAGTTTTATTAAACCAAATGGATTTTGCTTTTCGATTGTATTTTTTTAAACCCTGGATTCTGGCTAAACCCGCACTGTATATTGGCAGTTTACCGCATATTGGCTATGATTGTGTGTCTTTGAAACGTATATCCACCTACTGCAGATTCAGGTGGGAATGTAATTGACGAATCTGATTTTCAACCCTCCTTTTAAAACAGCTTCAAATTTTATTTCTACAACTAAGCACTTATTTTTTTACCTTGAGATTAAATTTTGCCAAGCCTCTTGACAGCAAGATTAAAAAAACGTAATATTGTTGCTTGGGAGCATAATTTTTTCTTAAATTTTTTATACCTTACTATTCCTAGCGTTATGAAATTACCCAAATCAGGAGGGTCGGACAATGAATGAGATACTGAAAAAGCGCAAGAAAGGGGCAACGTTACCGTTAGTTGCAGCCTGTCTAATTATATTGATCATGCTTGTAGCCGCTTTTTTAGGCCTTAATATGCAATTAGGGTCTAAGCGTCAGGTTCAACAAGCTTTGGACGCTGGTACTTTGAATTTAACTAAGTACGGCACGGCGATGAATAAAGCTGGTACGATGGGAGTTTATACAACGCTCAAACCTGGCCTTGAACAGGCTAATTTTAGTTTTATGGCTAATGGCAACAAAGTTGATTTGTTGCATTATAATGCCTGCGTTGGTCAGGCTATTTTGGTAGCTCTTAATGCGATGGAAGAAGGTACCCAAGCCGCTAACGCTAACGCTACGGCTGTATTAAACGCTGTTCAGTCTGGGTCAGACAGTATCGGTTATCGCTTATCTCAACAGATGGCTACGCAAAGCAATTTGTCGACTTATTTCACCACAGCGGCTAACGCTGCGGCTAATTCTATAACGATGGATGTTAATAGCAATAAAACTTCACCCGTTTCTTTGAATAGCGTTACTACCGGTTACGTAAATGCGTATAACCCAGCCTCATCTATACCCAATCCAGAGGCTGTAGCCAACGTGTCTATCAATACGTCCATGTATTCTCCTTCGATTCAGTCTTTCATCAATCAGTATGTAAATACAGCTAGACCAGACCCAAACAATCCTGGTTTTTATCTGCTTAACGGTTATCAGCCGATAACTTTTAACTTTGGTTCAGCGCCAATAACTATAATGGCTGTAACCATGCCGCCTAACCAAGGTGCTCATTTAGGTACTAGCGTTGTTTCAGCCAGTGGGTTCGATACAACTAGCCCATTTACGGCAGCCGTTGGCGCCAAAGCCACAGGTGCAGTTCCACCAAATGCTTTTTTGGTTAACGCTTCAGTCAATTCGACCGGTTCAGCGTCTGTGCCGCAACTAGTAAGTACTGTATCGGGGGTGGCTGGGTCGTGGAATCAGACTTATCAGCCCAGTATCCCAAATGGTTATATGCAAATTAATAATCCAGCCGGTATAGGTTTTCCGGGTATTAGCAATTTGCCTGATACAAGTGCCAATATTTTAAATAACGAGCTTATGACAGGTGTTTTTGTCGCTAATAACGGTTCGTTTTCTACCGACCAAAACTTACTCAACCAATGGGTCGAATATAATCAGGCTGGTCAGAAAGGGACAGCTCCGTCCAACGTTGGTGTATTCAACGCTAGCGGAAACCCGGCTTCGGCCACTGATTTGTCGGGAATAACGGCCTTAGGGCAAAATGACGCAAGCGGAAATTCTGTTTATGAATGTACATGGCAGAGCTTTAGCGGACCAGCTGCTGAATCAGTTTGCCAGAATTTGACGTCAGCCTTTAGGCTAGCCTACGCGTCTACCAATTCATCTGCAGGCATGCCAGCGCAGTCTTTGATAGCTGTTGAAGCTGCTAAAGCTCAGGTTATAGCTGACTACGCGCAAATTGCGAAATTCTGGATTGGTGAAGGTAGCGACCCATATCAACTGTTTAATTATTTTGAAATTATTGGTTCTAACAATTTAGACCAATATACGCTTTCAAGCGATAATCAGGTTGCTACTATTGGCGCTACGGGGCTGCAAATATTTAACCATAACGCCTATTACATTGACAATAGTGGTGTAGCATACGTTGATAGTGGTTCTTTGTTTAACAAGATGTATAGCACGGTAAACAATAATGGTGTTTCTATCAGTAAGCCTGGTTCTATTTGGGGCTACCTAAACGATATACAAGACGGCAGCCGTACTGCTCTGGTATATCCGTTAGCTTCTAATTCAGCTGGAACAGGAGTTATGAGTGAATCTGAATTTAAGTCTGCTTTGCAAAACGCCATAAACGCCAAACCGTCGTCTAAAAATTACACGCCAATTGGTCAGATAGTTCAGCGTATTATTCAGCTTGAACCCAATAAGAGTGTTGCCACTTTGGCTAGTGATATTTACAATGTATTGGTAAATACACAGATACCTATGAATTCTTCGTTCTTTATTTCTGTGAATTATAACGCCAAACGGGAAAGTGACGGTTCTTTTCCCATTCAGCTATCCATGTCGGCTCCAGCTGGGTATAATGCCAGTTCACCGCAACAGACCGATGGCAATTCGGTTACCTATTCTACGTCTTACAGCATTATCGGATTGAGCGTAGACCCTCCTCATGAACTTGGTATCCATGACCAGTTGTTAACTTATCAAACTGGGAATCTCATGGGTAACGATTCTGTTACATGGACGCCGAGTTCTGGTTATGGTAATTTGGTGGGTAATCTAAGTTTTTCTAATTACCTTTCTGGTGCTGAAGAATTTGCTGCCCCTAATTAGTTAAAACACTTGAAAATTGAATATTACAAATAAAAAGCTGGCTTAATTATTTAGGCCAGCTTTTTATTCGTCTTCTGTATAATTTAAGATTAAATTTTGCATGGGCATCTTGACATTAATATTAAACAAATATAATATTGATCCTTAAGAACATAATTTTTTTTAAGTACTTTTAAACCTTACTATTTTTCCACACAAAACTACCTAAATTAGGAGAACCATCGATGAATAAGATACTGAAAAAGCGCAAAAAGGGGGCAACATTGCCATTAGTTGCCGCCTGTCTAATTATATTGATCATGCTTGTTGTCGCCTTCTTAGGCTTCAATATGCAATTGGGGTCTAAGCGTCAGGTTCAACAAGCTTTGAACGCAGGCACTTTGAACTTGACCTTAAACGGTACGGCTATGAATAAGTCCGGAACGTCGGGGGTTTACACAACACTAAAACCTGGTGTCGAACAAACGAATTTTGGAATTATTGCTGTTAACAACAACATTGACTTGTTACATTATAATGCTTGCGTTGGTCAGGCCATTTTGGTAGCTCTAAATGCTATGGAAGAAGGTACTACAGCAGCCAATAATAACGCTATTGCGGTTCTAAATGCGGTGCAGGCTGGATCTGGCAGTATTGGTTATCGCTTAGCTCAACAGATGGCTACGCAAAGTAATTTGTCATCTTATTTTACTTTGGCGGCTAATAATGCGGCCAATTCTATAACTATGGACGTTAACAGCAATAAAACTGCCCCCATTTCCTTAAAAAGTATAAGCACTGGTTACGTAAATCCTTACCTTGGTTCCGGGTCAAATGGTAATCCTGATGCAGTGGCTAATGTTTCTATCAATACGTCGATGTATTCGCCTTCTATTCAGTCATTTATTAGTCAGTATGTCAATACATCTAGACCCGACCCAAATAATCCGGGTTTTTACCTTCTCAATGGTTATCAACCAATGACGTTTAACCTAGGCGGGACACCTATTACCGTTATGGCTGTAACTATGCCACCTAATCAAGGTGTTCACTTAGGATCTGGTATTCCATCGTTATTTAATACTTCTAGTCCGTTGGTGTCAGCCGCTGGGTCGGCGGCTTCGGCAGCTGCCTTAGCTGCTGGCCAGTCGCAAGCAGCTGCTACAGCTGCTGCTGCTGCTGCTCAAGCTAACGTGACAGGGGCTGTCCCGCCTAACGCCTTTTTGGTCTACGCAACTTTGAACAATAGCTCTGGAGCTACGACGCCACAAATGCTAAGTTCAATATCAGGTGTAGCTGGGTCTTGGAATCAGACTTATCAGCCTAGTATCAGCAATGGCTATATGCAGGTTAGCAATGCTGCTGGCATTGGTTTTCCAGGCATCCCTAATATGCTTAACCCAACCGATTCAGTATTGAATAACGAGCTTATGACGGGTGTTTTTATCGCTAATAATAGTGCTTTTTCTACCGACCAGAATTTGCTTAATCAATGGGTACAGTATAATAATAGTGGTCAGCAAGGAACGTCTCCAAGTAACGTTGGTGTATTCAACGCCAGCGGTTCTAATGCAACAGCATCTGATTTGGCCGGTATTACAGCCTTGGGTCAAAACGATGCTAGCGGCAATTCGGTTTCTGAATGTACTTGGTTGAGTTTTACCGGTGCCACAGCTGAGTCGCCTTGCCAGGCACTGGCCTCGGCTTTTCAAACAGCTTATGGGTCAAATAGCAATACGGGTCTGCCAGCTGAATCGCTAATTGCTGTAGAAGCTGCTAAGGCTCAGGTTATTAACAATTACTCTAACTTCATTAACGTTTACTTCGCTTCAGGAACGTCTTGGGGTAGCACGCCATCCGACTACGTGATTGAAGCGTCGACGACACCCGACTATTATAATGTTTCTGGCACGACGGCAACGATTGGCTCAACCGGTTTGCAGGTATTTAATCACAATGCCGCTTACATTACCCAAAGTGCCACTAATCAAGCCTGGAGCGCTGTTGGTGACGTTACAACGGTAGTTAATAGTACCGTTTCTATAAGCAAAGCAGGTTCTATCTGGAGCTATTTGAACGACGTTCAAAACGGTGCCAGAACAGCTCTTGTCTACCCATTAACGGCTGACTCTAATGGTAACGTTATTAGTGAATCCAAGTTCCAAACAGCTCTTCAGAACGCTTTGAATTCTGCCTCTTCAACCAGTACCCCGATTGGCAGTATTATAAACCGTATAATCCAGCTTGAACCCAATAAGAGTGTGGCCACTTTGGCCAGCGATATTTACAACGTGCTTGTAAATACCCAAATCCCTATGGACTCATCGTTCTATATATCGGTCAATTATCATGGAACTAAAGAAAGCGACGGAACATATCCTATCCAGTTGTCAATGCAGGCTCCAGCTGGCTATAACGCTAGTTCGCCGCAAGTCGCCGACGGAAATGCCCGGGTTTTTGTCAACTCCTACAGTGTAATAGGTTTGAGCGTTGATACGTACCATGAATTAGGCATCCATGACCAGTTATTTACCAATTACAGTGGTAATTTAATGGGCAACGATTCAGTTACTTGGACGCCAAGCTCTGGTTATAATAATTTGGTCGGTAATTTAACCTTTTCTAATTATTTGACAGGTCAGGAAACTTTCTCGGCTCCTAATTAGTTATGTGTAGATATAACATCTAGAAACAGGTGCTTGGTTTTAAAGCTAAGCACCTGTTTTTTTTCTATATTTTTAATTTTGTAAACTGAAGGTGATGATAGAAAATAATAAACTTGTGGAATTAATGGCAAAATTATGTAAAAATATGTATTTAATTGGTAATAGGAGATAAAAATGAGATTTTACATTTTGGTTTCGCTTGTTCTCTTAATTGTCTGTAGTTCAAGTACAGGTTTTGTCTTGGCCGAAGATGCGAATAAGCCTGACAAGGATAAGATTAAAATTAAACCATGGAAATATAAAAGAAATCCAAGTGAGTTTAAGCCCAATGAATTAAAAACTATTCCCAATCTCCCTGGCTTACCGCCTTATAGCGGAAAAGATGTCAAGCCAAATATTATACTTCAATTCCCTAACGCCAAGGGTGGTGTCGTTACCGACTATAGCTTTGAAACCAGTGACAAACCTGACAAGGTATTTACCTGGTATAAAGCCATACTATCGTCAGGTGCTTGGACGATGCGGATTAACCCAATGGTTGTTGGTAAGGACTTTCCTAAAAGAGGTGTGGCTATAATGTGTCAAGGAATTAAAAGTTCCTGTACGGTAACGGTTAACACTTTGCCTACTAAGAAATGTCAAGTAAAAGTGTTGTTTCGCCAAGGAACATAATTTTTCTTTAACAATTTGCCCTTAATATTACGGCTGTAGTTGAAAATGCTTGAATATTCATTATTTATATAATTGTGTGGAAATTGTTATAATATTTAGTAAATATTACTTAAGTCTAATTTGATAACTTAAGATATTATTGATAAAATTTCTTCTAGTTTGCTAAATAACTATTTTTAAAATTATTATTTTAATCAACTTTAGTATTAAATTTCACAAAGGAGACGAAAACTTAATATGAATTCCAAATTACAAAACCTGCTTACAGCTACGGCGACAATTTCACTAACCATGTTACTTTGTTCCTGTGGTTCTGGCACAGATTCTACGACCCCTTCAGCTACTTCCAATGCTCCGACTGATGCTACAGCCCCAGCCACTTCAACAGCTGCTCCAGCTCCAAGTGATGCCAGTGCTCCAGCTGCCCCAGCCGGTGGTGCTGCCGCTCCAGCGACCTCAACAGCTGCCCCAGCCCCAAGCGATGCTAGCGCCCCAGCTAGTGCCCCAGCCAGCGCCCCAGCTGGTGGTGAAAGTAAATAATTTATATTAACTTAAATTATTAAGCTTTTAACTATGTAATTTATAAAAGCCATAAATAAGTCGTATGCTTTTTTATGGCTTTTGTTATTTCGAGGGTACTATGAAAATTGACTATGTAAAGTTGTTAAATATGATTTGCTTGGTTTTAATTTGCCAGGTATTTACCCCAAGCCAATTTGCTCAGGCGCAAGACCAACCGCAGTTAAATAGTGGCAACCAATATAACAACTATAATAATTTCACTAATCCTAACCCCAGTAACAACCAAAATGGTGGATACGATAATTCAGTTAATGGCAATACTAATAGCGGCCAAAACGCTAACAACCCACTTAATTCATTAAAAAATATATTTACCCCTAATCCTAACAGCATTCCCAATCAGGCCCCGTTATCTGTTCCGGCTTTAACGTTTGTCGACGTAAGTAACGGTCAGTTTGGTAAATTGGAAATCAATTTAGAGGCAGCCAGATTCCAAGATACGGCGGTTGAAAACCTTCATTTGCTGGCTACTAATTTCGACATTACGGCTGGCAAATTAAGCAGTCTAGATATTGGCATAATAGGTGGCCATGTTCAAGACTTTATCTTTGACCGCTTAAATTTGAGTAATAACAACGAAATGTTTTTTAATACTAATGATTTTTTAACGCAAAAAACCCTCACTTTTACAAGCCCCGTTCAGGCTAATGTTTATGCTGAAATAAGCCAGAAAAGCCTAAATAGCTTTCTAAATGCGCCTAATACCTTAAATAGACTATCAGCAACGGCTACTGGTAAAGTTGCCATGATCGCCAACATGTTTGGCGTAAACAGCAATAACCTTGGCTTTAGTGTAATGAGTGCTAGCGCTAATTTGGCGAAAAACAACCAGTTGAAATTAAATTTGGATACTAGGCTTGGCTTGGGCCAAAATACAGCCAGTGTTCCGGTAGAAGCTTCAACCGTTATAAATTTGGCCAATGGCTGGGTAAGCCTCGAAGATACCCATTTAATTACGGCCGGTCAAGAATTGCCCGCTGCGATAGCCAATATGCTGGTCAGTCGTATCAATAATTTGACCAAATTTAACGATACATCCAAAGACATTAGTTTCCAATTCACTAAATTGACGGTCCAGCCAAATCGTAAATTTTTGTTAAGCGGAATGGCGACTATTAATAAGTTACGATTTGGTAAAAATTAAATATTTTCATTAACAAATATATATATATATACAAATTCATGATAGTTTAAACATTTGGTGACCAGATTTACTAGAAAGATTTAAATGTTTCGGCGTCGCGACAATCGACAATATGATCAACTTAGACCCATAAAATTTACCCGCAAATTCACAAAAAATGCTGAGGGTTCGGTTCTGGTCGAATTTGGTGATACCAAGGTTTTTATTACGGCTAAGGTAGAAGAAAGGGTGCCAGCTTTTCTAATGGGTAAGGGATTAGGTTGGATCACGGCCGAATATTCGCTTTTACCAGGTTCTACTTTAATCAGGTCGGTGCGTGAAGTAACCCGAGGGGCTGCTTCAGGCCGAACCAATGAGATTCAGCGCTTAATCGGTCGATCGCTTCGAGCCATCGTTGATAGAAGAGCCTTAGGTGAGCGGACAATTTCTATAGACTGCGATGTATTGCAGGCTGACGGTGGAACTAGAGTAGCCAGTATAAGCGGAGCGTATCTGGCTCTTTATGACGCGTTGGCTAAAATTCGACGCACTAATTCGGGTGAGGATTTGCCGGTCATTGAGCACATGGCGGCAGTAAGCATAGCCCAGGTTGAAGGACAATTGGTCTTAGACCCTAATTATCATGAAGACGCTCAGGCAGAAATGGATAGTAACATAGTATTAAGCCAATCGGGCAATATTATCGAATTACAAATTGCCTCTGAAAGCACCCCTTGGAATCATGAAAAACTGCCCCAGCTTATGGAGCTTGCCAACAAAGGGGTTAAGGAAATTATTGACGCCCAGGTTTTGGCCTTAAAAAATAAATAGTCTTTAATTTTCTATAAAACTTACTGACAACATTTAAAATTACCTTTAGAATAGATTTAATATCAGTGCTTTATATACTAGCAAGGTAAATTAAATTTGTTTAACACGGCCGATAAATCTTCAAATAATCCGATCCATGAAACGTTTAAGGATATAACGGCCTTAATGGTGATTAAATCATCGCTCAAAGTTATGTGGCATATTTACAAGCTTGAGGGCTTTAAAATGTCTTTGCGAGTGGTACCCATAATTTGGACACTTATTGTGGCAGTTAGGGGTTTTGCGCATTATCATTTCCTTGAATACGAAAAGGTAAAACAGGCCAAATTAGGTAGTACTGAAGCCGAAGAAACAACTTTAAGTTTGACCGAACAGGAGAAATTTAGACAGTTAGGTAGTTACCTTTGCAAGCAGTTAAATAAACTTGGTCCAACGTTTATTAAAATCGGTCAGATGTTCTCAACTCGAGCTGATTTGCTCCCATTGCCAGCTATGTTAGAATTGGCCAAACTCCAAGAAGAAGTCAACCCATTTCCAAATGACATAGCTTTCAAACAAATAGAAGCCGATTTGGGTAAGAGTAAAGACGATTTATTCGCGAGTTTTGAAGACGATCCAATAGCTGCTGCTAGTTTGTCTCAGGCTTATAAGGCTGAGCTATTTGACGGACGTAAGGTCGTGGTTAAGGTACAAAGACCAAATTTGTTTAAAATCATAACCAGCGACGTCAATATTATCGCCAGTATAGCCGACGAAGTTATGAATTATCCGACACTTTGTCGTCATACCGACTGGCCAAGCGTAGTTACCGAATTCGCTAAAACTATCTACGAAGAAATAGACTACCTTAAGGAAGGTCGTAATGCTGACAGATTCAGGCATAATCTGCGCAAATTTGAAAATATCTGTATTCCTAGAATAATTTGGAAACTTACTGGTCGCCATGTTTTGACGATCGAATACGTCGATGGTGCTAAAATAACCGATGTCAAAGCTATAAATGACATGGGGTTTTCTGTCGACGAAATTACTAAACTAGGGGCTGAATTTTATTTAAAACAACTCTTAGAAGACGGCTTTTTTCATGCTGACCCGCATCCAGGCAATATGCGCGTTATGATCGATGGACGAGTCGGTATATTTGATTTTGGTATGGTCGGCAGGCTAAGCCCAGAATTAAAACAGAATTTAATCAATG
>JAJYFO010000242.1 GCA_021785395.1 bacterium | reverse complement strand
AGTGATAATTTACGTGTCGTTTATGATTAATTGTCTGCAATAAATTTTTTGCCAGGCTTACATTTAATATATCTAATCATTCACCTCTTGAAATTTTGCCAAAAATCTATTTTAATGACATCTATAATGCATTTAGGTCTATTAAACGAAAATGAGGTTTAATTATTAACATGATTAACAAAAAAACGACCCGGTTACCCGAAAGCCTAGGCCAAGTCTTAGCGATTTTAGCGCTGGCTAGTATTTATAACAATAGCCCTATTTTGGCTAGCTCGCAGTCTGTTTTAGACCCTTATGCTGATGTTCAGGCCCCTGGGTCGGAAGTGCAGGCTAAGGCCAAAGAGAAGGGGTCAAAGTTTAAATTATCTTTGTTGTCACACGAGAATAAGAAGAAAGAAGCCGAGCAAAAAATTAAGTCAAGTCAAATTGTTAAAATTATACCTGTAAAAAAACAAAAAACGGCTAGAATGGATTTGTCTGAGGGTACCGAAAGTCCGAAACTAGCTGTAAAAAAGGTTAAATTGCCAAAACCGGTTAAGTTAATCAAAAATACACCTGTTAATAATGCTGTCAGAGACACCCAGACGGCTACTTTAACGACCCCGCAAACTCGTTCTGTGGTCACGAAACCGGCTAAACTAGCCAAAACAGCAAATACCGGTAGTAGCCCTAGATTAGGTGATAGCATCAAGCAAATCAAAGATGGTTATGTTAACACTTTCAAGGCTTGTGGTAATTCTATAGCGCAAAGCGCTAGGTCATTAACCCAGGCTAAACCGGTCCATGAAATTCCGGAAAAAATTGCCCAGGAAACTAAAAATATTGCCCAAAAAGTTGGTTCTTCAGCCAAGGTCTCGACTCAAGTCGTAGGTGATTCGGTTAAGAATATGGGTGAGAAATTAGCAACTGGTACGCAGTCTTTATCGAAGTCGACCAAAGAATTGCTAAGTAAGGTTAATATAATTAAGCGTAAATCAAATACAGCTAGCCAAATTGCTGCTAAGCCGATTGTTGTCCCGATGACTAATTCAACTCCTAATGCGTTACCTAGGATCAATTCTAATGGCGTAACGCAAAATAGCGGCACGCTACGATCGCAAAACAACGAGACTATGGCTATTCATAAACCGCTCAACGATGGTCAGTTATCTGGAACTAAACCCAATTTGTGGTCTAAGGTAACGGCTAAATTTTCCAAAAAATCAGCTAATGTCCAGACCGCTAGTAACGGTAACTCCTATTAAAACTTAAACTTATTCAGCGATAAAACTTATGTATTCTTTGGCTGACATAAGGCTGTCAAGGTCGGCAGGATTTTTAACTTTGACTTTAATCAACCAGCCTGCCTCGTAACAGTCGTTGTTAACTAATTCCGGATTCTTTTCTAGGCTTGAGTTGACTTCAATTATTTCTCCGGCTACTGGCATAAACAAATCGGATACCGATTTGACGGATTCAATTACGCCAAATTTACGCTCAGTTTCAAAGCTGGTTCCAGGTTTTGGCAATTCGACGAAGGTTACGTCACCCAGTTGGTCTTGGGCAAAATCCGTTATGCCAATTTTTACGGTATCATTTTCAAGCGCCGTTACGTATTCATGAGTCTTAACGTATTTAAATTTGTCGGGATGATTTAGCATTTTGAACTCCTTTTATAAAATGGTCGTTTAACTATCTTGGCTGATTCTAGGCTGTCACGAATTGCTATTTTGACATCTGTATCAGGTACAGTATATTCTGGTTTAACGTAGGCCATGGCAATTGGGTAGCCAAGCGAAATGCCCATAGTTCCGCTGGTGATAACACCAATAGGCTCATCTTTGGCATTTAAAACAGTATAGCCTTGGCGAGGAATAGTTCGGTTAAAAGTTTTAAGACAAACCAGTTTACGATCTACACCATTTTTCAGTTGGTCTTCTAGTCTGGCTTTTCCAATAAAATTGCATTTTTCTAATTTCACGCACCAAGCTAGACTAGCTTCAATAGGTGTTGTTGTCTCATCTAATTCGTGGCCATAAAGAGGTAGAGCCGCTTCGATCCTTAAAGTGTCTCTAGCACCAAGCCCGCATGGTTTGATGGTGTACTTGCAACCTTTGTCAAGCAATATATCCCATAAATTAGTGGCGTTAGCATTGTCTACAAATATCTCAAAACCATCTTCACCTGTATAGCCTGTGCGGGCAGCAAAACAACTGAATCCGGCAATTTTAAATTCGGCTATACTAAAAGACTTTAAATTTAATAAATCTTGATGACTGGTTAAATCTATAAGTAATTGGCAGGCAAATGGGCCTTGTAAGGCTAAAAGGCTACGGTCGTTAGAGTGGTCTGTAAGTTTGGTATCAGATATGATATTAGATTCAAGCCATTGGAAATTCTTTTCTTTATTGGACGCATTTACAACCAAAAGAAAAACATCGTCCCTTTTATAAATAATTAAATCGTCGATAATACCACCTGATTCATTGAGCAATTGGGTATAAAGGCCAGTATTACTAACACTTAACTTACTTAAATCAGACGGAATGAGATTCTGTAAATAATTAAAGGCATTTTTTCCAGTTATTTCAAACTGACCCATATGCGATACGTCGAACAACCCTACATTTTGCCTTACGCTTAAATGTTCACTGGTTATATTCTTGTATTGAATTGGCATATCGTAATTAGCGAAACTGACCATTTTAGCGTTAAGCTGTCGATGCGCCTGGTTTAGGGGAGTTTGTTTGATAGTTTGAGTATTCATGGTGTTGTATTTATTTTGATTAATGATTATTGACAATCAAGTAGTTAGTTCGTTTCTAAAATAAAAATAGATTAGATTTAACCGCTATAGATAAAATAATATTGCAATTATTATTTTATGTTAACTTTAATTCCACATTTTGTGATTAAATTTAGTAATTGGATTCTTAGTTACTAAATTTTTTATGACTAATCAAAATAATTCAGCGTTTTTACATACCGTGGATAATGATTTGACGACGTGGAACTGTCGCTTAAATCGGCAGTTGAATTTAAGCCAAGCCAATAACGATGAGGTCATTAGTTCTGTTTACAACAGTGGTAATCAAGACCTGATTAAATATCAACCGCTTGAATTCATGCCTAATCAAACCGATAAAAATATTTTTGTTGGTACGCATATAAGCGTTTTTAATTTTAATTATTTTGAAAAGCAGTTTAATAGTCTGTTTAAACGCGCCAACCTATTAAATACCCCAATAAATTTGGCCTTGTTAATGATTGACAACCTTGAAGACTTTGCTAAGACATATCAAATGCCAATATGTATAAGTCTGGTTAGCGCCATTAGCGAAATTTTGCAAAAGAAGTTGGAAGAGCCGCAGTTTGCAAGCCTATGCGTGTTTGGCTATTTTGCGGTTGTTTTACCTGAATTAGACTTGGCTAACTGCGTTTTGAAATTGGAAAAATTTCGCAACGAAATTGCTGGGCATACTTTTATCATCAACAATAAAAGTTTTTCTATAACCACCAGTGTTGGAGTAGCTAACTATCCTAACCATGCCAAACACCCTGGCGAGTTGAAACTGGCTTCAATCCAAGCACTTCAGCATGCTATTAACAAGGGTGGCGATAGGTTGACGGTCTATTAAAAAACGATTATGTGGTCGAAGTTCCTGCATCTAGGCGATTTA
>JAJYFO010000241.1 GCA_021785395.1 bacterium | reverse complement strand
TTCAAATTTATTTCGAGGACAGAATTGAAAAATTTCTCTGATCAGATTTTAGGAGTTTACACAAAAATTGTTAAGGGATCACGCCCTTTTAAAAGAATTATTTAGTTTATTGGTTAAAACTGGCATTTTAGGCGATATTCTAAAAGAAAAGATCGACCCTACCAGCTCTATAAAAGTCGATTCGAATATCCAAATTGCGACCGAACTTAAACTCGATTTTATGATTCAAGACACCAAAGCTTCTATTCACATTGAAATTCAAGCGACCAACGATTCAGCCATGCACTATAGAATGCTACAGTATTTTCTATCCATCATAAAAAAATTTAGTGTAATACCACACCAATACGTTATTTACGTAGGTAAAAACAGAATGAATATGCCGTCTAGCCTAAAAATCGATGGCATTATCGACTTTAATTACACTATTATTGACCTGTCAACACTACAGGCCAAGCTATTTTTAAATTGCAGCGATATAAAAGTTAAGCTGCTTAGCATTTTATGTAGCGATGGACTAGAGCAAGAGAATTTAATAAATTTATTAAATTCTCTAAATTCAATTACCGACGAGAACCACCAGAGTGAATTGATTAAGATGCTAACGACCTTGTCAAGCTTACGGAAAAATGCTATAATTAAAATTAATGAAATAATCGAGGTAAAAAATATGCCGGTTCATATTAATGCTCAAGATACAGACCTCTACCAAATGGGTAAGGCTGAAGGTAAAGCCGAGGGTAAAGCTGAAGGTAAAGCCGAAGGTGAATTAAGAGGTGAAGCCAAGGGCAAGAAGCTAGCACTCGAAGAAACTGTTAAAAGGCTTTACTCTACTAAAAAATTGCCCATTAACCAAATAGCTGATTTATTAGACATCGACGAAATGCTTATCCTGTCTATAATCGACGCTCAAAATAAATAGCCTATAAAATTGTCATATGTTTTACTCGGCCAAATGCTTTTTTGGCGGTCTGTTCATAACTTGACCAAGCAAGTATAATCGACCTTTGCTTGTTAAACAGCACCCTATCTGAAAAACATAGCAAAAAATAGCAAATAGGCTGTTGATTTAAGGCAATAGAGCCCATTAATTTTCGGTAGCTAATTAATCTGCCTTTTATAAAACTCTAACAGGCTTTAGGGTGAACTTGATATTAATGACCCTCTTGAGCATTGCCTTTAACTTAGGGCTAAACAATTTTTAGTCGATCGGCTTTTGTAAGTAGTTTTAAGGCACTTAATCAAAAGGTTATACACTAATTTAGCCACCTTAAAATTATTTAACATTAATTCAACCCCAAATTTTAGAACTTTTTTCCTCATTTTTCCGTTCTTATATTTAAAGGGGTAATTTCTATTTTTCAACAAATTATTGGTTAATAAATAACTTCTCCTATTCTGGCTAATTTCCTGGATACATTTACGGTGAAATCGGCCAGACAACATAAACAACTAGGCCAGCCACAAAAAAAAACAGGATAGTCACCCAAACAATTAGGATAGTCACCAAAAAAAACAGGATAGTCACCCAAACAATTAGGATAGTCACCAAAACAAATAGGTTAATCACACAAACAACCAAGATAGACAAATCACGGTAGTTTCTCATTATTCCAGAATTTCATAAAGGATATTTTATGTCTAAAAACAATAATTTTGACGCCCTTGGATCCATAAATTAATTTGTGTAAACCTCCAAGTTATTGTAAATTAAAAATGGAGGATAGCAATGAAAGAACAAGATAAAAATAAAAATCATAACGAAATATCAATATTTAATCAAGAATACATTAAAGAGCGCTACCGCAGTGGTAATCCAATAACTGCTGAGGAAATCCGAGATACATTGAAAAAAGCCTATTCTAAACTGTTTGAGAGCTGTTTCTTAGCTGAAATTGAAGATGAGCTTGGCTACTCAAAATATGATTATAAAAATAAGAAAACAGATAATTCTCGAAACGGCTACTCAAAAAAGATGTTAAAGTCTGATGTCGCTGGCGAATTTGAAGTTGAAATCCCTAGGGACAGAAACTCTGAGTATGAGCCAAAATTGGTTAAGAAACACCAGAAAGACGTAACATCCATCGATGATAAAATTTTATCTATGTATGCCAGGGGAATGAGCACTGAGGCTATAAGTTCACAAATAGAAGAGATGTACGGGTTTTCAATATCAAAAGAGCAGGTTTCTAGAATTACAGATAAAGTTTTGCCAATTGCCAAAGATTGGCAAAACAGACCACTAGAAAAGCTTTATACAGTGCTGTTTCTTGATGGTATGGTCTTTGATGTTAAGGAGAATGGAAGTTATTGCAAAAAGACTGTATATGCGATTATAGGTATTAAACTTGACGGCAGGAAAGACTTATTAGGTTTCTGGATAGGTGAGGCAGAAACGGCTAAATTCTGGCTAACAGTAATGAATGATCTTAAATCAAGAGGCGTTGAGGATATTTTAATTGCCTGTATTGATGGGCTTAAAGGCTTCGATTCGGCAATTAAATCTGTTTATCCGGATGTCAAAATACAGCGCTGTATAGTTCATATCATCAGAAATTGCAATAAATACGTTAATTATAAGGACAGGAAAAGTTTATGCGCTGATATGAAGCCAATATATAAAGCTATTAATGAAAATTCGGCTCTAGAAGCCCTATCAGAGTTTGAAAAAATCTGGGGTGAGAAATACCCTTATGCAGTAAAAGTTTGGCGCAATAACTGGGATGGAGTTAAGACCATGTTTGAATATTCACCAGAAATCAGGAAAATAATTTATACGACAAATGCGATTGAAGCCTTCAATAGTGGCATTAAGCGGATCACCAAGACTAAAAGTTCATTCTTAACGGACGATGCGCTTTTTAAGCTTCTTTACTTGGTTTCACAAGACATTCTTAAAAAATGGACAATGCCAGTACATAATTGGAATGCAATTTTAAATCAATTTCAAATTTATTTCGAGGACAGAATTGAAAAATTTCTCTGATCAGATTTTAGGAGTTTACACAAAAATTGTTAAGGGATCTTGAATGACAATCTTTAATTTTTGCCAAAGTTTTTGAATTTATAAAAATTTTATGGGCTATTTTTCCACCAATAAAACCGATCCTCTTTACAATTAGCTTAGTGCAGATAAACATTAATATTTAATATAATACGTATGAGTACTATTAAGTCTAACTAATTTAAATAATCAGTTAGCTAGAGAGTTAACCTATAGGTGCTTTTTGGTTAGACCACAAGTTTGTTATATGACACTTAAAACTATATAATAATGGCCATTACTTCTTTTATCTCTAACTTTTTTCTCCACTCTATTTAAGCAACACCAAGCCACTATTAAAAATTAAACTTATACGTCGTTCGACGTATAAGTTTAATTAGGCTTAGCGTGTAAGCTAGCAACCTCCCCCTAGTTTAGACCAAAAATTACATAAAGTCTAAACTCTTTCTTAAACTCTTGTAAGGGTAAACATCATGAACACGAATCAGGTTAAGCTGAGCAGTAAATTGCTTGGCCGATTCAACCTTATGGTTAGTTCTGGTTCTATCCGCGCTATTTTAGCCGGAACTGGAGCTGGACTTGCTTGTCAGATGGCTCAGCTGGATAGCTTCGCGACCATTGGCGGAGTTAGCGGAGGTTCTATACCTACGCTTCTACTGGCTGCCAAGATCGAGCCCAAAGTGATTTT
>JAJYFO010000240.1 GCA_021785395.1 bacterium | reverse complement strand
CTCGGGTCTGGTGGTCAAGGTTCAACTTATTTAGCTTACGATAAAATAATTAACGAAAGAGTCGTTTTAAAAGAATTTATCCTACCCGTTTTTGTCGATTTACACGTTCGTAAAGACGCCTTAAGTCAATTTGAAGCCGAAGCCAAAATCCTTAAAAAAATCAACCATCCCAATATTGTAAAACTGCTCGATTACTTTACGCAAGACCATAGAGCCTATTTAGTCTTAGAATATATTGATGGGATAACCCTAAAAGACCTTGTCTTAAAAGACGGTCCACTGCCAGATAAACGGGTCGAAGAAATAGCCCTTAAGCTTTGTAATACGCTTAATTATTTACACAGCCAGGACCCACCCATAATACACAGAGACCTTACACCCGATAATATTATTTATTTAAGCAATAATGATATTAAAATTATTGACTTTAACGTAGCCAGACAAAATAGCTCGGTAACCATAGTGAGTAAAGTCGTCGGCAAACACGCGTATATGCCGCCTGAACAGTTTCAAGGGCTAAGTAGCAGACAAAGCGATATTTATAGTCTAGGCGCCAGTTTATATTATTTATTAACCAGTACCGAGCCTGTACCTATAAGCCAGTCTAACCCTCAAAAAACGAATAGTCAGATTAACGATAAAATTAATAATGTGGTGTTAAAGGCAACAGCCGTAAAAACAGAAAACAGGTATCAAGACGTAACCGAAATAATAGAATATCTAAATCACTAGTTTAATTAGGAAGTATAAATTATGAACATCCAAGATAACAGCCAATTAACAATTAAAAAATTTAATTTATTGGAAAAAATCATTCACACATACGAATGTATTCATAAGCAGGATGCTCTTTATCCAGCCCTTATTATGTCTGTAACCTGTGTTATCGTTAGCGGTTTAATGGAATTAAACAACAGTAATTTAACCAATTATATGCTAGGTTACTATAATCTAGTCTTAAATAACGACAATAAAGCCGTAAATTATTTAAGCCAAGTTGACCCAAAAGAACTGCCCAATCCAAGCAATTTCAACCTCAGCCTGGCAACTGCCTATACTAAAACGCAACAGTACAAACTGGCCGAAGCAACTTATTTAAAAGAATTAAAAATAAATCCCTGTCACAAATATATTATAGTTTGCATGGCCTACAATGACTTACTAGCGAAAAATTATGATAAAGTTTTAGCATTAACCAATACTTTTCTAAATGACCATAATTACTATTATAGTCGCTTATTACTAAACGAAGCGCTTTTATACAAAGCGATTGCTAACTATAATTTAAATAATATTGAAGAAGCACGTGCTGATTTAGATATTTTATTATCGGGTAAACGAGCTGAGCCGATTCAAATAATGGCTAATTACTACAAAAACTTAATTAGTAAGAAAACCAATAGTACTAACCTAGTTAATGGATATACGGCAAAATACGATAATTACAATCCTCAAGATTTAAAGTTTAAAAATTTGTTCGATAAATTAAAATTATTAAAATAGTATTACACTTAAATTATAGAAATGTCTTACTTGGTTCTAAAAAGCAGTTGACAAATTTGATAATTAAATGCACGCAATTCAAATTGGGGTCTCAGCTTAATAGCATACCACGAATTATATTAAAAAGTAATTCTACAAATGAAAAACTACTAAATATAAAAGATTAAAGGTCAAGTATTATGACAGATAATAATAACCTAAATACTGATAGTATTTCAAACGAAACTAATGTGAGAGAAATCAAACCAGGTAAAGAACTCATAGAAATTAATCATGACAGTCTGGATAATAATAGAAAAGACTTAAACAGAAATCAAGAAAAAAGTGCCGGCAATGAAAATATCACAATTTATAAGATAGCGCCAGGTGATTCTAAATTTATTTCCGAGACAAAAACGAAAAATTTTTCTAAGCGGATTTTAGGGATTTACACAAAAATTGTCAAAGAATTTAAATTTGTTTTTAATTGCATTCCCAAAAAATCAACAATAATCTATTTATGCCTGTATTTTATAGCCTTCTCGTATCAGAATTTTTTAAAATACAATACTAACTCACATAATTTATTTTTTTTAGTAATAGATGCAATACTTAACCTAAGTTCAAACATAGGCTTATATTACGTTTTTATAAACTCATTAAAAAATTTAAATATTTTAACTAAACAATATTTGAATATTGATATGAGTCAGCCAAAATTCAACACCAATACTAAAATCACACTAAGCCTTATCATAATCAATTCAATATTATCAGAATTTAATTGGTTTTACATTTACAATTGCAACTATCACAGTGACAATGAGATAACAAATTTACTTGTTAATAATGACGTATATTTATACTTGTTGGCAAAAATCAGCATATTTAGCAATTTTTGTTTTACCAAATTATATATTATCAACTGGATCTTTTCTTTTGCTTGGATATTCTTGTACTTAAAGCCTTTATTTGACTATTATAAAAATTTTAGAAAATTATTTCCAGATAAAAAATTATTATCATTATTTCCAGGTATACTACAAAATACAATTAATACGATCCACAAAACGTTTTTATGGAGTAACTTTTGGATATTCTGTCTTTTTGTATTAACTTTTTTCTTAGGGTTTTTAATACCTGACATGTCAGACAAATTTTGCCATGATTTATTTGGTGTCTTTCAAGGACTATTTATTTTATTAATACCAATGTTTAAATGCATTGAATTGATGAAAGTAGTTTTAGATAGAAATTTAAAAAATATTGAAACAAATGATAAAAATGAAATAGTTATTCCATACAAGTATAATTCGAGTATTGAGAAATGGTTTGAACAGCGCTTTAAACTGTCTAGCCCTGGAAAAAAATTAATCGTATTGTTTTCGGTTGTATTAATATTTTTTACAAACCTAGGGTCACAAATACTAACTTTAATCAGCAATTTTATAAGTTCGAGTAACTTGAATATTTTAAATACTCAAGATAGTTTAAGTCCAAGCCAAATTATTAATAATTGTAATGTTTTGATTTCATTTTTAATGTTTATAGCTTTCATTCTCATACCTGTTGCTATGTATATACATCAAAAAAGAAACCGACAACAGTTTATTAAATTCACCAAAGAAGGTTTTGCCTTTGGCCGTTATTTAAACAACGTAAAAATCACCGACCCGATGATACATTGGGATTCAATCGAAAATATCACAGTAGCTAACGAATCAAAAAATTCTTTAAGTAAATCACTGATATTTAAAATTGACGTTCTTAAAAATTCTCAAAATAATGCTAAACAAAAATCTATTTTTGAATCAAAAAAACAAATTAACTACCCAAATTTTAAACTCAATTTAAGTTGCGTTCCGGATCTTAACCACCGCGAACTTATACTAAAATCAATTGAAAAGTACGCCCATCATATTCCGCGTGATTCAAGCGTAATCGAAATTCTCCAACCACCAAGCGAACATAGTTACACCGACATTTGGTTACAGACGCTATCAAGTCCGCCTAAACGAAACAATTTAAAACCCCTTGACCTTGGCAATAAACTTAAAGACGAACGCTACGCGGTCGAAAGCTATCTGGGGTCTGGTGGTCAAGGTTCAACTTATTTAGCTTACGATAAAATAATTAACGAAAGAGTCGTTTTAAAAGAATTTATCCTACCCGTTTTTGTCGATTTACACGTTCGTAAAGACGCCTTAAGTCAA
>JAJYFO010000239.1 GCA_021785395.1 bacterium | reverse complement strand
TTTGATTATCGGCAAACAGTTTTTTTATTAGCTCGTGACATAATGAAATGTCATCTGGTAAATCATTTAAAAAATCTGAATTCATTATTGTCTGAAAAGTAGTAATTGTAATTGTTTATAGCAATTATTATACAATACTTTCGACGTTATTTTCAATTGCATATCTATTTCTTTTACGAATATTAATTAAATCTATTCCATCTAGTATCAATCTTAACGTGGTGGCATCTATTTCAATTCCAGAGCAATCGTATTTTCCTAAATCAGGGAATTTAAATGTACCTTTGGCTAGTTTTTTATACCAAATTGCAAATCCATCACCATCAAAATATAAAATTTTAAGGCTATTATTAGATTTGTTTTTAAAAACAAATAACGCACCATTCATTGGGTCTAAATTCATAGCTTGCCTGACTAGCCCTGATAAGGTGTAAAAGCTTTTTCTCATGTCTGTCGCCTGCGTGCAAAGGAAAATTCGGCAATTAAATATACCACTTAGCATTTTAGCTACCTAAAGCCCTGAATAAAGCTTCTAACGTCTGCAAATCTGCTCCTTTGAAGATAGAAACCAAATTATTACCAGTTTGAACCTTTGCTACAAGATATATATCGGACATTGGGATGTTTTCTTTTATCGTGATTGGTAGAAACTGAACATTTTGATTCGTTTGAGAATTTTTTTTGGTATTTTTGGCTTGCTGGCTTTGATCTTGATATTTCATTTTCCATTTTGCGAATGTGGTGCCTGCCAATTTATTATTTCGACAAAATTGTGCCTGGGTCAAATTACTTTCAGTCCATGACTTTACAATTTTAAACCACTGGTCTTTAGTTTTATACTTCCTGGGCATTGACTACCACCTTCTTTAAGTTTATAATACAAATCTAGCAATTAATTTATAATCAATCAAGATGTGCTTGGTGGAACGCTTACGTATATGCAACTTAAAGTTTTAAAATTTAATTTTATAGATTAAAATATTTTAGCAAACATATATTTCTTTTGCCATATATTAGATTTTAGCAGCCCTACTCAAAAGTCAAGGTAGACCGCTTACGCGGTTGCTTGCGCAAACCTTGACTTTTAGTAATTGGGTCTGCTTTTAAAATATTTTAAGGCAAAAAAAAATTACTAATGAATCAGGGTTTTCCATTTGCCCTATTTAAGAATTTAGCTAGACCTGACTCACAGACTAGTTCTAATTATAGGCTATATCGATTATCGCTAGTATCGATATCTTTTGGTTGCCCACCTAAATCTCAATAGAGACATTAAAAATTTATTATACGAAATAATCTATAGGAAAGTTTTTTAAGACTTAGGGACCAAATTACTTAAGCCATGGCTATTCAAGTAATTTATAAAATCTTCACGCAATTCTTTAGCTAATGGCATTTCCGTAATTTCTTTAAATGGTTTTTGTCGATATGAATACGATTCTCTTGTATCTACTGATGTAGGTTTACCTTGTCCGTCGAACCATTTATTTGAAGAAATCACTTGATATGTATTTTCATTAATATATTTGTCAGTATTAATTGATTCATGTTGTACGGTCTGCTCGATTATATTATCAGACTTGCGCACATATACTTGATAAACCTTAATCATAGTAACAAATTTACGGCTTTCTAATTTCAGTGGTTTGAAATAGAAAATAATCGAATGTACAACCACTGGTTCATTATTGTTAGCATTAATATCTAGGTAAGCTGGTAACATCATAAAACTCCAAATATGGCTTAATTTATCCACTTCGTAACCATAACAACCTTCCTGTTCAGCTATTCCTTGGCTATTATTTAAAAACGGATAAGATGAATTTATAATTCTTTGACTTTTAGATAACCAGGTACCAGCCAGCCAATCAGGTATTCTATACCATAACCTGGTTAGCTTTTTAGATTTAAGAATACTTTCATCATATTTAACGCCAGCTTTTAAATAATCTGGTACTGGCGGTAGCGATACATTATGCTTAACACTAGCCTTTAAAACACCATTTTCGAATGAATAAGAAGAATTATCACTATTTTCACTATCGGAAATATGACTTGATGTATTTTGTTTAGCATATTCTCTAACGTTATTTTTCTCACGCAAAGATGGTATATTATCATAACCCCAATAATTATTGGGAAACATTTCATGACGAAAGCTTATATCATCGGATGAATTATTTGCTATGTTTGTGTCGTTATTACTACTTGAATTATAATTAGTATCATTGTTAAGAGAATTATTTACTCTATTTGCCAAATAATTTCTAACAGGTTTAGCATTAACGCTTCCAGTTGATTTACTATCTTTATGTATTGGCCTGGCAAGCCGATTCGGGTTATTTTTATCAGTGACTTTAGCAATTAGTTCTTTAGATTTAGCATCTTTTTTGCTAACTTTAGAAGGGCTTTTGCTTTTTATGGTTTCTTCATCATCATCCTGTTTAGTTAAAACAATACTGTAGTTAACAGAATCAATCATAACTGAACCTATTAGCTTATGCTGATTATGTGCCAGTCTTAAATGGATGGTAGGCAGCAAGGTAACTAAAATCGAACCTGGTTTGGGTTTTCCACAAAGTATTTCAAAAGCTATATCTTTTAAAATAACATTATCGTTATCATTATCATCAGAATCGATTTCAATATAATGCTGACTTGAATTAACAAGATCGGTTA
Organism: bacterium; assembly: GCA_021785395.1. Taxonomy (GTDB): domain Bacteria; phylum Cyanobacteriota; class Vampirovibrionia; order Obscuribacterales; family JAKAZS01; genus JAKAZS01. Next base: position 1,026 of record JAJYFO010000239.1, on the reverse strand, counting down.
AACTCAAGTCAGCCTGAATATTTGGATTATTACGATTTTTCTTTATATTTAGCCCCATTTCGTAATTTGTTGCCGTTGAGCTATTTACAATATTACCCAACCAATTACCTATAAGCTGTTTAGAATTTTTATTATTAATATGGCTATAAGTAGGTAGTTGGGTAAAAGTAGTTAAAATTATAAATGGTAAAACCCAATAATTACTTTTGATTTTATGGTGAAATTTTAGTTCAAACATGCGTAAAACCATATTTAACAGCCAAATGAACGAAGACAATACAGGAATCGATAAAGAATAAACTAAGACTTTAAAGCTGTGTTAATTATAAATTATAAATTGAAATATATAAGCCAATACTTTATGAACCCCTTATTTAAGAGCAATATATATACAAACTATAAAAGTCAATAAAATAGCTAATTATTAACAAATTTGACTAAAATATAATTGCCTTTAAATAAGGTAATAAAAATTAAAAGTCCTGTTCGAAGCATTATAAATAGCTTTATTCATGGGAAATTCTCAGCCATATTTGATATTACTATAAATACCAGCTGTTTTCCACCACCAGCCTAATTTTTTAATCCTTAAAAATATTTAATTGTTTTAAGCAAAATTTAATACAACTTTTTCCCTATTTTTACGGTCTATATAATCAGAGACCAAATTTTTAAGGGAAAATCATGGTTAAAAGAATAAAAAATAATCATAAAAACGAAACAACTAAAGAAAAAACGCAAAAGCAAACCAATTACAAACCCAATCAAAACAAATACAATAATTTTGACGTGTCAATTAAAACAATTTTGCTAATGCTAGTAAAATCGCCTGGTCTAAATGATATTTTGAATTTAGATATCGACACCACTAAAATTAAAATATTACCCGACTCTTTGACCAACCCCACCGAATTAAGAGCCGATTGCATTTTTACCGACGATAAAAATTTATTTTTGTTCGAAATACAAGCCCAAAACGACATCGATTTTGCCAGGCGCAACTTGCTTTATCTGGCTAACGCCCAT
>JAJYFO010000060.1 GCA_021785395.1 bacterium | reverse complement strand
CGGCTACCGCTTGCCTGGTTCAAGATATTATTGGTGCCAAAAACGCTTGGGGATTCGATTTATCAATCGCCTGCTCGGGGTTCTTATACGCAATTCAGGTGGCTGCCCAATTCGTCCATAATAAAACGCACCAAAATGTTCTCGTAGCCGGGGTTGACATAATGTCAAGCATTATCGACTACAGCGACCGTCAAACCTGTATAATTTTTGGCGACGGTGGTGGAGCAGCTTTAATACAACCTTCGCAAAATGAGAGTGAAGGATATTTCTTAGATTTTGTCCACGAGATCGATGGTTCTGGCGGAAAGTATTTATGCATTCCAGCTGGCGGGAGCTTATTGCCTGCGTCTGGCGAAACTGTAGCCAATCGACAGCATTATGTTTACCAGGATGGGCCCACCGTCTTTAAATTTGCCACACGAAAAATGGCAGAAATCTGCCATAAAATATTAGACCGCAATAATTTGAAAGCTAGCGATATCGATTTATTCATTCCCCATCAAGCCAATAAAAGAATTATCGACTACGTAACCGATAAAGTCGGTTTCGACAAAGACAGAGTTATCATAAATATTGGTGAATACGGCAATACTACAGCCGGTACACTACCACTAGCCTTGGATACCGCCATCAAAAACAACCAGCTCAAACGCGGCGATTTAGTTTTATTAGCGGCTATGGGGGCTGGCTTAAGCGCTGGAGCCTGCTTAATTAAGTGGTAGGCTAAACCTTTAAACTAAGTTTAAATTTAATCTTCTCATTGTCGAAAATATCATTCGATTGAATATATAAACTTGAACCCCAAAGTTTAATATTCAAGGAGTAAATATGCCACACAATGAATCGTTCTGTAAAGATAATAACTTAGTTAACTATAACCCTGGCACCAGAGCTTTCAACGCTATAATCAAGGAGCTATATAGATCTGACAAAAATTCCAAGTTTTATGGAGTAAACTCACCAGAATTATTTACAACGCCAAAAGAAGAAGTAAAGGCTGATTTAAAAATTGTCAAAAAAGACGAAGAGGATATTAAAACCGACAACATAAAAATTCAAGACGATAATAAAACTATCACCATTCTAGAACACATTATGACTACGAATTTAAGCAATTCTCATGATATTAAGGCGTTTGTCAAACAAATGGAAAATGAAATATTAAACGTTCAAAGGCAAGAGCAAAAACTGAGTAACAAGATTAATTTAGACATAAGTTCAATTAATAATGAAAATAAGGATATAACAAAACTATTACCACTATTAATCACAGATAATAATATCACATCAAACAAAGTAGAATTATTTAGCAAAAACTCTTCTAACCTTGGCAATACAAACCAATTCTATAAAGACCAAATAGACCATATTAGCACAAATAGTGGTGATTTATTGACAAAATTAAATCAATAGACTTTATTTACACGTACTTAAAAGGTCAAAATAATTTACAAATAACTTAATACCACGACTGGCCTGTTGCCAATCAAAATTTTCATTAATGGCGTGGTATCCGTGCTCAGGCAGCGATAAGCCTAGAAATACAATCGGAGCATCTAGTATTTTATTCATACTTATAGCAGCTCCAATAGAACCACCTTCTCGAGTAAACACGGCCTCTTTATTAAAAGATTTTTTAATAGCGTGACTGGCAGCTTGCATATACGGTGAATTAACATCGCCCAAATATGGCATTAATGTTCCCTCTGACTCGACTACAGCATCAGGGCATTCGCTGCGGACAAAAGCCACCAATTCGTTAAAGATTTTGTGAGGGTCTTGATTTGGCACAAGTCGCATACTGATTTTAGCTTCAGCACTATGCGGCACAATGGTTTTAATACCAGGACCTATATAACCACCTTTAATACCATGAATTTCAAACGTTGGCTTGGCCCAAAGCCTTAATATTGCCTCTTTTTGATCCGTCGTTCGGACTGAATTTACTTCATGAGCTAACTTAAAATCATCTATCGTAAAGCCAGATTTTACAAAATGGTCAATTTCCTCATTGCTTGGCTCTTTAACATCATCATAGAAGTGAGGGATTTTAACATGCCCCGTTTTTGGGTCGTAGCATTTATACATCAGTTCGCATATTTCACCAATAGGATTACGTGCCAGACCTCCGGTTGTACCAGAGTGAATATCCTTGGCTCCGGTAGTCAATTTAATACTTGCTCCTTGAAGTCCGCGCAAACCATAGGCTACAGCAGGATTATTACGCGACACCCAAATAGTATCACTAACAACTATTGAATTGGTTTTAAAACTATCTTTATTTTTTTTGAGAAAAGCCTCAAACGATGGAGAACCTATTTCTTCTTCTAATTCCCACAAGATTTTAATATTAATTGGAATTTTATGCTCTTTGACGTATTTAGCGGCAAATAACACAGCCAAAGCTGGCCCTTTATCGTCGGTTGCCCCACGGCCATAATATTTATCGTCTTTTATCACCATGTCAAAAGGTTTATGCTTCCATTCGGTCGCATCGGCTGGCTGAACGTCTAAATGGTTATATATTAACACGGTTGGATAATCGGGATTTTGTATCAATTCACCGGTAACCACCGGAAATAATTTGGTCGGGTAAATTTTAGTGGCAAAACCAGCAGCTTTAAGACTGTCGCTAGCCAATTTAGCCATTTGCAAAATAGGGTTATCAACTTTTATATTATCCAGTGAGGCTAATATATCACTGGCAAAAGTTTTATCGATATTATCTTGCATATATTCCATAGAAACCGAAGGAATATCGACAAAAGCTTTGAGCGTTTTTTCGTATGCCGATTTCGATTCAGCGATATACTGGTCGATCGAACCGGTTGTGACGCTGGTATTAGTCATATTTTTACCTCCTGCTTTAACAAATTTACTAAAAACGGGGTTACCCATTAATATGAATGAAATAACTGAATATAAAAAAATAATTTTCTTTAGTTTCATTTAAGCTACAACAGGGCTCCTTTGCTGCCTGGTAATATTAATACCACGCACAGCCAATTCATTGATTAATTTATCTAAAGGAACCGTTTTTTCCTGCACCAATACCCCTGATTGGTCTATTTCGCCTTTGGCTACCATTTGAGCTATTATCGAAGTTGGAAAAGCCGTCATGCGCATCATAGCCGAAATATTATTGACCTCGTCAGCCAAATCAACGCATTCCCAAATAACTTCAACTGGCTTTGAATTTTTGACCCCAGTTACATTAATACGGATTAAAACGGCGTCCGGTTCATTATCGGGTAAAGCTTTATCAAGCAAATTATGCAATAAATCACGTGGTACTACATTGTGTTTATTGACTTTAATAGGCACACTACTCATCAAACCCAATGTCTTTAATAAATTCATTTGTGCACAATGACCTGGATAACGGATAGTTTTATAGTTTAAATGCTTTATTTTACCTTTTAAGATATTAAATAAATTATTTACGTTTCCTGCTGTATAGAATGCCTCCATTTCACCAAAAGGCTTTACAAAATCGATTGTCTCACATTCAGTCAAAGCTGGCAGTTTAAATAAATGCCCATCTTTAATAACCACACAGTCTTCAACGTATTCGTTGATAAGTCCATTTACGCTAAATAATTTACAGTAGTTCAATGGTTCCTTGGGTTCGATAGGAATCCCACCCACCCTAATTTTAATTTCGTACAACTCATCCATATTATTGGCTTCAGTCAAAGCTATTAAAGATACTAGTCCGGGAGCCAGGCCTAAGTCAGGCATATGGATAACATTTTTTTTCTTGGCCAAGTCATTGAGTTCAAACTGTTGTCTTAAAACATCTTCATTACCACCTAAATCAAGAAAATGTCGGTTGGCAATTAGACACATCGAGGCTACCTGCAAATTAAAATTATAAGGCAAACAACTAACTACGACATCAACAAATTTCATAATCTCCAGGGTTTCGTCCTGATTATTTACGTCCAAGCTAACCGGAATAACCTTTTTATCAATTAATAACTTAGTTGCATGCTTTAAATTTTTAGTATTACTATCAGCCAAAATAACCTGTTTTACACCTTCGCTTCTAATCAAATCGTAAGCCAGAGCATAACCCATTTTCCCTGACCCTAAGATTAAAAATTTCATGACCTAAATACCTCTACCTTTAAATTTGTTACTTAAGCTGATACCGTTAAATCTTTTACTTTAGGCAGTTGCATGGCTACAAAGAATGCCAAAAGCATAATTGATCCAGCTATTACATATGGTGCCTGGATACTAACATGGTCAAAGGCGTATCCACCAATTAAAGGCCCAAAAATGCGACCCAAAGTTGACAGCGACTGTCCTATTCCTAAAATAGCCCCCGAGTTTTCACTTGGTGCCAATTTAGACAGCATGCTTTGGTTGGCCGGGGTATTTATTCCCGAACCAATCGCTAAAAGTGCCAAAGAGACATAAAGCATTGCCTGATTGGCGCTAAACCCAGTTAGAAAAAGTCCTATACTTAGTATCACGCAACCAGCCACAACCATTGTTTTTTCGCCATATTTTTTGACCATTCTATGGATCATGCCGCCTTGGACAAATACAATTATCAATCCAACGTAAGTAAACATAAAGCTATTGGCACGAGCCGTATAACCAAATTTTAATTTAGTTAATAATACTAAAGTGGCTTCCATGTTGGCAAAGGCCAGGGTAGAAATAAAAAATATTAACAAAGAACCTTGGAATTTAGGGTCTTTAATCGTATTAAATATAAACGCAGGCTTAAGGTCAAAGCGTTGAGTAGCAGCGTTCGACCTTTTGGGTGGTTCAGGAAGCATAAAATATGTAAGCACCAAGTCTAGAGCGCTTAAACCAGCTGCCACAAAACCAATATGGGCAAGTCCAAAACTCGATAACAGACCACCTATAGCCGGCCCTAAAACAAAGCCTAGACCAAAAGCTGCACCAATGGCGCCCATCCCCTTGGCACGGTTTTCTGGCGTTGTAACATCGGTAACATAAGCCTGAGCTACAGCTATATTAGCGTTGCCAGCTCCGGCCACAGCTCGAGCCAGAATTAGCATGATCAAGGAATTAGAAAAACCCCAGATTAAATAACCCACGACACTGGCACATAAACTAAACAGAAGTATTGGTCGCCTGCCTTTTACGTCTGACAATTTTCCCCAAATAGGCATAAAGAAAAACTGCATTATTGAGTAAATCGACAACACAAAACCAACGACGGTTGCGTCAACATTAAATTGTTTGGCATAGGTTGGTAAGACAGGGACGATTAAGCCAAAACCAACTAAATCTATAAAAACAGTTAAAAAAATTAACATTAAAGGGCTTTTCATCTTGCTACTCTCTTAAGGTGGTACGGTTTTGTCAATAGGTTTTCTGAAAAAAAAAATTTTTTAATCAATTTAATGATTTATTATAGTATTATAAGGATATTACTAAAGTAATTTTAAATAATATAACTTATTTTTGTCCCCCTTTTGTAAGATTAACGTGAAATCATGAAGTTGTGTTTATTTTGCAACTTTCAGTCTAATGAAAACCTAATGACTTGCCCCAAAGACGGGTCATCACTTGTTTTAATTGGTGACGACCCAATTATAGGGCTGGTTTTGGATGGTCGCTACAAAGTAGAATCTTTAATCGGGCAAGGTGCCGCCGGGTCGGTCTACAAAGGTTACCAAGAAGTTATTGGGCGTGAAGTAGCTATAAAAATCCTCCACGATTATTTAGTTTCTGACGACGAGTTTAACCGCCGTTTTATTCAAGAAGCCAAGGCTTCCAGTCGTCTAAGCCACCCCAATATCATTACTATTTACGATTTTGGTGTTATACCTAAAGTTAACCGTCCCTATATCGTGATGGACTTTCTTCAAGGAACGTCGTTAGCTGATTTAATTATAGAAAACAAACGCCTCGACTATAAAATGGCTTTGCCAATTTTTGTCGGTGTCGCTCAAGCGTTAGGCGAGGCTCACCGCCATAACATTGTACACCGTGACATAAAACCCGAAAATATCGTTTTGGTTGAACGCGGTGACGACCCCATGTTCCCTATCCTAGTTGATTTCGGTATAGCCAGAATCGCCCAAGAAGAAACAGACGGCAATCGCATAACTAAAACCGGTACCGTTTGCGGATCGCCTACCTATATGAGCCCAGAACAATGCATAAACAGTAGAGTCGGGCCATCCAGTGATATTTATTCGCTAGGTATAGTAATCTTTGAAGCTTTAACCGGTGAAGTGCCGTTTCTGTCCGAGCAAGTTGTCAAAGTTATGTCTATGCATTTATCTAACCCAGCGCCAAAAATAAATCAAATGGGTCTGGACGTAAAATTTCCCGTCCAGCTAGAGGCTCTAATCGACAAAATGTTGGCCAAAGACCCTAATAGTCGCTACAAAACAATGGACGAAGTAGCCGATGCCCTTATAGAAATCATTAATCTTAAAGAAAATGAAATATCGCTGGCCCAAGCCATAACAGCTCAAACCCGGCTTAACCAACCACCGCCACCACCGCCACCACAAAATAGTCCACCCCATAACATTTTTAACAAAGAATATAAAGTCGACCCCGAAGAAGTAAACCAATATATTGCCACCGACAAAACGACGGCCAGCTACAGCAGTCTACCAGACTGGAATACCATGATTGCACCAGTTGATAGATTGTCGGACAATTTTGACGACGTCGATAATTCAACTTTAAACCCGGCCGAGTCGACAAACTACCACGAAAGCCACCCAAATACTGGGTATACAAACGAAAGCGTATCAACCGAAAAGGTAAAGGACAATCACAGCGATAACGCCAATTTAAGCTCCAAAGACATCGCCTTGAAGCGTCTTGAAGAATTGGCCAAAACCCCACCAGCTGATATTGCTCCAGAATCCCCCTCAACCAGTAAATTTTCTAATTTACGCAGTTTTGACCCTAGTCAGTTTAAACAGAAGAAAATCAGTAAGCCGCCAACTTCTGGTGGTCTTAAAAGTTTAAAATTGGTTTTTTTAGGTGTATTTACATTAGCCTTAATATCAGGTGTCGTATACTATTGTGTAAACGTTTTGATGGCTAAAAACCCTAGCGTTACTGTAGATACGCAAATCACCAATTTACTGTCACAAGGCAAGCTAGATGAATGCTGCGCCTATATGGAGCAGTTAAAATCACAAGGTAAATTAAACGACAAACAAATCGACCAATTGTATTCACTGTATTTAAAACTAGCCAAATCTCTAGCTCGCGACCAAGACTACGAAACAGCGCTAGAAACGCTTGATTCAATACCCAAAGAAGCCAATCAATACAAATTGGCCCAAATTCTAAAGACAAAATATTTAACTCTTTTACAAAACCCGGATAGCCAAGATAAGAGCGTTAGCTCCGGTAAAAAGAACAAGCGCTAAAGGCTAAAGCTTAGTCTTTATAAAAGCCAATTTTTCTATATTTATTTATGCGGTGCTTAACCAAATCGGTTTCTTTGCTCAACAATTCTAAGTGCTTAATTATGCATTTTTTAGTGTTGGCAGCCGCCTCGTCCCAACCGGATTGAGCCCCACCTAAAGGTTCGGGTATTATTTCATCGACAATGCCTAATTCTTTGTTTTCAAGAGCTGTTATTTTCATAGCTTCACATGCGTCTTGAACCTTGTCGGCGCTACGCCACAAAATTGATGCGCAGCCTTCCGGCGAAATGACCGAGTAAACCGAATTTTCCAGCATTAATATGGTATTGGTAAAACCTATAGCTAAAGCCCCACCGGACCCACCCTCGCCTAATATAACCGAAATTACCGGCACTGTTAAATCAGCCAATTCAAATAAGTTAAAGGCGATGGCCTGAGCTTGGTTATGTTCTTCAGCCGCCATACCAGGATAAGCTCCAGGAGTGTCGATTAAGGTAATGATAGGTAGATTAAATTTTTGAGCGTGTTTAAAACATCTTAAAGCCTTTCGGTAACCTTCAGGCTGAGGCATACCAAAATTACACAATTGTTTTTCGCGAATATTGCGACCTTTTTGTGTACCAACGACGACGACTTTGTAATTATCTAATTTAACCAACCCGCAAACCATCGCCATGTCATCAACACCATGCCTATCGCCATGAAGCTCAAGCCAATTAGGGTCAAATCTTTCTAAATAGTCCCTTGTATACGGTCTATTAGGGTGGCGGGCGATTGCCAGTCGGTCAATAGCCCTTAAATTGCCGTAAATAGTTTTCTTCAAACTTTCATACTGTTTATATAATTCGCTTATTTCCTGCTCCAGTTGCGGATTATTCGGCAGCTGGCGTTCTAGGGCTTCAATTTGGCTATTTAAATTACTTAACGGTAACTCAAAATCTAAGGGAGGTAATTTATTGCTTGTCATAACTCTTTTATTATATTTAATGATTACACTTTAACATGGTTTAACGGGCTATTTTTTAACTTTTCGACATTTAGAGCCTGGGGGACTGAATTTTGGTGGAACTCAATTAACCGATGGAGTGTTTGGGGAATTTTTGAACGTTCTACGACCATGTCTATTTGCCCGTGTTTAAGTAAATATTCAGCCGTTTGAAAATCAGGCGGCAATTTTTGCCTTATCGTTTGTTCGATTACCCGACGTCCGGCAAAACCAATACGAGCGCCTGGTTCAGCGATAATAATATCACCCAGCATGGCAAAACTGGCTGTTACTCCGCCAAAAGTTGGCTCGGTCAGTATCGATATATACAATAGCTTGGCCTCGTGCAAGAGCTTTAAAGCGCCGCTGGTCTTGGCTAATTGCATAAGGCTCAAAATTCCTTCCTGCATCCTAGCTCCACCTGAACTTGAAACGATAACGACGGGCAGGCGCTTGACAATAGCCATCTCTATTAAACGGGTTATTTTTTCGCCGACCACGCTACCCATAGATCCACCGAAATAAGCAAAGTCCATAGCTGCTATAGCCGCAGGTAAACCTTGTATAGTGCAAGTTCCGGTAATTATCGCTTCTTTTAACCCTGACTTATTAGTAGCATCGTTTAACCTATCGACATAACTTTGAGTATCGAAAAACTTAAGCGGGTCGCTAGACACCAAATCATTTTCGGTCTCGCAAAAAGAGTTGGCATCGGCTATCTGTTCGATACGGTCGTAAGCACCAATCCTAAAATGGTACTGGCATTTTGGGCACACATTTAAATTATTTCTTAAATCTCGGCTATACAATAGCTCTCGGCACTGAAAACAACTTACCCACAAGGCACAATATTCTTCAGTTGACAATATCTGTTTAGCCTGCTTGATTTCGTTATTTTTCTTACGGTTATTAAACCATTCTTTTAAATCCATTATTAAACGTCCGCGACAACTTGTATATTATAATGATTATATTCTATATAAGCTTACAATATAATGGCAAAGTATTAGACTTTTATAAAATTTTAGGTCAAACGAGTTAATATTAATTTTTGTAAACAAAAATATGAAAATCCACAGATTTGTTGTCAAGGACATTGATTTAGCCAGTTTGGCTTTAGGTAAGACCATAACAATTAATGACAATAAAGTCATTTGGCAAATTCGTCGGGTATTACGCTTAAAAATTGATCACCAGGTAAAATTTCTAGACGGTATCAAAACCGAAATATTAGGCAGGATCAAACAACTAGACAAAGAAGAACTTATTGTCGAAGTCGAAAATATTCAAGAATTTATACCTAAGAGAGAAATCATCGTTGGCTTACCGGTTATCAAATTTAATCGTCTCGAGTGGGCAGTTGAAAAATTGTCTGAACTTGGTATCACAGATATTATTCCAGTATATATGGAAAACTCCAGTTTTTCCGACTCCAATTCAGACTTTTCAAACAAAATTAAACGGTGGCAAGATATTGCTAAAGAAGCAATTGAACAGTCTGAAGGCTTCAAGATACCCCAAATAACAAGCCCTTTAAAGTTAGTATCACTGATCGATCTCTACAAAGATTCTCAGCCCGATTTATTAAAAATAATGTTAAACACCGACACTAAGATACCAAATATGGTTAATTCTCTTTACAACCTAAACTTGGATAAATATTCGAAGTACATTATCTTGGCTGGATGCGAAGGCGGTTTTACTAACAACGAAGTAAAAATGGCACAAGACAACGGTTTCATCCAAATGAATTTAGGCAAAACAATTCTTCGGGTTGAAACAGCTTTGATTTGTGCTACTGCAATTTTAAAAAATTTTAGTGAATTTTAAAAAAAGATCTTGCTATTTTTTAAGATATCAGGTTAAATTATAAGTGGTGTCATTTTTTGCTGCAATTTTTCCAAGATATACTTTTAATATACCACCATCGCCAATTCTAACCAAACAATAATCATCGCATGAGTATTAACGAAAACATAGCTAAAATCAAAAAAGAATTGAACAATAATTCGGTACTAGTTGTTGCAGTCTCCAAAAATATAGAACCTTCAAAAATTAAAGAAGCATACGAAGCTGGTTTATCTGATTTTGGTGAAAGTAAAATACAAGAAGCTCTACCTAAAATGAAAGCGCTGTCAGATACAATAGGCAAATATATCAATTGGCATTTTATTGGACATATCCAGACTAACAAAGTAAAAAATGTTGTGGGCAATTTTTCACTTATACATTCGGTAGATTCTGGTCATCTACTCCAAGCCATTTCGAAAAGTGCTATACAAAAAGAATTAACCCAGGCAGTTTTACTACAAGTTAAGTACGATGAAAAAAAATTTGGTTTCACGGCGAATGAACTATACAATGAATTTGAATCATTAAATTCGTTACCCAATGTTTCCATAAAGGGTTTGATGACCATGGCACCATTAGTCAAAAACACAAATTTATGGTTAGATTGTTTTAATAATTTAAAGGTTTTAAAAGACAGACTCGTTAATAATTACAATATAAACTTAAAAGAATTATCAATGGGAATGTCACAAGATTATTTGGTGGCGGTATCATGTGGTGCAACAATTATTAGGTTAGGAAGTGCTATTTTTAATTAGCCAAATTACTCAACATTAACATTTGGCTTTATCAAGTAAATTCAAGGAGGAAAGAATGAGTTTAGTACAAAAAATAAAAAATTTCTGGTTTGGTCCAGCTGAAAGCTATGAAAGTGAAGATTTCGAAGATTTATTTGAATCAACAGACGAAGTATATGCAACCAACAATCCAGCCATATACGAGAAACCGGTTAATGACGTCAAATCACCCCGCTTAACTACACCAGGCTCTGGTAACAAAGTCGTCGACCATCCAAGTGCCCAGGCAGCTTCTGAAGTATTGGTTATCGAGCCCAGGTCATTTGAAGAAGCCGTCGAAATCGTTGAGCATTTAAGAGGTCGCAAATCAGTTTTAATCAACCTGCATATGCTGGACAATGAACAATCTCAGCGTGTCGTAGATTTCTTGTCGGGCGCCTGTCACGCTATCGATGGTCACCAACAAAGAATTGGTGATGGGGTGTTCTTATTCGCTCCAGCTAGCGTTGTCATAACTTCTGAATCCAATTCCACCAGAGCAATTAAAGACGTGTTCTGGAACAAGACGCAAACTATATAAAAAACAAAAAAACAATATAACTACAGAAAAAACCAGGTAAATTATCTTACCTGGTTTTTTTATAAATTATTTCACTAAAAATTTTGGCTCTTAACTAAATACAAACCTCCAAACAATATTAAAAAAGCCATTATTTAAAATTTAGAATTAGAACTAGTTTAGTCACAGACTTTCCATCAACAACTGTTAAACGGTACCTACACATTGACCTAAAACTACGTAAACGTCGTCTTGTATAAGATGTTAAAATACGTCTTTGTACCAATATTTAGGGTTGCTGGCAATAGTATTGACATAAATACTAAAATGCAAGTGCGGACCATTGGCTCGACCTGTTTGTCCAACAGTACCAATAATATCACCTTGCTTAACTTTTTGACCGCTTTTTACGAGAATTTTATTCATATGAATATAGATTGATACTACACCCTGTCCATGATCAATACATACGGTATTGCCGTGTAATTTATAGTTATGCCCTGTGAGTATGACGATACCAGGACCAGTTGCCTTAATCGGTGTATTTAAATTGGCTGCATAATCAATTCCAGAATGAAAATAGTCGTCTAAAAGCTTACCATTAACGATTCGCCTTAAACCGAACTGAGTCGACACCCTAGCTTTTACAGGTGGGATAAACGGCGACGTAAAATATCTGGTATCAGTTAACGTAGACTTAGCCTTATTAATCGCATTTTCTTCGCCCGGTGACATTACAAAATTATCTTTGGACTTGGGTAAAGTTAGCTTTTGAACAGTAAAATTAGCCGACTTTACACTAACGCTGGTTAAAACCTTGTCATTGTACTTGATTGGATACGAACCAGGTTTTTGTACAACCGGCACAGTAACAAGGGCATGGTAAGATCTGTCAAGACCAGGCTTTCTAATTAAAAACAACTTAGTCTTTTGGTCAAGAAATTCAACATCGTCAATTTTGTCATTTTGGGCAAAGTCACTAAGGGTAATTTCAAAAGTCTGACCTTGACATGGCTCATTGCAAGACGTTTTTATAGTAACAGCCTTAGCCTTAGCCATGGTAAACAAAAACAGCAAGGCTATAACTAACCTTATTACGTTCTTTGACATTAGGATACCTACAATAATCTCAAGAAATTTACGGAATTAATTCATTTAAGGCGTCGCGCAAAGCCGGGATTTTGTCAAGTGGCAAAGCTATCCCTTTTTTAGTAGGTTTTTGTTCTTGATCCTTATCGGTGTACCATTCACGGATATGTAAATAAGTAATCCCTTTATATTCTCCTAAATACACTCTAACTGTTTCACCACGAGCTTTTTCGTGAACGACGATAACTTTTTCTTCTTGTGCCAAAATTTAAACCTCCGTAACTTTTATAATAAATATTAATACAATAAATACAAATTTTAAGATTATCAAGCAAAATTAGATATATTAAGCAAAAATAATATAATTATAATAGCAAATTTTCCCAGAAAAGAATCCCATGACAAAATATATAGACGAAGCAATTATTGAAGTAACTTCAGGTGACGGTGGAAACGGACTTATTGCCTGGCGCAAGGAAAAGTATGAGCCTATGGGAGGACCAGCTGGTGGTGACGGCGGGCGAGGTGGTGACATAGTTTTTCAAGCCAACGAACATATTAAAAGCCTGTACGATTTCACTTACAAGGCTAATTTTGTAGCTCAAGCCGGTAAACGAGGCGGGCCAAAGAAAAAACACGGCGCTAGTGCTGACAACCTAGTAATTCCGGTTCCCTTAGGAACGGTTATAACCAACGTCGAAAATGGCGAAATTATAGCCGACCTGATTTATCCCAATCAAAGCATTACTGTAGCTACAGGAGGCTTAGGCGGCTTAGGCAACGCGTCACTAGCTACGATGCGCAACAAAGCTCCCCACTACTGCGAGCCAGGCAAGCCTGGTGTTACTTTAAAGCTGAAACTAGAACTCAAGACGCTAGCCGACATTGGTCTAATTGGTATGCCTAATGCAGGGAAGTCAAGCCTATTAGCCAAATTATCGAACGCCAAACCCAAAATTGCCAACTATCCGTTTTCTACCCTGACATCAAATTTAGGAGTTAGCTTAGACAACCATAAAATCATTTTTGCCGATATTCCAGGTTTAATTAAAGGGGCAAGCGTTGGCCAAGGCCTTGGCCTTAAATTTTTGCGACATATTGAACGCACCAAATGTATTATTTGGGTTGTCGATGTGTCTTGTGCAAATTTTCTAGACGATATTTTAGACTTAAATAACGAA
>JAJYFO010000238.1 GCA_021785395.1 bacterium | reverse complement strand
CATAATTTTGTGGTTGCCGTTTAATCGGTTTCACTGGCAAATTCTATAAAAACCAGATAAAAGGAAATCATCGATGACAAGGAAAATTAAGGATTTATTGACCAAGCTTTATTATTCTGTGGCTGCCGTTTTGCTAATCGCTTTTTGGCTAATCTTGGGTACTTTCGTCCGTCTGCCAAGATTGCTTTTAATCGGTCTGGCGCTCATGATTTATCTGCCACAAGACGCTTTTGCCTATTTGGTAAATCGTGTTGCTTCGCGTAATAGCTAATTAAGACTGCTCTGTAAACTTAACCCCTCACGAGAGAGGAAAACGACAATGACTAACAACCCCAAGTCTATCAATGACTTTAATTTGAAGTCTATCTTTGCTTCGATTCACGCTGGCAATATCGTCAGTATGATCAAGAGCTATGCTATTCTGGCTGCGCTGGCTGGCCTTGATATTTCTGGCTTAGTGCTGGCCTTTAAGGCGTCTATTCTTTTGGGAATTTTGACGCTGGTATCCGGACCGGCATTTCTGGTCAGTATGCTGGCTATCGCTCAGCGTGGTGGCTATAATTTCTGGAATAAGTTCATGCCTTTTGTGTCGCCATTTGCCAATCTTGCTCTCTGGGCTATCATTGTGGGGACTGTGGCCTTGTTTACAACTGCCGTAGTCGGGTCTAGCTTTATTTGTCTCTGGTTGGCTGTGTATCTGGCTACTTTTGCTGTCTTTGGCTATTTGATGTTTAAGTTCGTCCAGGACAGCTTGTACGATACTTTCTTCATGGTCTTTTTCACTTTGAGCCCGGCTGGCTTTATTTTTGGCCTTATGAATTGGTGGCTGGGTTTCAACCTGGCTAGCTATTTGGTCAAGCTGTTCCACTGACGATAAACTACTCTAGCTGATTATTAACGCTGGTGGTCAGCAAATTGCCAGCGTTGACTTATAGGCAGTTAATTTTTGAATCAACGAAAAAAAGGAAATGACAATGATCTTTATCGCAAGTCTCCTCATCTACGGGATGTCCATCGTGGTTGGCGCTTTGGTTATGGATATTTTTGCCTTGCGCAAGTCCACCTTTAATAGGCCAAGTTATTTTCGGCGTTTCAGTTTTATTGCGACCGCAATCATCTTGGCCTTGCTGTTTTTTATTCCTGCTGGTGGCTTTCTGCCGCTTGTTGCAGTAGGTATGGTTGGTTTTTTGTTGGGTACTTATGGCCGCAAGCTGGGTGTGTTTTCCATAAACCGGCTTAAGTAATCGACTAATTTTTTGTATTTTCGTTGATTTTTGGTTAATCAATTGTCTAATATCCACCATAAAATGCGATGACAATTGTCATCGCTCAAAAAAGGAGAATACAATGATCTTTATCGCAAGCCTCATCATTTACGGTGCAGCCATCCTGGCTGGCGCCTTGGTTATGGATATTCCTGTCGTGCGCAAGCACGCCTTTGATAAGCAGAGCCATTTTCGGCATTTCTGTTTTATCGCAACTTTGGCCTTGCCTTTCTTTATCCCAGCTGGCGGCTTTCTGTCGCTGGTCGGTGTTGGCTTGGCTGGTGTTTTGTTGGGAACTTATGGCCGTATGCTGGGCGTGTTTTTCAGTAAGCAGGCGTAAGTAAGCGACTAATTTTTTGTACTTCCAGTAATTTTTGAATAAACAATTATCCACCACAAATCCGATGACAATAGTCATCACGAAAAAGGAGAATCTACTATGAAGAACACGAAGCGCAGTCTCAACCCTCTGTCTTTGCTTGCTGGCCTTGGGGTCATCGGTGTCATTCTTTATTGGCTGCTTAGCCTGGCTATTTCGGTTGGTGCCTTTTTAGTCTGGCTCGACGGTGTCATCTTTGGCTTCCATCATTCTATCCTGGTCGGCCTGGTTTCGATTATCCCGCCGGTTGGCTTTATCGAGGGTCTCTTGCACCTGCTTGGGCTTATCTAATTAAACTTTAATTAGGTAAATATTGGCAGTAGGGCAGTAATGATCTAATCATTATCGCCCTACTGTTTTTTTAAACTCATTATTTTACTATATTAATTAGTAAAATAATGAGTTAAGATTAATTCGTCTGGTTATTTTACCTTGATGATAAAATATACGAATAATTTAATATAGAATTGACTTAATGTGTCACTTATACTGATTATGGCTTTTCGATGCGTAATTCAGCTTGCCAATTTTTTACAAACAAAGTTTGCGTAATACTACCATAATCTGTATTGACTTATTTCTGGTGTAAACTAAACTTGATTTAAGGTAAAATGAGATGAAAGACTATTTGCACAAATACAGATTTAGAATTTTAACGTATGGATAGACTTGATTTTAACGTCAAAATAAATAAGCAAGACTCGACTAGGTTATGTCTAGGCAAATCAGCTGGCCTAAGTTCTAGCTTTGATAAAGACAAACACCCGTTTACACTGTCTGAAATTAATAATTCAGGTCAAGTTGCCAATGATTTTATTAAATTAGACGGTTCTCTAATTAGTGCTGATATTGAAATAATGGCTAACCCTAAATTATCCAAGACCGATAAAATCGCCTATATGCAAAGTGAATTGTCTATAGTTCAAGAATATTACCGCGCTATAAACCCGTTACGTATCATTGAAGATAGCGGTAATTTTCAATTTCTGTATACTAATGTTTTAGATGAAAGCCCAAGTGAAATTAAGCAGACGCTAATAGTTAATAAAGAATTAGGTAGTGTTAGTGGCGTTGACCAAAGTGGCTGGGGTGACTGCTGGTTTGAATCGAGTTTGGCTTCTTTGGCCAGAACCACCCAAGGCCAATTGACTATAGCTAAAATGATAAAGCAAAATAAAGACGGCACTTATACGGTAACTTTTCCAGGTCTAAAAAAACATAAAGTTATAGTTAGTGAAGCCGAAATAAAAAAAGACCAATTGTCTAATAATGCTAAATGGGCTGATATTTTGGAATCAGCGGTTATTAAACTTTATCCCAAGCAGGTCAAGGATGGTGCTTCAGCCACCAGAGCGATGCGTCTATTAACCGGTAAAAGAGCTGAAACGCGATACGTTGATGCCAATTCTAAAGATAGCTACATTGCCAAAATTCTTGAAAAAGCGCTAGAGCGTAACGAATTATTGACGGCTGGCAGCAAAGATACGCTGCATAATAATAGCATCGTAAACGACCATGATTATACTGTTATAGCTTACGATCCAACGACCCAGTATATAACTTTGCGCAACCCTTTTGGCGATAACGCCAATTCAGGCGATTTGCCTAAAGATACAGCTGAAGTTGGTGGACCACCGGTTGATGGGGTTTTGAATTTGGGTGATGGTTTAATTGCTATGTCGATTGATACTTTTAAACGTAATTATGATATTATTCAGCATACGTTGTAATTGAAATTTTTTTTCAAAACTAAATTTTTGGTATTAGATAACCACGAAAATAGACAAGAAATTCAACAAACTATGTTAGTAAATAACGAGTTAGTTGCAGCTAGTGCTGTCGACCAAGGTGCTTATGGTGACTGCTGGTTCGAGTCGTCTTTGGCTTCTTTGGCCAGAATCACCCAAGGCCAGTCAGCTATATCTAAAATGATAACGCAAAGACGGAACTTATACGGTTACTTTCTCTGGTGACAAAAATGACCCAATTACCGTTAGTAACGCTGACATAAAAAATGTCGATTTGTCTAATAATACTAAATTGGCTAATGTTTTGGAAGCTGCCGTGATTAAACGTTTTTTAGAGCAA
>JAJYFO010000059.1 GCA_021785395.1 bacterium | reverse complement strand
TCGCATTATTTGTTAGCGTTAATTTATAAAGGCAATGGCAATAAAGCCGCTTTAGCCAGTCAAATCAAAGATATTCAGGTAATATTAAACAGGCATAAAAATATCAAAAAAAAATCTAGGTCTAAAAAATAAATTAGATTCTAGTTTTGCCAAGATAACATAGATAAATTTTGGGTATATTAGAATTGACTTTAAACTATTTATGTACTTAATATGACTCAAAATTTTTTTGCCGAAGAAAACGATAAAAAAAAGCCTGCGGCTAAAAGTAGTCTAACTAATAATTATTTTGCTGATGACGTCGATATTAGCGATAATATTAAACTTTCAGATAAAGATTTGCCATTAACCGACGTCTATAAAGCCAAAATTGGCTGTGTAATTGATAAGCGCTATAAAATTATTGATTTTATAGGCGCTGGAGGTATGAGTTGTGTTTATAAAGCTTGTCATGAAATTACCCAAAAAATAGTGGCGCTAAAGTTAATGCACAAACACATCGTTAATAACCCTCAAAGTATTCGCCGTTTTCAGCAAGAAGCCACAGCGGCTAGTCGGTTAAATCATCAGAATATTATAAACATTTTTGACGTAGGGCAAGACGAAGATGCCACCTTGTTTATGGTCATGGACTTTATCGAAGGTGAGTCTTTATCAGATTTAATTAAAACCCTGGGAAAAATACCCGTTGAATCGGCCATAAATATATTTAAGCAAATAGCTAGCGCTTTAGACCACGCTCATAATCAAGGAGTAGTCCATCGTGACATCAAACCTAGTAATATAATGGTATTTACTGACCCTAAAAGCCAAGAAACCACCGTTAAATTGGTCGACTTTGGTATCGCCAAGTTGCTGCCTAACGATGACAGCAGTCAAATTAAATTGACTCAAACAGGCGAAGTATTTGGTAGTCCACTGTATATGTCGCCTGAGCAATGCACTGGTCAAGACCTAGACCAGCGCAGTGATATTTACTCTTTTGGCTGTATTATGTACGAGGCTTTAACTGGTAATCCACCTTTGCTTGGTAATAATATGTTAGAAACTATGTATAAGCAAATTAACGAAAATCCAGCCAGTTTGAGTGGTATCAATGCGTCACCACAAGTTATCGAAAAACTCGACGGGATTATTTTCAAAGCTATGGCCAAAGACGTGGAAAAGCGTTATTCTTCTTGCCATCAGATTTATAATGAATTGACTGAAATAGAAAATATAAGTTTGGCCAAATTTGATTATATAATTAAAGCTAAATTATGGATTAATAATTTACTTAGGTTTCTTTTTAATTACACTAAACGATACCCTTTTCGGTCTATCTTTGTATTAACTATAGTGTTTGTCGTGTTTATCGCGTCTATAGTTTATTCGTATTATGGCGACTGTTTTGTAAAGATCCCGGAAAATAAATTGGAAATTAATTTAAAATCCGTTTTGTCTTCTAAAACGGTGAGTAAAGACGAAATGTTTCGCAATAAAGACATATTGGATGCAAGATCAGGAATGGCTGAAAAATTCATCGGGGATGACAGTATCGAATTTTTTGAAAGTTCGAAAGACCAAGCTGACTTATTATTTAAATATAATCAGTTTGACCAGGCAAAAAATTTGTATGAAAATGCCATTAAAGCTGCCAAAGTCATACATAATGAACATAGCAAGGACGCTTGTGAAATCTATAGTAATTTGGCAAAGTGTTATTTAAATCTTAAAGACTATGCTAAAGCCTGTGAAAATGCTTGTATTACAATTTCGCTGTACACAAATTTAGACCAATCAGGGATGCGTTCTGATAATTGGGAAATTTTAGAAGCCTACTCAGTATTGTTGTATGCCAAAGCTAAATTGCTGCAGGAAAGCAAGGATGCTTACCAACGCGATGAATTTCATCAACAACTCATCAATAACTATAATATCGCTAAAGAACTATATCAAA
Source organism: bacterium (assembly GCA_021785395.1). GTDB lineage: Bacteria > Cyanobacteriota > Vampirovibrionia > Obscuribacterales > JAKAZS01 > JAKAZS01. Next base: position 11,912 of record JAJYFO010000059.1, on the reverse strand, counting down.
AAATTGTTCTTAATGATAAGTTACGAGAGTGGCGTTTAAGCGGTCAGAAGGCTGACTACGTTTGTAGTAATTTAAATTTAAGTTTACCTGAAATAGCTGAAAATTTTGGCAAGCTTGCCCTGATTTGCTTTGAAAATAATGATACTGAATTAAGTTATAATATTTTAAATGATTTGGCTTTGCCTTTATATGATCGATTAAATAATTCATCTAGCCAAAATCAGTATAATTGGCTGTATTTATATAATCTTGGCTGTTTAAATAATGAGCTCGGTTTAATTGAATTACACCGAAAAAATTATGAAGTAGCCAAACAGAAATTTAATGAGTCTTTAAAACTATTTACTGATTCTGATACTAGTTTGAATAATTCGCAAAAACAAAGCCTTAAGAACGACTTGTCTTTAATTGATTTGGCTCTGGCTATAACTATCTACAACAAAGCGCAAAGCGAATGGATAACTGGTGATATGGTGGCTTCGATTAAGGATAAAATCGAATTTGGTAAATTATACGCTAGTAACCCCGATTTAAAGATACTTATTAATCAGCGTTAAATCTATTATTTCGTTTTAAAAGACCTTCTTGAAAGCAGTTTCTATTATATCTTTTAGTAAAAACATATAAAAAACAAAGGGGGTTTTAAGCTTTAACTTAAAACCCCCTTTGCCATAGTTAAGAGCCAATTAGTCAAACTGGCTAAAAGCAGCAGTTTAGTGGAAAACTGCCATGTACAGAGCGAAAGTAGCCAGAAGGTTATTCAGAAAATGAATCATTCGGCTACAGGTCAAATGCTTGGTCTGGTTGTAGGTAAAAGCCAGAACACAGCCCAAGATGAACAGCGGCGGAAAGCCCGACAGCGTTCCGTGAAAGCCAGCAAAAACAGCTCCGCACAGGACTATAGCCATTGGTGTAGCGAGCTTGCCAAGGCGCAGGAATTTCAATACCTTAGAACTGTTCAGGCTGCACTTGAACATGTTGAAGAAATAGCCACGAAACACGAGCTCTTCAAACAGTGGCGCCAGGACTACAGTCATGAAGGCAAAGCCGGCAAAAGCTGGTAGGCTATGCAGGGTCTGACCAAAGTCACCCGCCGGGCTATTCGGGCTGGGCAGGTAGCTAAGCGCCTTGTACAAGCCAGCTACCAGAATATCGCCTATAGCCAGGTAAGCAAGTGCGCGCACCAAGTTGTGGACAAAGTCAGAGGTTGAGTGGATAGCCGTCTTGTTGAGCTTGCGCAAGCCAAAGCCAGACTTGTGCAGAATTGACCACAAAAAGGCTACCGCGGCAGACATGCCGACAATGTACGAGGCACCCTGGACGATCGAGCTTGTAATCAGCGGGTGGTGAAGCATGTCGGTGCTGACCCAGGTATGCATTAGCCATCCGTGCTTCTTGCTTTCCATCATCAAAAGGTAGGGCAGAAGCATAAACACCTGGGTGATGACAAATGTGGCTGCAACGATAAGCATCGAGAAAATCATGCCACGCTTGTAGGTAAATGTTGAAAGGTCAGACGGGCCATCGAACTTGGCCAAAGGATTGACAACGTTGCAAGCTTTCTTGCAGCGGCACATCAGAGTTTTCATAGTGAAACTCCTTTCTTTAGTTGGATTTTATTTAAAAATTATTTTGTTAAACTCACGATAACTTTTGCAAGAGCTCGGATTGACTCCGTATCTGCTTGTCTTTGAGCTTGAATGGTATCAAGCTTGAGACAGTTTTTGCAAAAGCTCGGACTTAACTGCTTGACTGAAATGTGAGGCGTGAACAGCCGTTTGGTTGACCTTGAGAAAATGAGACAGACCCCAGTTAAAATACTTTGACAGCTTTTGATACTCTTTCGACAGGGTTACTTTAGTAAACAGCGTGCCGTCGGTATTTACCGTGACAAGTTCGCCTCTTTCGTAAAGGTCGTTAATAGGGTGGTTCTCAAATGTTTTGACCTGTCCGGTTACGACATTGGAAGTTGGGCAAATTTCCAAGACGAATCCTGTCTGTCTATCGCCTCTTATCCCATGTCCTAGTCTGGTGATTTGACCAAGGTTAAGTCGCTCCAGGTCCGTGGCTTTGGGGTCATTCGTTTCCCAAAGATGAATAGTTAAGCCCAGCCCGCTGTCGCGCAGTTTAATGGCTTCAGTCAGCCACCATTCAAGTACACCTGGGTTGAGGCTTTCGTCGGCGGCCAGGTCAAACCCGCTTACATAGTCTTTGTACTTAACGGCTAAATCGCCCAGATCCTTGGCTAGGATGGCGTTTTCGTGCCGAAGCGCACAAATGATGAGTTTTACATGCATCCGATTCTCTTCGGCAACTGCCTTGACGACACTATCCAACACTTCGGAAAGTGAAAGCCCAGACATAGTATGCAGTTGTGGCGCGAAACGCAGTTCAAAAGCGATAACCCCATCGTCATAGGCGTCGTCAAGACGCTCTTTGGTTATACGATAGAGGTTTTCGCTAGTCTGCATAAGCGGTAAAACGTGGTCAACGATAGCTTTGACGTAATTGGTCAGGCTAAGGCTGGCAAACTGGCAAAGGTAATCCTGGTACTTGCGGCTGGCTTTGGCTTGATTGCTAGCAGACTGGGTATGCCAGAGTTTGATAACATCGGTTGGAAAAGGAAAGTTGCTGTTACTAAAACCTCTCTCTGACCACAGGTCAAGCATCGTCTTGGGTCGCAAGGAACAATCAAGATGCTCGTGTAAAAGAACTTTTGGCAATTTTCGCAACTGGTTGATAGATTGCATGGGCATCGGAAATCCTTCTTAGTTTGAGTTGAAATACGTTTTAAAGTATTTTAGAAATACAAAGAAATGTTTTTGAGCAGTTGGGCTGAGAAATTTGGTATGAAAATAGGTAATTAAGCAAAGTAGTATAAGTTTATATTTACGTTAAAGGTAATTGCAAGTAAAATAACGTTTATTTATTTAACTTATGAATCGTAGCCGCCAAACTTGTGATAAAATTTATGTAACTATTGTATTAAGCAATAATTAGCGTAGCTAGTTTAACGAGGGATTTACTTATGGCCATGGGCGGCAAAGCCGGTGAAGTATTCACCGATATTAATGTTACACCATTAACCGACGTGTTTTTAGTACTTCTGGTCATCATGATGTTAATTGCCCCGCAAATTAACCAAACCGTTCTAAAAGTCACTCCCCCATCGGTTAGCCAGACTCCTCAAAAACCACAACAGGATGACAAAGAAAAAATAAACGTTTTTATTACCGCTACCGGTGAAATTAAAGTCAACGATAAGCCAGTAGCCACACCCGATACACAAGGTGTTATGGCGGCTATTAAAGAAGTTCAAAAAGAATTTGGCAAAGACGATATTCCGCTGTTTCTAGGGGCTGATTCTAACGCTTTGGAAAAATATATGGTGGCTGTTATGGACGCTGCGGCCGGTTGTGACATAAAACGTTTACAGGTTTTACCTTTGTCTAGCGCCAAAAAATAGTTGAATTAAAAAAAGAACTGGTTTTATAAATAAAACTCTCGTGTTTTAAAAATTTTTAATGTTAAATGTTAAGCTTGTGTTTAGCCTTGTTTTAATTAAAACCAGCATAAATTGACGGTTGTTGGTTTCCAAGTTAGGCCTGTTTGAAGTCGTTTGAGTCAAAATCTTTATAAATTATTCCATACACAAAAAGCCCAAAAAGTAGTACAAATATCTACTAGATACATTTTTTTTGATAGGAGTTTAAGCATGGAATTGTTTTCAAGTGTCGAGATGAAGGACCATGAACAAGTAACCTTTTTTCAAGACAAGTTAACTGGATTAAAGACCATTATTGGTATTCATAGCACGGTCCTTGGACCGGCTTTAGGTGGCTGCAGAATGTGGACGTATGAAAACGAAGCTGACGCTTTGAAAGACGTTTTGCGTTTGTCTAGAGGCATGACATTCAAGGCGGCTTTAGCTGGTTTAAGCTTGGGTGGTGGAAAAGCCGTTATCTTGGCCAATTCACATACTGAAAAAAACAGTGAACTGCTTAAATCTTTTGGAAGGGCTGTAGAAGCCTTGTCGGGACGTTATATAACGGCTGAGGATGTTGGCATGTCGGTCGAAGACATTGATACCATACGGTCTCAGACACAGTATGCAGTGGGCGGAAGCAATGAGGGCGGAAGTGGAGACCCATCTGTAATGACAGCTTATGGTGTATTTCAAGGTATGAAAGCCTGTGTAAAACACCTTAATTTGAAGTCGGATTTAAGCGGTTTGACCGTAGCCGTCCAAGGTGTAGGGCATGTGGGTTATCATTTGTGTAGTTATCTGCACGCAGCTGGTTGCAATATTTTGGTCGCTGATATATATCCGGAAAACACTAAAAAAGTACAAAAAGAATTCAGCGTTAAGGTGCTTGACGCCAAGGAAATTCACCAGGTCAAATGCGATATTTTTTCTCCTTGTGCTTTGGGCGCAGGTTTAAACGCTAAAACGATACCCGAATTAAACTGTAAAATAGTAGCTGGGTCAGCTAATAATCAGCTGGCTACCGAAGACGATGGTTTGCGTTTGATGAGTCGCAATATAGTTTACGCGCCTGACTATGTAATTAACGCTGGTGGGTTGATTAACGTAGCGGCTGAATTAGACGGTTACGATCAGGGTAAAGTAATGCGAAAAGTAGCTCAAATAGAAGAAACTGTAGCCAAGGTTTTAACTTTAGGCCAAAAAGAAAATATCCCACCGCAAGAAGCTGCGGATGAATTGGTCGAAAGTATCTTAGCTCAAAAACGAGGCCGATATTTAGAAGTGCCGCATCCACAAACGGCAAAAAATTTAAACTAATTTGTTTTTTAACTTGCGGTAAAGATGAATAGCCAGTCAGCTATTAAAAAATATTGATATTTTTAAGTTTCCGGCTGGCGAAATTCATTTCAAAAACATTGGTATTATAATTATACTGCTAAGCTATAGTTTGATTGGCTAATTCTGCGTGTGAGAACAAATATATTGACTTGTGTAAGTTTATATCTTATTTGCCCAAATCGTGTCAGAACAGGCAGGCATTAAGGAAAATCATTGGCAAAGTTCTAAATTTAATGAATACCAAAGGTATTATTACACTTGATGTCCATCCAAACGTTGTCCAAGCTTGTATCGATAAATAATTAACCTTCCGCGCCAGTTTATCTTGGGTTACTTAAATTCTAAAGGTAAAGCGCCTGTTATGGATAGTCTACGTGCGGATAAATGAAAATAATTATGTGTTTTTTTTTATTATTTTTTTAAGTATAAACTTTGGATTAGACATAACCAAATAAATATAAAGCACAGACGTATTAAGTATCGATAACTGGCTCTGAGAGTCAGGATTTACTGAGAGAAATAGTCTTGATGTTATTATAAAATATAGTATGCTGGAAGAAAAAAAGCAGGAACTGACTATGGTTTTAGTCAGTTCCTGCTAAAAATTAGCTAACGTTAGTTAACCGTTAGACCGGATAACTGCCGCCAGCCAGGTACTGGATGAGAGCCAGGCTGCCACCGGTTAGGATAGCCGACTGCCACGAATCATCGCTGGTAAGATTACCAGAGACGGTTCCGCCATTGGCCTCTTGGTTGAACAGGTAATGGTCGTACACATCCAGATTGTCGACCATGTAGTACATGGCCAGGCGCTTGTTGCCCGAGATGATGAGAAGGTTTTCGTCGTTCGAGTAACTGGCCTTAAAGCCCAGGTTGTGACTGCCGGTAATCACCGTTGCCGACCCAAAAGGGTCAACCACAACGTACTTGCTGTGGATGATGGCAAAAGCGTCCGGCAGCAGGTCGAACTCCTTCATGTAGTCGTAGAACGGATTGGTAATCGCGTTGGCGACCACAAACAAGGGCGGATCACCAGGGCGCATGGTAGGCAGCGTCCACGGCAAAGCTTCCTTGTCGCTTACCGCCACGCGGTACATTACACCGTTGGCGTTGGCGTAATCGCTGGCAATCTGGCTAACGACCGAAGGATAACCCGGGATAAACAAAAGCGAGCCGACAAAGTTTTGGGCATTGTCGATAGCCGCAAAAACTTGCGCCATATCCGCAGGTGTGGCCGGATTGTGCTTGGGCTTTTCGCTATCAGGGGTATTGGGCGAGAACCAGGCCTGGATGGTGGTGCCATCAGGCAAGGTTACGACCGGCGGCTGGTTGGCGTTGTACTGCCGCAAAGCCGGACCCTGGCCACTACCGTCGTTGACGGTATCGCTCTTGAGCTGGTTCCATTCGTCGACATACAGCTTGGCAAGCTCGCTTGAGATAATGTTGATAACGTTGCTCGACTGCGTGCAAAGTCCGGTCGTCGTCCAGTTGATGGCACCGGTCGAAACCATGACCCCGGAGCCGTTGGCATCAACGCTAGCCTGGCACTTGTTGTGCGGGATAGCCTCTTTGCCAGTCAGCGTGCGGTTGATGATGTCGGCGCCGGCGTTGTGCAAATCGTCGCTGGCCTCCCTATTCTCGGCGTTGTCTTTGCCGGTTGAACCAAGGATAAGCGAGATGGAACTGGCGTACTGGACCAGAAAAGCCAGCAGCTCTGGGTCGGTAAACTCGTACAGAGCCTGGTACACGTGCCCGCCAGTAGCAGCAGCCGCAAGAACAGGCTCTTGCAGCAGCGACTTGACGTTACCCATCAGTTGCAGGCGCAAAGCATTGCCGGGTGTCTTGAGCAGTGATACCAGTCCGTCAAAGTCGAAACTGCCGTCAGGGAGTTTCGGGCAATTGCGCGCCATCCACTGCGTGGCCAGAATACCACGGGTGAAGGCTGCCTTGATGTAGTCACTGACTTTCGTGGTGATATTCACCACGTTGGTTGTGACCTTGCTGCCAACGATGGGAGTAAGGTTGTCGAAGCTGCCACCTAGAGCTTCAACTTCGTAAGCGTAGCTATGGTCAAGTTCGACCCCATAGTCACGCCACACATAAGCCTGAATCGGCCACACATTGCTTGGCTGGCTGTCGTAATTGGAATTGTCGACGCCAGACGGGGCAAAGTGGTTGGGCAGAATCAGCCTGGTGCCAGTAGCCTGGTCGATGCGGGTAATAGCAAAGCCAAGGCAACCAGAAATAGGCTGACTGTTATCGGGTTGGATAACAATCATGGCGATAACGTCGTTATTGAACGCAATAGCTTTCATATTAGCTACTCCTTTTGTTTGTCGATTACTCGAACAAGGTTGTTGTAGTTTAACTACGGTAGAGAAATTTGTCTTTTAGGGCGTTTGGTTAAAAGGTCATAAGCTTTTTATCGAGTTTGCGATAAAAAGGGTAAACCTTTCAGCATAACACTCAAGCAAACCCATCTAGTGGTTCAACGAACCAAAAATGAGTCTGAAGACAAAAAGTAAAACTTAAGTTATAGCGAATAAGTCCAATTTAAAAAATAAAAAAATAGTAAATATAACCTAATACAATTTGTCTTAAATAAGCAAGTGAATATGTGTTTATGCCAAAGTTAAAAGTCTGGATATAGGAATTACTACGTATATTTATAATGCTTGACAATTAGCGCAAGTATAAAGTCATGTTAAAGTTAGATAGCACAATAGAAAATTAAACTTGTAATGTGATTATTATTAGGTCATAATTTTAGGCGGTTTTTTTCTTATGACAAGCAATCAAAATACACCACTTTTACTAATACCAGGTCCTACCCCAGTGCCCGACCAGGTATTAAAAGCCATAAATACCCAGCCTTTACCCCACCGCAGCGCTGAATTTTCGGCAATTCTTAATGATGCTATCGATAATTTGAAATGGCTGGCAGAAACCCAAAATGACTGTTTTATATTTACAGGCTCGGGTACGTTAGCCATGGAGGCCAGTATTGTAAATTTTATAAACCCAGGCGACAGTGTTCTGGCCTTGAATATTGGTGTTTTTAGCGAAAGATTAGCGCAGATAGCGCAAGGTATTACTGATAATGTAATAACGCTTAAAGCCGAATCGGGTTGCGCTATTGAGTTAGACCAGGTGGAATTAGCGCTAAGTCAGAATAAAAACATTAAAGCCGTTTTAATCACGCATAACGAAACTTCTACAGCCGTTATGCAAAATTTACCAGCGCTAGCTAAAATATGTCAAAAACACAACGCTTTAACGATAGTCGACGCCATAACCAGCTTTGCGGCTAGCCCCGTTTTAATAACCGAATGGGGTCTTGACGTGGTTATAACCGGTAGTCAAAAGGCGCTTATGCTGCCACCTGGCTTGAGTATAATTTTTGTTAGTAAGAGGGCCTGGGAATATGTCGGCAAGAACAAAAATCCCAAGTTTTATCTAGATTTAAATAAGTACAAAAAATCCATGCTCAATAAAACTACGCCGTTTACGCCAAATGTCAGTTTAATAGCGGGTTTAAACGTGGCTTTAAAATTAATCGCTGAAAATGGTAAAGAAGCTACTTATGACCGTCATTTAAAACTGCGTAAATTGGTGAGGTCTTTGTCTCAAAAGTACGATTTTGAATTATTAGTCGAAGACGAATCCATCGCATCACCAAGCGTCACGGCGTTTAAAGCGGCTGATAGAATAACGGTTAGTGATTTGAGGTCAAATTTGAAGAATAACCATAACATTATTATTGCCGATGGTCAAAACGACCTAAAAGGCAAGATATTCCGTGTTGGACATATGGGTTATATGTTTGAAGCTGATATATTAAGGCTTGATAAGGCTTTGGGGCAAATTCTAGCTTAATTATTAACATTGTTATGAAATATCCAACTGATTTAATCACGAACAGCTCGACCAGGCATAACTATGCGTCAGTCAAATAGTATTGTGGTTAAAGAGTAACTATCAAAGCCAATTGTCTAGTTAAAATGTAAAATTATTTACCAATCGTATTAGTAAAACGCAATGGTAGAAGGAAATGATAAAAACTTTATTCATTTTCGTATATTGACGGTGTTCTTTATTCGTATATATTTAAATTATAAGATTAAAATAGGGGCTATTAAAATGACTAAATTTAATTTAGAGACGCAAGCTTATAAGAACCATAATAAAACAGCTAAAAATCAGCTGGTTATGAAATTCCTCAGTTAGACAATAACAATGAAGTGAAACCACTTTTAAAGGGTAATTTTGATGATTTAAAGCAAATATCGCTATGGTCTCAGAATTTTCAATTAATTAATAATAAACCATCTAAAATTGATAAAATTGCTAGTGAAGCTTGTCTACAGGCCTAAATGCTATCTAAAATAACTAGTAATGAATGGGGTGGATTTATTTATAGTGATAAATATAATAATTTTCATTATACTATTGCTGAAACGGATAATGAAAAGCATAGTATAGATTTACTGAATAATGAAAATTTAAAAAAAGATGTCCCGTTTTTAAAAGATGGAAATAAAATTAAAGCCTCATTCCATAGCCATCCAGAATCATTTATGGCTAGTAATTTAAAAGTTTATGAATATAAAGACATTGATACTCAAAACGATGCTAAAGACAATGATGATAATAGTCTTCTAAGCACTAAGCTTAAACCAACATATTATCCTATAAATACGGATAAACCAGAATCAGACCATGGTCAAATTTTTAGTAATATAGATATTGCAAGTAATCAAAAAGATAATCATCTAGCTGGTGACTATATGATAGATCCTTCTGGTTATGTTCATAAACATACTTTGCCTAAGACTCAGGACAATGACAAAACCTTTAGTTACCCTTTCATAGGTGATATCGAAATTATTGTTGATAAGGCTAAGCAATAAACTTATGCTAAAATCTTTATATGTAATAGTTTGTTTTTTATCATTAAATATATTTAGTTTGCAAACTTTAGTTAAAGCTAATGATTTAACTGATAATAACACAACTAGCTCTATAGAGCCTTATCACTTTTCAGCTAAAGAGTATAAAAAAATATGGATGTTTTTATTAAATTGTTCGCAAAACATAAATATACATACTGGAATTATAATAAGGTTGTATAAAACCGGTATGGTTCTATATGGGCGAGCATCTTCAACATTTCTTAATGATGACAAGCCACTTCCTCAAAAAATTCTTAAAGAATTAGATTTATCTATTTGGGCAGAATCACCATATTCAGATTATCCTAAATTTTTACCTGATACAGCCGTTATTTCCATAACAGAAAATCCAAAAATTGGCATTTTAAGAAGATGGAATTATGTTGGTAATATAACAAGCTTTTCTAGAACTCCGTCAGCTAGTCTTTTGAAAGCTTTGTAAAATATTAGGGAAGGTAAAATAAATGAGGCCTACGATTATTTCTTTCAAAGATACGATAATTATTGCCTTTACGATAAAATGCACTCAACCGATATAAATCTAACACCATTTATATTATGCAAAAATATTTTTGCGGTGGCTTATGTTGATTATTTCAAGGAGCAATATGGAACATACTCGGATAGCCCACTTAATAAAGTTATACAAGCCATACCAGAATTATTTGCTTATAATATATCTAATAACGATAAGGTTAACGCTAGTGTTAAAGTGTTGGATTCAGTTTTAAGATACATACCGATAGAGCCTGAAAAAGACAGAAAAATAAATCCTGTGGCTACTAAAGCCTTGTATGATATACTTGATGAAGTAGTTAAAAATAGCCGTGATGTTGTAATTATTGAAGATAAAGATTTTGACAGATGCAGATTTCATTTATCTGAAACATTCAGGTAAATGAAATAAAAATTCTAGGAGAGGACTGGAATTTAAACGCTTAATTAAAAATTTTTTCAATTTTTTTTAAGTTGTTTTATGCTATTGTGTAGTCAGGCCTATTGCGTTATTATTCCTTAAACTTACCAAATATAAACGCTATATGTTATAATGTCCATTAAGCTTGAATATAGTTAATTTATTTGAAAATAATGACAAAGCGCTTCGTTAATTTGTAACTTAAGTCAATTAAACTAAAAATATGTATCGATTAAATTTTATATTTTTGCTAATTTTATTTATTATCTATACCTATAGTCTCTTACCCACATACAGCCAGGATAACTCCGCGCTTAAGGCAAGCGTACCTGACTATTATCCTAGTTTAAGCGTTCTTACGACCCATGAAAAGCTGGGTCAAGATTACCGGATTATAATTAACAATCGACACAGCCCGGTAACGATAGTGGCTATACATGGTGGCTATATTGAACCTGGCACATCTGCGATAGCTAGCGCAATTTGTGGGCATGATTATAACTTATACATTTTTGAGGGTTTGAGAAATAATAATCGTAAATTGCACGTAACCGCCACGCATTTTCGTGATGATGACCTGCTAAAAATGCTTAAAGCTTCACAGCTGGCGGTTTCTATTCATTCTTATGGTACTGAAGCTAGCCAAGAAATTTGGCTGGGAGGGTTAAATCTAAGCTTAAAAGACAATCTGGCTAAATATTTAACTGCTAGCGGTTTTAAAGTCAACCTTAATAGTCCAAGGTATCGTGGTACCAGTTCGAAAAACGTAGTTAATTTAACGCCTAATTTTGGCTGCCAGATTGAATTGCCTCAAGATTTAATAAATTCAATGTTCTTAGGTCGTAACGAGTTTAAATTAAAAGGATTTTTATTGACCAATAAGGTCTTTCGAAAATTTGTTAAGGCTGTTCGCCAGGGTATTCGTGAAGAGCTGAAATAATGTTTAACGACTCTAGCGAAAAATATTATGTTATAGCTTTTGTTTTAACTATTGCTATCGTTTTGGGGCTTTTCACTTATTATACGGTTAAGTTGTTGCGATATTATGTGAAATACCGGCGATATCAAAACTTGTCAAAATTCGCTAAATTTATATTGTTAATTGGTAGTTTGGGAATAATGGCCATGTTCTACGGTTATTTCATCGAGCCATATTGGTTGGAAGTTAAATTCGTAAAATTAACTAGCCCCAAAATTAAAAACCCCATAAGAATAGTCC
>JAJYFO010000237.1 GCA_021785395.1 bacterium | reverse complement strand
TTAGCTAGCGTTATGGTTGCCTGGCCGCTGCCACAGCCAAAATCATAGGCCGTGTCATGGTTAGGCGTCAGGCTCGATATATAATTGAATAATTCGATTGGGTAGTTAGGGCGGTATTTTAAATAACTGGCTGAATCGTTGGAAAAATAGTCTTTAAAGTCTTTTTTAAAATCTTCTTGGAACTTTTCGGCCATAATAATTACGCTAAATTCTGGGTTTTAGTATTTGGGTTTACTGGTATTGTTAAAGGTTTGACTTGAGATTTTTGGTCATAAAATTTACGCTAAATTCTGGGTTTTAGTATGTTGATTTACTGGTATTATTAAAGGTTTGACTTGAGATTTTTGGTCATAAAATTTACGCTAAATTCTGGGTTTTAGTATTTGGGTTTACTGGTATTGTTAAAGGTTTGACTTGAGATTTTTGGTCATAAAATTTACGCTAAATTCTGGGTTTTAGTATGTTGATTTACTGGTATTATTAAAGGTTTGACTTGAGATTTTTGGTCATAAAATTTACGCTAAATTCTGGGTTTTAGTATGTTGATTTACTGGTATTATTAAAGGTTTGACTTGGGATTTTTTGGCCATAATAATTACGCTAAATTCTGGGTTTTAGTATGTTGATTTACTGGTATTGTTAAAGGTTTGACTTGGGATTTTTTGGCCATAATAATTACGCTAAATTCTGGGTTTTAGTATGCAGGTTTACTGGTATTATTGACGGTTTGACTTCGAGCTTTTGTTTAATGCCTTCGCCAGCTAAAATACCACTGGTAGCTGCTTGACCCACGCCACGCGTCCACGAGCTTGAATCGCCAATTATATAAAGATTTTTAATCGTCGTTTCCATATTTTTGGTAACGGTAATAGAATCGGGGTAACTTTTGCATTCTGGAGCATAGAGCAAAGTTGCGTCACTGGCTACACCTGGACATATTTTGTCTAGGGCGTCTAAATACTCAATAATTGAAGCTAATATGCGATGAGGAAAGGCTAGGGCTATGTCACCGCATTCAGCTTCTAGAGAAGGTTTAATCAGATTGTTACTCAATGTTTTGGTCCGTCTGCCTGCTCTTAAATCGCCCAATCTTTGCACCAGGGGTCCTCCACCAGCCAGCATGTTGACTAGTTTAGCGATTGTTTGGGAATATTGTTGAGGATTTTTAAAAGGGCGAGTGAATGTTTTTGATACTAATACGGCAAAATTATTGTTTTCCGACTTTTCGTACATTTTTGAATGACCGTTGACCAGGACATAGTCACGATGATTTTCTGGCGTTACAAAGCCTTTAGGGTTGGAACAGAAGTTGCGAACGATATCATTGGCGTGTTTGGACCGGTAGTACAATTTGGGTTCGTAAAACCGTTTATCGACTTCTTCGGTAAAATAACAGCTGGTTTCTACTCTTAAGCCGATATCGACTTGGCCTGGGTGTATGTCTAGGTTTTTGTAGAAATCTTGTTGTGTCAGCCAGTGGGCGCCACCTCGGCCGACCGATACGATACAGTAGTCAAAGTTTAGGTTTTGGGTGTTGCCTGGCTTTTTATAGCCGTCGAAGACAACTTCAAAACCATCTGACTTGACTTTCAGGCTCAATACTTTACTGTCAAAATGAAAAACCAAGTTACGGCTATTGGCTTTAATGTCTTCTAGTATAGAAGTGTTTATAGCTGGGGCGTTGTCTGACCCGCAGTGCAAAAGTTCCTGGTAGTGGTAAGTCATATTGGCAAGTGTCGCTTTACGCTTAATCCAGCTTAAATCTTCTTCGTTGGGTTTGACTATCGGAATTTCAACCGGAGCATGGGTTAGAATTGTTTCTCTAACTTTGTCGAGGCGTTTTTGCAGTTCGACTTCGCCTATAAGGTCGTAAAGTCTGCCACCAATAACTTGCGAGGCTGATAAGATAACCTTGAAGTCGTTCCAGCTGCCAGCCGATTGACCAGGCGCACAATAACTGCAGGCCTTAGGTGGACAGACTGTCAATTTGCCTTGGTCGATGGGGCAGGCGTAACGCTTTTCGTAGCTTGGACCTACGTCAAAAATATGAAGTTCAGCCTCGACATTGGCTAATTCTTTTAAAGCAAACAAACCAGAGGCACCCAGTCCGATTAAAGCAATTTTTTGCATAGATTCTTAACCCTATTATTTCGACGAAGATTATTATAACATTAAACTTCGAAGTTGCTAAGAGATTATTTTACTTTTGCAACATCTTTATTTTTAACTATATTGACTAATTCATGTATGGCCTGGCGCGCTTTAGACCCGATTTCGGGCGATTTGCGCTGGGCTAGTGATTCGATGGCCGAGGCAAATGCATAAAATCTTTCTAATGACATATTTGTGGCTTTAGGGTGCGGCAGCAGACTTTTCATGTAGCCTCTTAAACTGTTGAATTCTTTTTCGGTCAAAGGCTGCAAGATGTCCAACAAAACTTTAAACGATTTTATGGGGACAAGGGGCTGTTCATAAGCTATCTGGCCAGTGACTAAGGCTTTATGTATTGCCGAGCATTGCGTCAAAGGAGCTAATTTATCGGATTCTTGGTTGATTTTTAAACTGGTAAGTGCGCTACAGTTATTAAAATCGTACATTTTGCTTAATAGTGGCTTATTGATATCGTCATTGGGAATTTTGGTCGCAAGACCCCCATAAATTAAATGCCGGCACTTGCACATATCGACATCTTTAGAAATATTTAATATGATTGAATCTAATTTGGTCGCCGTGTCTAATTTGGTTTCAATGTTAAGGTTGGATAATCTTTCGGGCGTAAAAGTAATCTCTTTAACGGCGTATTCTTGGCATAATAATAAGTCGAGGACGCCACCGCCTAAAATTGCGCCAAATTCAGCCGCCAGTAAATTACCGTTGTCTAGATACACGATAGCTTCTGGTATATTGCCACCAAAAGAAAACTTAAGTATACCTGTCACTCGTTCCAGGCTTAAAAACTGCATGACGTTAAATACAGTTCCCTCGCGTACCGATGATATATTAAAACTAATGCCCATTTACTACTCCAATATCATTATAAATTATACATTGTCAATAGCAAAATAATTTATCAACTAGACTTTAAGTTTTAAATTGGCGCGGGCGATTTCTCGGTCGTCAAAATGTATGGTTTTATCTCCGATAATCTGATAGTTTTCGTGACCTTTTCCGGCTATTACGATAACGTCTTTAGCCTTGGCTAAATTAATGGCTAGTTTTATGGCTTCTTGGCGGTCTGACTCAACCTGGACGTTTTTAAGCTTTTTAAGCCCGGTTAAAATATCGGCGATTATCTGTTCAGGGTCTTCGCTGCGCGGATTATCCGACGTAATAATTATATTGTCAGCCAGCTTTTCAGCTATAGCCCCCATTTGCGGTCGCTTAGAACTGTCTCTGTCACCACCACAGCCAAAAACTACGATTAGTTTGCCGTTGGCTGGCGTTAGGCCTCGAGCAGCTGTAAGTACATTGGCTAAGCCGTCTGGCGTGTGAGCGTAGTCGACAATACACAGTGGCTGTTGACTGCTGCTTACCTTTTCAAAGCGTCCGGCTACTCCTTGGAAATCTTTGAGCCTAGCTAGAATCGTTGAAATTTCAATTTTACAGGCGTGGGCAACGAGCATGGCCGCTAGAACATTATAAATATTAAATAAGCCGATAACTGGCACAGTGAGGGTTAAATTGCCAAGCAGCCCACCGATTTCAAGTTTGCTCGAATCAAAAGAAGACGTATAGTTTTTAACG
>JAJYFO010000236.1 GCA_021785395.1 bacterium | reverse complement strand
AATGAAATCAAAGACAAGAGCGACCCGAAGCATAACCTGGTGCAAATCAACGTACAAGACCAGGGCGTCGGTATCGATGAAAAACATTTACCGCAGATATTTACCAAATTTTCAAGGCTCGACAACCCGCTGGTTCGTCAAACCGAAGGTACTGGCCTTGGTTTATATATCACGCGTTCTCTGGTTCTATCTTTGGGTGGCCAAATTTACGTTAAAAGCGATAAAAGTGGTACCACTTTTACAGTCGAATTGCCTATGGCGACACTTGAACAGCAAGCAGCTAGGGGGCGAGATCATTGAATATGATGTTTCCTAAACCGATTATTCTCATAATTCACCAGACCAGGTTGGCCGCCAGCTACGCTAGTACCTTGGAAAAAACAGGCGCTGAAGTGCACGCTGTCACATCGTTTCAAGAGGCTAATGAATTATTGTCGTTTTTACATCCCGATATAATTATTTTAGCTTCTAAATTAAATAACCTTGACGGGCGTGAATATTGCCAGGAAATACGAGCTACAATTGCCCACCCAAGACCTGTATTGGTTTTACTCGATAGTTCTAACGATATACAGGATAGAATCAACTCTTTCAGGTACGGGGCTGACGACGTATTAGGCGAACCAATTGACGTCAGTGAATTGGCCATAAGAATTATGGCGCATTTGCGCAGACGTAACGAAGAAATGCTTAATCCGCTAACCGGCATGCCAGGACCCCAGGTAATTAGACGTATGATCGAACAGACAATTAATAGCGAAAAACCTCATGCCTATATGTCTATCGATTTAAACCGATTAAGAATTTACAACGATACCTATGGCGATTTGGCTGGCGACCAGTTAATTAAGGCGTTAGCAGCAATTTTGTTGGACGTGGTATCTGGTACCAATTTTGTCGGTCATTTAGAAGAAGACGATTTTTTCCTTATTTCATCTGTTGACCAAGCTGAAAAAATTGCAAAAAATATCTGTAATAATTTTGATAAAATCAGTCAAAGTTTTTACCCAAAAGAAGATTTAACCAGAGGTTATTTAATTGCCCTTGGTCACGCTGGTATTAGACGCCGAGTCCCATTAATTTCCGTGGCTATTGGTATCGTAAATAATTATAACAAGCGTTATTCAAGTTACGTCGATGTTTTAACAAGCACACGCGATTACAGATACTTAGCCAAGACAAAAATAGTATCTCATTACATGTCCCAGCCTGTTGAAGAAGAATTATTAAACACAGACAAAATCAACAATACGGCAACTAATAATGAGGCTCGGGTCGAGCCGGCTAAAAATATTCTAGTAGTAGAACCTGACGGAGCTATGGCGTGTTTACTACAAGAATCGCTTTCATTAGAGGGTTTTAGCGTCCAGGTAACTAATGCCGCTTACGACGCCTTAAAACTTGCTAAAGGTTCACCGCAGCCTGACCTTATTTTACTTGAATCCAATTTAAAAGACAGGTTCATGAATGGCTGGGAATTGTGTCGCAGCCTTAAAGAAGACCCCAAACTAAAATCCATCTGGATCGTCGTAGTTACGTCAAACCCTGATCAAACAGCCGCTCTTGAGGCTGGAGCAGATTTGTACTTACCTAAACCGTTTGATTTGCCAAGCTTACTGCATGAAATAAACGCTCTGTTGAACAAAGGCTATTCGATCCATCACTTTATCTAATTTGCCGTATTAATTTGCGACAAATTTGACCAAGGTGTTTTTTCATTAACGTCAAAATTAAGACCGGAAACTCCTTTCTTTAGAATACCAAGCAACATTAAATAAAATTAATATTTTCCAGGTTTTGTAAACCAAGAATAAGATATTAGGCTTTTTGGGTATAAATAGCGTATAGGTGTTAATTTGAGCAATTTATTTACGCTATGGCCAATTATGAGTTTGAGTCTAAAGATGCCGCTAAAAGTGCTACTAAACCAATAAAAAACAAAGCCGGGGCAGAAAAAAAAATTACTAATTTTGCTTACGCCTTGGTTAACAGCGCTGTTTATTCAGGAATTCAGTCACCCATAACAGCTGTTAGTCAAATTACTGACAGTATTTTTAAGACCAAATTAACCAAAAATACCAAGTTTATAGCTAGCCCCAAAAGCCAAAAATTTAATACAGCCGACTGGTACGCCCAGCAAATCGGTTATGGCTTGGGTATAGGTGTTGATTTTTTACTAGCTAATAAAGTAGTCGGTTTGGGTAAATCTAGTTTGGGAATTGAAACAGCCAGTAGTTTAAATTTAGCCAGGTCAACGATGATAGGTCAGTCGGCTCTATCCGGTGCAATTTTTGAAGGGGTTTTTACACCTAGTCAATCTGGGCAAAATCTAATCGACAGTCGCTTAAAACAAGCTTTAAGCGGCGCAGTTACATTTGCTGCTCTAAGCGGGTCTAGCCTTGGTTTAAAAATGGCGACACAAAATATTGACCTAGGGTCTAAATTAGCTAATAACGTTATCGATAGCAACATTCTAAACGGATTTTTGTCTGGTATTCCAGGTGGTATAGTCAGCTCTAATAGCGATTCTATTCTTAATGGTAAAGGCATAGCCAGCTTTCACGCTGACGTGGCGTCTGTTACTGCCTTTAGTGTAGCCGGGCTGCCACTTAGCCTTGGTCATGCTTTTGAATTGACTAGCGACAACACTAAACAACAGATGATTGACAACGCTATAAATAAAAGGCTGAATCAAATTTTATTAGAAAGCGAATTCGATAAATTTAAACCGGTTAAAAACCCTTTTGACACTTTTACTGACGCTATCGCGAAACCTAACCCAGATTCAAGTCTGGATAGCAATAATAAGTCAAACATAAGCGAAAATAGTACATTAGGAAAAAAAAGTATTGACCTCAATAGTAATATCGAAAGTCTTATTTTAGACAAAAACGGTAATTTCTTAAATGACTCCTTGAAAAATTTTGACACCAAAATATATGACAGTTTGGGTAATTTGAGTTTAGATTTTAAGTTTAGTTTTCCCGACTTAGCCAAATTAGGCGAACCAGATCTAAGATTTTCACCTCAAATAAAGTTAGCCATCGATAATTTACAGGCAGACCAGAATTTACAATCTGTCAAACTCAACGATGGTAGCATGATTAAAAGGGTGGCAGCACCAGGATATATGGTTGAATTTAATGACGGATATAAATTGTTGATTAGTCAAGATTTAAAAAATAGTAAATATTCTTCACTCGAACTCACAGCACCTAACGGTAATAAAATAAATAAATACACAAATAATGCCGGTATTTATTTAAGCACCGTTAACGGTACCAAAATGGAGTTTTTGCCAAGCAGTTATATCATTAAATTATCTGACGGTCAAACAATTGTCAGGCATAACAACGGAGAAATAAGTTATTCTCGGTATCTAAATAAAAATGACGATTTTTCTACTTTTACCTTAAAATTAATGCCAGACTCAAATAATGCTAAAGTTAAAAATAATCAGTTTTACTTTGAAGCTACCAGCACCAATGGTACTAAATTTATGAAATTTACCAATGGAGACCACTTTGTCAAATTTAATAATGGTCAAACAATTACAAAAATTGATAATCATATAGTATCATTAAATAATGATGGTCAAGAGTATCATAAAGATTCTAGAGGCAATTTAACAGTAACGGATAAAAATATAGAATACAAAGAACTAACTGATAAAATTACAAGAAAAATAAGCAATAATAGTTTTACCCAAGAACAATTTGATAGTATTCTTTCAGCATTTAATGATCCTAA
>JAJYFO010000235.1 GCA_021785395.1 bacterium | reverse complement strand
TTTCAATTCATGCGATACAACCGAATAGAATTCATTAATCTGCAACTGGGCTTCTTTGCGAGCTGATATATCATTTTGAATACCTATAAAGTGTGTAATTTTTTTTTCTTCATTAAAAACTGGTGATATCGTCAATTCGTTCCAAAACATAGATCCATCAATACGATAATTTCGCAAAACAGCCGTAATATTTGTATTGTTTTTAATAGCTTCTTTAATTTTATGAATCGCTGGCTGATGGCGGTCATCGCCTTGTAGAAAGCGACAGTTCTTACCGACTATTTGCCCTAAAGAATACCCAGTCATTTCCATAAAAGCAGGGTTGGCATAAATTAACGGGTTATCAAATAAATTGGCGTCAGAAATAACGATACCATTTCTAACACTATAGATAGCCTGCTTTAAGACTTCAAGATTTACCGATAAATCCAAGTGTCTAAAACCTCATAAAACCAGGTGACAAATATTATTAATTAAGCACTTTAGCCAAAGAATCTAAAGCCATTTTAGGACAGCACTCTACGTCGCAACTAGGCTTTACCAAGTCAAAATCAGGATGGATACTTGGTATTTTATTTTCCATAATTTCTAGAACCAAGTCTACCAACATTTCGATAAATATTTCACTATTAGACGCAGTTTTAGCCCGAACAAAATTCAAACCAAGCTCGCGAGCTTTATTTTTAGCTTCTAAATCTAGGTCGTAAACAACTTCCATATGGTCACTAATGAAACCTATCGGGCTTATAAGAACATTTTCCGAAGTCTTACAATCACTAACCAAAACGTCGAGTATATCTGGCTCCAGCCACGGGTCTCTTGGCGAACCAGAACGGCTTTGATACGCCATTGTAAAATTTTCCACGTTCAGTCGCTTAGCAATAGTCTTAGCCGCCCATTCTAGCTGAGTCTGGTATAAACAGCCTTCGGCCATCGTTAAAGGTACACTGTGAGCAGTAAAAATCAGTTTCACAGATTTGGCTTTATTACCAAATTGCAACAAAGCTTGGGAAATCATTTCAACGTTGGCGTCAATAAATTTGGGATGGTTGAAATAAGGCCTTATTTTAGTTATTTTCAAATTACTTTTATGAATGGCTATGGCCTCTTCTATGTTTTCCTTATACTGACGACAAGAAGAATACGAACTGTAGGCTGAAGTAAGGAGTACGACAGCGTTTTCAATACCGTCATTTTTCATGTTTTCAACGGTATCGGCAATGAGTGGGTGCCAATTGCGATTTCCCCAATAAATTGGCAAATTAACGCCTGATTTATGTAAGTTTTCCCTAAGTCTTTTAATAATATCGCGATTACAACCATTTATCGGGCTAATTCCGCCAAAATGGTTGTAATGGCTAGCCACTCTAACCAGCCTCTCGTCAGGGATATTTCGACCTTTAACTACGTTTCTTAAAAACGGCAAAACCTCGTCTGGTCCTTCTGGTCCACCAAAAGACATAAATAAAATCGCATCATAGATTTTTGACATAATCCCTCACTGGTTTTTACATATATATTATTATATGAACTTGAACAGAATCTGAACAAATTATGTCTTTATATTGTGAAATCCTTTTTAGCAAAACATTAAAACACTATGGGTTTTTGGAATTATTAGAATTTAGAACACTTTTAATTTTATTGTTCAATCCGGTAAAATTTACATTAACAAAAGTCAAGCGGTGAAAAGGTCGATTTATACTTAGCGAATCACCAAACTGTGAATTAGCTGTAACCTTATCGCTAAAGAGGCCTTGATTATAGCTTACATTGTTGTTATGTACTTGGGCGGTCAAGTGTTTAAACCCCCAAAAATTTTCTTTAAAACCCAAAGCATTACCGCTACCGGTCGCTACCGACACCTGTTTACCCCTGCCGAAGAAAGACTTTTTCAAAGTAAAATAACTGCCGCTATTAGAATTACTATTGGCTGTATTTTGGCTATAAGCCATTTGAGGCAGAAAACAGGTAAGCGCCAAACTTAAACATAACGCAGTTTTTATTGACAACATGACAAACACCTTCTTTTACGAAATTCAATTAGAATATTTTAAGCTTTTTTATTTAACTTAATTAATTTTTTAGATTTTAATCTCGAAACTAATATAATAGACTAGTAAATCTAACCTTTGTTCCCCCCTTACATATCGGTGGCTCCCTAAATTGACCGTCAATGAAACAACCAAAAACGAAAAACGGGCCATAGCCAAGGCTATTACTTTAATTGAAGAAGGTGGTCCCCAGGCCATAAGCCTTCTTCAAACGATTTATAAAAGATCTGGTAACTCCCATCTTATAGGCATTACCGGACCACCAGGTGTGGGCAAATCGACTTTAATCGACGCTTTAATCGTTGAAATACGCAAAAATAATTTAAAGGTAGGCGTATTAGCCGTTGACCCATCGAGCCCGTTTAGCGGTGGGGCTATTTTAGGCGACCGAATAAGGATGCAAGCTCATACTTTGGACTCTGGCGTTTTTATTCGTTCCATGGCCAACCGCGGTTTTGCTGGCGGTATAGCTCTGGCTGTCCATGATGCTATAAGGGTTTTAGAAGCCTATGGGTACGACATAATTATTATAGAAACCGTAGGTGTCGGTCAAAGTGAATTGGCCATCGCCAAATTAGCCGATACAACCATACTTGCCTTAATGCCAGGGTCGGGTGACGATATTCAGGCCATAAAATCAGGCATTATGGAAATCGGCGATATTTTTGTCATTAATAAAGGTGATTTGCCAGGCGCCAATAAAGCCGCTACCAACATTTTACAGTCACTAGACTTAGTTCAGGAAAAAGGTCCATGGACGCCACCAGTATTAATATCTACAGCCCAAGACGGAAATGGAATTAAAGAATTGTGGCAAGCTTTACAAGAACATTTTAACCATTTAAAATCTTCTAACGAATTAGAAACTCGTCGCAAACAACGTATTAAAGCTGAATTGGCCGAATTGGTAGCTTACAAAATTAGAACTTCTTGCCTTGATTCTATCGAACATTTAGACTTGGCCAAAAAACTTGTCGACGACGTTTACCAAAGAAAACAAGACCCGCACACGGCAGCACAAAGCTTGATTAAGTTATTGAATAACTAGTTATGCAAAATTCCTAGACAAAAGATGATTCTTCTATCTTTAAGAATTATTCTGGAAAGCCTAATTGCACTATCGACTTTCTACCAGATTTCTTATTCTATCTTAGGTGCTCCACCTAGTATATTAACCAATTTAGCTTTTTTGGGGTCGATTATCAAATTGTGCCTGAGTATGAATTTTAAATTACAAATCTTTATTTCTAAAACACCAAGAACCTAATAATAAAGAGATAATTATCCAAATTAATAGCACGGTAACAATTATTAACTGTCCCAACCATAAACTTAAAATTGATTTAAAAACATAGGCTGTGATACCCATTAAGGCAGCAATATTTAATGATAGCAATACAAATACACGGGCGCAACTGACTGGATTGATTAGAACCAAACCCAGTACCAAATATTCTACTGGATAATCATTTAATGCAATAGCTAAAAGTAAAATAAGACCGTCGTGAATAAAGGTAAGATACAACCAGGTTAGCAGGGCAAAAGCAAACCCTTTGGTTTTGTCTTGAATAAAACTGGCATACAAAAAACCAAGGGCAGATAGTCCAAGCGTTAACAAAATACTTGAGGAAAGCAAAATTAAAACTAAAGGTAATTGTTCATATAAACCAGCACCCCAAAATAATGCACCGCTGATAATTCCT
>JAJYFO010000234.1 GCA_021785395.1 bacterium | reverse complement strand
GCCAAAGCTGAAGGGGTACCTAACGAGAATATATCTCGAGCCATAGATAAGGCTTGCGGTAACCTAAACAATTCTCAAATGGAAAATTTGGTTTACGAAGGCTACGGCCCATCTGGTGTAGCCATAATCGTCAAATGCCAGACCGATAACCGAAACCGAACAGCCGGTGACGTGCGCAGTTATTTTAGTAAATATGGTGGAAATTTAGGTGAATCTGGCTGCGTTAACTGGATGTTTGTCGAAAAAGGCATAATTGAAATTGAGCCAGGTAATAATATCGAGGATGTTATCACCATGGCCATTGATAATGACGCTAACGACATCGACGACAGCCAGAAAGATAGTATATTCATCTATTGCAAACCAGAAAATTTGGCCAATTTAACGACTAAACTAGGAACTGTTGCGCTAATTAAAAGTTTCAAAACCGAAACCTGCCCCAATTTAACTAAAGAGGTTGACAATTTTGACTCAGCCAAACAATTGCTTAAATTAATCGATATTCTTGAAAACCATGACGACGTTGACGAAGTAATCGCCAATTTTGACATCAGCGAAGAATGGCTAATTGAAATCAGTAAACTAAGCTAGCAAAAACTACTTCTTAGATTTAGTCATTACCTTAGTTAGCTGCCTTATTTCAACTTTACAGCTTAAACTCTCCTTGCCGTCTCCATGACTTGACATATTGGCGTTAAAGTTTAAAGTTAAAATTATTTTATCCGTTTCGTTTACGTCTAATTTAGGGAATTTAGTCGCTTCAATCGCTTTTTGAACGGCCTCTAGAGCTGGTTTAGAGTTATTTTTATTAGTAAACTTTTTATCAACAATAGCAGCATTATTATCGAGAAATATTTGAGCCGTTATATTGGTTACCCCGTTTGGTGGTTGCCAATTATTGTTCAAATTATCTTTTACGAAGCTCAAGAACGAATCAACTTGTGCTTTGCTTACCGGCTTAGCTTCATTGGCAAAGACCAAATAATTTGTCGCCAAAAACCCCAAACATAATATTAAAAAATAAAACCTGATCAATTTCATAACCTACCTCGTGATTGACTACTTACCATCGATAAAATTCTCACTACTAAAAGTTTAGTTCTTATAAGCGCCAACAAGCGAAATAATTAATTAAATTTAATTTTAATAAAGAATTTGTATAGTAAATTACAATTAATTCCAGTAATGTGTCTGTTTTATTTTCCAATGTCAAATTGAGAGCAGCCGTCTAAGAAGGTTACGTAAACCTAGTAATATTCGCAGGAATTTAAGCTTGAATAATTTTTGTGATTTATTTACAAAAAAATTACTTTACTTTTAAGCATATATTAAAATTTTAGTTTATAAAGAAAGTATCAAAATCAATTTCACATTGACATTTAAATTGTTGATAAGGGATCTTCAAAAACTTGAGCGAAAATAATTTTAAAACTGCTTTTAAAGACTGGTTTTTTGAAGGTTCCCTAAAGTCTAGTGAACTAATGTCAAAAGCGCACCATGAAGTTCACCTGTGGCTTAACACAATGTGTCTAACCGGCGTTGATTTATTTTCTTCACTTGGATATACTCCAGGTATCGCGGCTCTGGCTGCTGGCAGCTTGGCTCCAGTGGCAACATTGTTATTAGTCCTATTAATACTTTTTGGCGTTTTACCCGTTTATTTTAACGTAGCTAAAGCTAGCCCCAACGGACAGGGTTCTTTAGCCATGCTAGAAAATCTTCTGCCTGGCTGGCAGGGCAAGGCTTTAATTTTATGTTTACTAGGCTTTGCGGCGACCGATTTTATAATCACCATTACTTTGTCAGCTGCCGACGCTACGGCTCACTTAGTAGAAAACCCACTCTTAAGAATTTACCACTTATCACCTATACTGGTGACACTATGTTTACTAATGTTTTTAGGCGGCATTTTTCTTTTGGGCTTTACTGAAGCTATTTCTGTATCTGTTTTACTGGTATCAAGTTATTTATTGCTTAATCTAGTCGTAGTCATTTATGGCATAAAAGAATTATTACAGAACCCTTACTTTGTTAAAGACTGGTTTACCAATTTACTTACCAGTCACGGCAACCCATTAGAAATTATGGCCTTAGCTATAATCGCTTTTCCCAAACTGGCTCTGGGTATGTCCGGTTTTGAAACGGGTGTAGCGGTTATGCCCCTAGTTAAAGGAGCACCCGACGATACAATAGAAAATCCAGCTGGTAGAATCCAAAACACCCATAAACTATTATTTACAGCAGCTGTTATAATGAGTTTTTACCTTATAACGACAACTTTTATAACCATTGTATTAATACCGGCCAAAGAATTTTTAGAAGGTGGTAAAGCCAATGGCAGAGCTATATCGTTTTTGGCTCACCATTTACTAGGGCATAGTTTTGGAACGGTCTACGATTTTGTAACTATTTTAATTTTATGGTTCGCTGGAGCGTCAGCTTTAACCGGGCTTCTAAATTTAGTACCGCGATATTTGCCTCGTTATGGTATGGCACCAGAATGGGCCAGGTCAATCAGGCCTTTGGTAGTATTTTTTACAGCCGTGGGAACCATAGTCACTATAATGTTTAAGGCCAACGTAGATTTACAGGCTGGCGCCTATGCTACCGGTGTGTTAGTATTAATGACGTCGGCGGGTCTGGCTGTAACGCTTCTTATTTGGAAAAATTATAAACGGCGCATATTTTATGGGATTGTAACTTTAATCTTAACTTATACAGCCATCAATAATATTATACAAAGACC
Source organism: bacterium (assembly GCA_021785395.1). Classification (GTDB taxonomy): domain Bacteria; phylum Cyanobacteriota; class Vampirovibrionia; order Obscuribacterales; family JAKAZS01; genus JAKAZS01. The sequence goes on along the minus strand of JAJYFO010000234.1, from coordinate 1,018 downwards.
AGACGGTCTGCATATAGCCATGTTTTTTATCGCCTCCATTTTAGTTACGTCGCTTACATCAAGAGCGCTGCGGGCAACTGAATTAAGGGTTCAAAGGGTGGTATTAGACAATACGGCTCGCGAATTTATCGAAGAGGCCAAAAATGACGTAATTAGAATTGTAGCGCATAGACCAGGCGGAACCAATTACCTACAAAAAGAAAAAGAAGTCTGCGAATTGCATAATATCCCCAGCGACCACTTAATTTTTCTTGAAGTTAAATTAGGTGACGCGTCAGAATTCAGCTCAGACGTTTTAGAAGTTTATGGCGTGCGTAAAGGAAAATACAAGGTTTTACGCGGCAAATGCCAGGCTGTCCCCAATGCTATAGCCGCTTTACTCCTTCATATTCGCGATATTACCGGTCAAAGACCACATGTTTACATGGGATGGACCGAAGGCAACCCCATAATGTATATCTTAAAGTATTTATTTCTAGGCGAAGGCGAAACGGCGCCAGTTACCCGCGAAATCTTGCGCGAGTGTGAGCACGAACCCAAACAAAGACCATTCGTCCACGTCGGCTAGCTTATTTTTTAGTAATTACCCCATTGATTTTTAAGCGCTATAAATTTACCATAAGCCTAACGAAAATTGGGCGAGGATAATTAATATGCTAGACAAACCAGAATTAAAGTTGGATTCTAACGATAAAAAAAATTCTAAGTCTCTATCTAACTGGTGTAAAAATAACCTAACCAACCCTTTTATTAACGCAAGCTTAATAGAAATGAGTAATACAGCCATAGACCTAATAAAAAAAGTCGACCCAAAATTTCAAGATATAAAACCTCTAGAAGTCAAACAAGATAAAACTTATAGCCTTAGCTGGTTTACCCAAAATATCGCCAGTGGCGTTGGCAGCCTTGTACCCTACTTAATTGCCGGAAAAGCCCTGGACTCAAGCCTGGCAGCTACTAGCGAATCATTGGGTTTAAGCGTTGATTCAGCTAAATTAGCCAGAGTCTCTCAAATAGC
>JAJYFO010000233.1 GCA_021785395.1 bacterium | reverse complement strand
GTAACAGTGAAAACCAAAATAACATAAAAAAACAGTTTGAAAACTACGCGTTAGGACAAGTTATGGTTAAAGTAGTTTCCAATTCAGGCCGCGATCTTAAGCCATTTTTAACCGATTTTAAAGACGAATGGTCTAACTATGACGTAATCGGTCATATTCACGCCAAAAAGAGCATTGATGCTTCTATGGGCAATTTAGACATAGGAGTCATCTGGCGCAATTTTTTATGGCAAAATTTACTCGGTAACAAATATCCTATGATGGACAATATTATTTACAAGTTCGCTAGCGACCCTAAAACCGGTCTGGTTTTTCCGGACGACCCAAATTTAGTAAACTGGTCAAGAAATAAGCCGATAGCCATGGAATTAGCCCATAGGCTAAAATTACAAAAAGAACTACCCGAATATTTTAATTTCCCGGTTGGAACTATGTTTTGGGCAAGGTACGACGTATTAAAACCAATACTTGACTTGAATTTAACCGAAACGGACTACCCATATGAACCAATCCCGCTCGATGCAACTATGCTCCACGCCTTAGAAAGACTATTTTCGATAGTCTGTGAGGACTTGGGGTACAAAAACGTGTTGACTTACGTTCCTGGATACATAAGATAAATTATGGCTTTAAGCTATACTTTGTCTTTAAGTGGCTAGTAAACCAGTCACTTGTTGACTTTAGACCAGGTAGCCATTGTGTTTTAGGCTGCCAATCTAATTCTGTTTTAATTAAATTTATATCTAGATAATTTTGGGCTATATCAATTTTTCGACCAGTAGTATAATTAATTTTAAATTTTCCTATATTCAAAATAGTTTCAATATCGCTAACAACCGAATTAATACTGCGACCAATACCCGAACCGCAATTAAATAAGTTATATTCACCTTTATATAAGGCAGCTTTGACAAAGGCTTCACAAACGTCGTCAATATAAATAAAATCGCGCACAACCTCTCCATCTCCCCAAATTTCTATATCTTTGTCGTTATAGGCATTTTCCATGATAGCTGCAATAATGCCTTGTTTTTTTAAATTTAACTGATATGGACCATAAGGGTTAGATATCCGTAAGATTACGCTATTTAGGCCATGAATATGCTGGTATAAGCTTAAATATTTTTCCAACATCAACATATTGATACCATAGGCGTTTATAGGATTGGTATTCATGCTTTCAGGAATAGGTAATATACTGGGTTTACCATAAATTGCTCCACCCGAAGATGCAAAAATTATTTTTTCAGCACTGTGTTTATGGGCTAAATTTAATAGTTCAAGGCTGGCTTTGACCTTGTCAATAGACGTTGCTGAATTTAAACTAGAATTAGTCGGCGATGAATCGCCTAGAAGATGAAAAACGTAGTCTGTACGAGGTAAAATACGGTCAAGCTTGTCGGTATCGGCCAGGTCGCCTACTATGAAGTTAATATCTTTAAATACTTCAGGAAAAGGGCTGGAGTGGCCATAACCGGTTACACAGGCGCCAAAAGATGTTAAATACTTGGTCAGGTTCAGGCCAATAAAGCCGCCAGCACCAAGAATTAAGCAGTTTTTTTGTTTAATATGGGCTAAATCTATCACGTTTGTCACTTTGAAATTGTGTAGAACGTCACAATTATAGCAAAGCTTTTAAAATTAAATTTAAAATAATTTAATTTTAAAAGTATTTTAAATAATTTATTGACCGATCTTAACTTTAGCGTAATTGATTAAGCTTATTTTTTTTATGATTATTAATAGCATTAATGAATTCTTGAGCCAAGGGGATAAAAGGATTATTCTTTTTAAATGAGATCAATTTATTATAGTATTTTTTTGCATTATCATAATCATGCAACATATCGTAGTACTGAGCTTTTAAAAGAATAGATAATAAATTATCGGGTTGAATTTCCAAGGATCGGTCAATATCAGCGATTATACTTTTATGTAACTGAGCTTTATATAAACTAAAATTTGGAGAATTTTCACCGATAGGGCTAATACGAGCTTGGCATAGTCTGTCTTGCGCCCTCCAAGCGTACAAATAAGAATCATTAGGGTATTTTTTTATTTCGTTATTTAACAAATTAATTGCTTCATCGTATTTTTTTTTAGCTAAGAGAGAATTTTTTAGCCGATCAAAATTTATGTCAAGTCCACATTTATAGCTTGCTATATTAATTAGACTAATTGGTTTAATTAAATTTTTGGGCTGGCTATCATGATTAAGCGTATATATTACTTTATAAGATATATCAGAAAAAATGTTTCTTAAATCTGAATCATGATTTTTTATAGATTGGTTGTAACAATAGGTAGTATTTTGTAAATCGCCTTGTAAACCATAAATAATTGCCAATATAAAATTATAAGTGGATGGGTCATAGGTTTTAATTTTTTGAATATTTTTATAAACCTCAGAATAATTACCCTTAGCTAATTCACTGTAATTATATGTCATGAAATCAAGATAAAGTGGCAGTATTCTACCATAACAATGATTTGAGTAAATCATACTAGTAACTCCATTAACTAAAAATCTAAACTGTTGCCATAAATTTTCGTTATCTGGTATCGTTTTGACAAAATAATGGTTAGAAAGTAATATATTATCAAATGCGTCTTTATACAAGTGCAATTTATCTTGAATAACAGCTAAAGACATATGACTATGATAATCATTAGGGGCTATTTTAGTGTATCTTTCGGCGTATTTAAGCAATTCATTGAGTGACATGTTGTTGTCAATAATATATGCATGACCACCATGAGTAAAATTTTTAGAATTAATAATAATATGAAAAAAATTTTGATAGGCTAATTTATTATCTGGTTTCTCTTTGATAGCTTTAATAAATTCAGCTAAGGCATAATTATAATTCAATTTTTTGATTTGGCTATAATTTAAATAAAAAAAATCAACCGGAATGACTCCTAAAATTTGGGGCTCGTCGAGAGCTAAATTTCCCTTTAAAAGATGGCTATTTGAATACCAAAGTGGGTAAAAAGGGTAATGCAGACTATTTGGGGTAACTACCCAGAAAAAATAAAAAAAGGTTATAAATACAGCCATTTTTTCTGGCCAATTGTATTTTTTAATTCCTATAATATTATAGATTTTTTTTGCCAAGCTGATGAATGCATGTTTTAGATTGGTAAGCTTATATTTATTTTCTGTTTGAGAATGAGAAACTAATAATTCTTGGTCAACTGAATTTGAATTATCTATTAGATTTATATCATTGGCAGATTTTGAATTTACTTTAAGATTAGCTATCGACACAATTGCTTCGGTCTGGCTTGGATTATAACCAGAAACTTGCTTTACTGATGAGATTGTATTTATAGCAGCGTCAGTCGAGTCATCATATTTTAAGTCATCAATAAATTCGTTAATATTGCCATAACGCTCATCAAGCTTAATTTTAGTAGACTTTATAATGATATTATTTAAATAAGTGTCAATTTTATCATTAAATTTTTTTGGGTTGCTTTCACTTAATGGTTCAGGGTTTCTAGCCGTCAATAAATAAAATAATGTAGCTCCCAAGGCATAAATATCGCTTTGAACAGTTGCCTTGCCACGAAATTGTTCAGGTGGTAAATAAGCGAATTTACCGACTATCGAACCTGTTGACGATGAGTCATTATATTTAGATACGTTGAAATCGATAATTTTTACGGTATTATTTTCTGTTAACAGTAAATTATCTGGAGTTAAATCTCTATGGATTAAAGGCGGATTTAAACCGTGTAAATAAGATAAAATAAGACCTACTTGTCTGGCAATGT
>JAJYFO010000232.1 GCA_021785395.1 bacterium | reverse complement strand
TTGGGGATTTGTGGAGGCTTGCAGCTAATGAATATTGCCTTGAAAGGCAGTCTAATCCAGGATATACCTGTATCTAATGTTAAACACGGTAAACATTTATGGCATGAAGTTGAAATCCAAAAAGGTACTAAATTATATTCAATTTATCAGACCACAACCATTAATGTACCGACCAACCATCACCAGGCCATAAAAAAAACTGGTAATGAATTAGTAGTTAATGCCTACGCTCATGATAGAATAATTGAAGGTATAGAAATGCCTGATAGAAATTTTGTAATAGGTGTACAATGGCACCCAGAAAGGGATTTTGACGGTAATTTGCCATTGTTTAAGACTTTTATTGAGACTGCGAGTAAATTTGGCTAATATGGATAATTTAAAAGATAAGAATGTACTTATAACTGGTGGCGCTGGTTTTATTGGCAGTCACCTAGTCGATAGGCTTTTGCCATTTTGTAAAAAAATTACGGTACTCGATAATTTTGATATCTATTATGACCCTAAACTCAAACAGCAAAATATAAAAAAACATTTGACGGCTGAAAACTACAGCCTTGTTCAAGGCGATATAAGGTCAAATGAATACCTTGAAACGATTTTTCGCCAGACCAAATACGATATTGTAATACATTTGGCTGCTTTGGCTGGAGTTAGACCATCGCTCAAAAATCCCACTGACTATCTAAGTGTCAACGTGCTGGGTACGCAAAGATTAATAGATAAAATCATTAAATACGCCAACCAGGCCAAGTTGATTTTCGCTTCGTCTAGTTCCGTTTACGGTGAAACCGATAGTACTAGTTTTAGCGAAACAGATAACGTAAATTCGCCAATTTCGCCTTACGGAGCGTCTAAAATTACTGGTGAATTACTATGCCATACAGCCTTTAAAAATCATAATTTAAACAGTATAGCCTTGCGCTTTTTTACAGTGTATGGGCCAAGACAACGGCCAGACCTGGCTATAAATAAATTCTGTCAATGTATACTAAAGAATCAACCCATTCTAATGTACGGAGACGGTAGTTCAATACGTGACTATACCTATATAGACGATATTGTAGACGGTATTATAGCTGCCATAAACTATGATAAAACTAAATTTGAAATTATTAATTTAGGTGGCGGTCATCCTTTGTCTTTAAGAGATATGATTTCAACAATTGAAACAGTTCTTAATAAAAGCGCGATTGTCATTAAGTACGATAAACAAATCGGCGATATGGATAAAACCATAAGTAATATTGACAAGGCTAAATTACTTTTAGGCTGGGAACCTAAAACCACGTTCAAAGATGGTCTTACCAATTTTGTAGACTGGCTAGAAAACGACCTAAATTTAGATTTGGTTACAAGAGTTTAAACAATTGGTAAAATAATAGCTTGATTAGCTCGCCTATTTATTATAATATACTAAATAACCTTGGTTTTGGCACGGTAGCTCAGTCGGTTAGAGCATGCGATTCATAACCGCAAGGTCGGCGGTTCGATCCTGCCCCGTGCCAAGTTTAAATTTGTAAAATTTTAATAAATTAGGTGTAATTAATGTTTTTGGGGTTATACAAACATTAGTTATTTGGTACCGAATATTGCTCAACATCGCCAAAGTGGTAGTATTTGCGTGGTTGAGCGTGGCTGACTGATTTGATTCCGGCAGCTATAGAAACAATTGTTCGCCTGGACCTAGACGGGAAAATTAGCAATGGAGTCCCTTGTAAAGAATAAACGGCTCTAAGTACGGCGTTATCAAAATAGGGAACGCCTGAAGAGTGCATGATTTTTAAGTGGACGATTTGGCCACGGTTGGTAACTTCACAGGCAAACCAGGCCGTTAAACCAACCGGAAATCCTGATACGACCCTTTGTAGGGTTGGATCCCAATGCATCATAGTTTCACTTGGATTGGACGACTGACGCTGCATATTTGACTGTACGGCCCACAAAAAGCGGTTGCGCCATAAGTCCCATTTTATTAAAAGTTCATGGTCACCAGCGTCAGGGTCACTTTCGGCTTGTCCGTTTAACCGGTTGTAATCTGCCCCAGCCTTTAAAACGGGCGGCCCATTTTCATCAAAGGGTTTTTCCATTTGGCCATTATTTTGGCTATTATCATTAGCATAGCCGTTTAGGTTATTTTGACTTTCATTACCTTGCAACGGTGATTGGCTATTATCGGTATTAGCTGATTCTGGTTTTAATTTAGGCGCTAGAACAGGCGTTGGGAAACTTAAATTTTTACTGGCGTTAGCGTTCATCGTCGTTGGTTGTACGGTTGAATCTTCAACCTGGCCTTTGAGCGGCTGGGCTAGGGCTGTCTTTAAGTTAACGTTAATTAATACTATACTTAAGGCTAGTACTTTGCAACACGATTCGAAGTTAAAATTATAATGCTTTTTCATAATAAAATATTATATACATATTTTGTAAGTAGCAAATAAAATTAGCTAGAATCGTCAAAATTTAATAATTTATCTAATCGTATTTCTAAAGTGATAAAAGAATATTTAAAAGTCATAAATACTAATATAAACAAGCTTAAGCTAAAGCATGGTGTGAGGCCAGGCACGCGAATTTTAGTCGCTTTATCAGGCGGTATGGATTCGGTCGCTTTATTACTAGCTTTGGTCAAGTTACGTGATATTCATAGATTTGAAATATACGTTTGTCACGTCAACCATTGTGTGCGGGGCATTGATTCAGATTTAGACGCCCAATTTTGTGAAAATTTGGCGCAAACTTTGAATGTTAAAATTAAAGTTTATAATTTAGGTTTTGACAATAATACCGATTTGACTTATAGCGAAGACTATTTGCGCCAGTGCCGGTATAAGAAATTGATTGAATGCGCTAAAAGTGAACGTATAAATTTTATTTTCACTGCACACACACTTGACGATCAAGTTGAAACCATATTGTTTAGATTTTTTCGCGGTACCAAAATTAATGGTTTTCAAGGTATTAAAGCTTACTATAAGCTAGACTCTAAAATTTATCTGTGCCGGATTATGCTTGATATTCCCAAATTAAATAATAAATTGTTTCTAGAATCCCTAAAACAGCCTTGGAAAGAGGATGCCAGCAATCTAAATTTAGACTATACCAGAAATTTTATAAGACAAAGTCTTATTCCGCTTATAAGCTCACGGTTTAAAAATTTTAAAGAAAACTTGCTTAACTTTAAAAATTATTTAAGTAGGCGTGAAAGTTTTATCAACAAGCATTTAAAAAAATATTGGAAGCTATGCAAGATCGGTAAATCTAACCTACATTTATATTTAAATAATTTGGGCTATTTTAAAAAAATGGATAAATTTACGCAAAGTCAAATTTTGGTCCGTTGTCTTCAAAGTCTAAACATTGAGGTAAGCGATTTTAAAGTTAAGCAAATTTTAAATCTTGTGAGAAGATATGAAGTCAATAATAAACGCCTGAAATTAAATTTAAATAATGATTACAGCCTGTTGATTGTTCACAATAAATTAATTTTTCTATACGTCCATGATTTAGCCAATACTAGTCTTTTTAATAATTACCAGGCTGTTTTAGTAAATAAAAATGGCAATACCATAATTCCTTGGCTTAATAAAACCTTAACTATTACAAAATTTGATAGCCACGATAACATCTTGAAAGACCCGAATTCATTTGCTATCGACGTTAACTTGGACCAGATAGAGCCACTTTATATTCGTATACGTAGACCTGGAGATATTATTCAACCTTTTGGTAGCCTCAATAATGTAAAACTAAAAAAATATATTCACACGCACAAAAGCCATTTGTCGAATACT
>JAJYFO010000058.1 GCA_021785395.1 bacterium | reverse complement strand
CTAGTTTTTGGCCTATAGCATTTGGCAGTAAATCATTGATACCAAGAAATTGCCTCGATTGATTAATTAAATCTTTGGCAAAAAGTATAAGTTCCTCTTTATTAGAAACGATTTCCTGATTTTTAGGGTTTTGAATAATTTCGTCTAAAAATGTGGTCTCATGCTTAGGTATCGTATACTCATCGGTTAAATCGTCTATATTGGTGACACTTTTATCACCAAATAAAAGCTTTTTCAATTTTTCCGTTCGATTATACAGGCTTTCTTTGGGATAGGTTTCTTTAAACACGGTTAATTCTAGGTCGTTGAGCCTTTGCTCGATACTTAGTTTGGGTTTAGCCTTACCAAATATGGCAATTTCCAGTCGACCCACGACTGGATATTTGTCGACAATGTCCTTGTCGGTTGTGTCTACCTCATTGGACTGGCTATTTTCTTCGGTGCTAGATTTAGTAGTTGAATTCGGTGTTTCTTGCGTCTTGGGCAGAGAATCTAAACTGGGTTCAAGTTTTTGTAGACTGGGGCCAGGCTTTTGTTCAGACGTGTTTACCGCCAAAGCCAATGACATGACGTAAAAATTCAGAAACACTAATGCATTTAATAAAACGAGAATTCTCATGATTTAATTCTAACCAATTTAGAACGTAAGTAAATTAATTATATACAAATGATATAAATTTAATTAAAGCGAAATAATTAAACCATGCCTGCCTGTTAGACCAAAACTTCGCCGATGCGAATAAAATAAATCGCTGTTACAGGCCGTGCAATAGTCTGTAACCGAAACGACTCCAACGTTAAAGAAAATAGCCTGGTATAGGTTTAAGGCTTTTAAGTCGACGTAGTTTTCTTTTAACCCCGTATTTAAAACAAGACTAAAATCAAAACTATCCGAACAAGAATTTTTTAATTTAGTCAAAGTATCTTGGCCAACTTCGTAACAGCATTTTCCGATAGCTGGACCAATTGCTACAATTATCGATTCTCTTCTAGATCCGATACTGACCATTTGGGCTAAAGCCTTGCTTAAAATATTTTGCGCCGTACCAGCCCAGCCAGCGTGGATACCACAAATTAACTTCAAGTCAGGGTCAAAGGCGATTATAGGTACACAGTCGGCAAAAGTTAATAATATAGGCAAATCTTTTGTGCGTGTAGCCACAGCGTCGCAGCCTTCTAGATCAACTTTTTTATCTATTATAGCTATGTTATCGGTATGTTTTTGCCAAGGTATAGTTAGATTATTGTAGTTTAAATTTAGCGCCTGGCATAGTTTTCGCCGGTTGTCTGAAGCGTCGTTTAATAACCTCTCGTCATTGACGTGCCGACCAATATTAAAGGCGTCATAAGGTTTAGGGGTATTGGCACCGATTCTGGTCGAAAAAGCATGGGTGAAGAAATCTTGGTATTTAAGCAGGCTTTTTGCCTGCAAAATCTTTAAACCGTTTACGGTATTTAACTCAAAATCGTTGCGAACAACTGTGTCACTTTTAATGTTGATATTTTTAGACAATCGATAACCCTCCACATATATTGATATTTTGACCGGTTATAGATTTGGCCTGGTCGCTTGCTAAAAATTCAACTAAATGGGCTACCTCGTCTTCTTCGACCAAATTTTGCGTGGGAATCGACATTTTGGCGATACTTAACGATTCGGATACGTCAATATTGTTGAGGCCACACCAAACAGGGTCATTTAGCTGACTATACGCCATTTCATTATTGACCCAGCCAGGGCTTATACAGTTGACAGTTATGTTATATTTAGCCAGTTCTAGCGCGGCTGTTTTAGTAAACCCAATTAGACCAGCTTTTGATGCGGCGTAACTGGACCCGTAGACTTCGCCATTGACGCCTGAAATCGATGAAATGTTGATAATTCGGCCAAACCCATTTTTTTTCATGATAGGAGAGACTTTAGACACCGTTATAATCGAAGCTAATAAATTTGTATTTAAGACAATTTGAGCTTTAGCCAAGTTAAAGTCTAGGATCTGTTCGGTTACGTAAATTCCAGCGTTATTTACCAGCAAGTCGATTTTATAATGATCATTAACCACTTTGTCCAGGCAATTTACTAAACTTAAACTGTCGGAAATATCGCACGTTAAAACCTTACACTCACGGTTCAAACCTGTAACTTCGTTTCTAACTTTGTTAAGGGCGTCGATGTTACGGCTTAAGATTAGCAAATCATAACCCACTTTAGCCATTTTTAAGGCTATAGCTTTGCCAATACCACGGCTGGCTCCGGTTATCAAAGCCGTTTTATTAGGTTTAATAGCTTTATCGTTGACAGGCGAATCACTCATATATAGAAGTAATTATAAATCAAATCGGCCAAAATTAAAAAAAAATCACTTTACTACTTTACTTGTTAGTGTTTAAATAGCAATTAAACGATATTGACTTCTTACCGGTAACGTTTAATTGCTTATTTCATTAAAAAAATTAAATTTTAGTTAATATAATTAACCCAAAATGTCAAAATTAATTGGTTCTTATAAATCTATAGTTACGCTGCTTTTAATTATAAGTTTAGTTTTCGCCTATCTACCAGCTTTGGCCAGTGAGACATACGATAGTAACGATGGCGTTTTTGTGCGCGGCTATCCCGTAAAAGTGGCTGGTCAACTGGTCTTTGTCAATAAATCGAAAGGCAAATATAGTAGCATCCAGGAAAATACCCAGGCTATTCAAGAAGACCTTGACTCAGACTTGCTTTCAGTCAAAGACCCCAGACCTGCCGACGTGAGTATAAAATACTACGATAAAGTTCCATACATAACTTTGGGCGGTTACAAGGTTTTGGCCATCGACGAAGATAATGCTAAAGCTCATTCAACTACCGTTGATGAATTGGCTCAAAACTGGCAGTTAGCCTTGCAACAAGCGCTAGGTAATAAAGAAAAACTGCACGCTTACATTTCAAACCTATCTAAAGCCAATCAAGGTGACGCCAAAAATGAAACAGTAGCTAATAGCGCTAATTCTACCAGTAATGCCAGTAAAAAACCAGTTAATTACAAATCGCGCGTGGTTTTTGCCAACCAGGGAATAGTTATGGTCTGTAAGCTAAAGACGGCCTTATCATCGAGTATAAATCAAGAAGGCGACCCGGTTGAATGCGTAGTTACTAAAGAAGTGGACAATGAATTTGGTAAAATACCTAAAGATTCAGTCCTCTATGGAGACATTGAAGCCAGTCAAAGTGGCCGAATGATGTCGCGTGGAGGCAAGTTAAGCGTCAAATTTAACTGTATCAAACTGCCAAACGGCGAGCAATATCCGATAAGCGCACATCTGGTTGGACAAGCTGATAAGTACGATACGAGTGACGATGCTAATGGAACTGTAAATGGTGAGAATTGGAAAAGCAAAGCCAAGAAAATGGCCATTATGGGTCTGGTTGGTTTAGCCGCTGGAGCAGCCTTGGGCACAGGTATTGGCGCGGCCAGCGGTATGTCGCTAGCAGCAGCTGGAACAGGCGCAGTTAGTGGGGCAACATTTGGCGGTATGGCTGGAGCCGGTGGCGGTATGTTAATGCGTCATGGTAGTAATGTCGAATTAAAGTCTGGCAGCGAATTAAACGTCCAACTAGATGAACCTTTACAAGTAGCCGGCAATAAATCTAACACGTACTAATAGACTAAATTATTTATTATTATTATTATTATTATTTTCTAGCGTTGCTATAGTTGGAATGGCTATGATGCTTTGGCCTATGTGAACACGGTTGATATATGATTCCATCAATTTAGGATTGGTATCATAATTTATCCGATGGTCGCAGCCAGCTAACATTTCTGTGCTAATTTTACCGAGCCCTTGGATGTAATTAGCTAATGAATCTACTTGTGATAAATGTATCAAGCTTATATTGGCTTGGCTGCTCAAGTCTTTTAGTGTAGTATCACCAAAAATACCAAAATGCATCCATTTTTCCAGAGGATGAAACCTTGTTAACACCCTATAGGTTTTACCCGGTTCAACGGCTACAGGGTTAGATCCATCATTATACTTGAGCATTTGACTTATGCGATTACCCATCAAGTTTTCTTTGGTCATGGGGGTGTCACTTAGATTGATTTTATACCTAAGGCCACTGGTGTGGACAAAATTACCCGAAGCGTCAAAATTATCAAGACTATGGCTTGTTTTAAACATATTGGCCAGGCGCTGGGTATAAGTAATACGCTGCGGGTTAGGAATATCGCGCACACCGTATTCTAAGATTTGTTTTATTTGGGCGCCAGTCAAGTCCATGGCCAGCATTTCGTGTAATTCTTCTTCCTTAACGCCCGAATTTATAAAAACTTTAGCTAAATCAAAACGGCTTAATTCTTGATTGGCTGGTAATCCTTCCCTAATACCTCCCGAATTGACAAAGGCAAAGTCTAAATTTTCATTAGTGTTTTTGCTTACATAATCAAACAAAGAATCAGCCGCTAAATTACCTAAAGGCGTTTCTTGGAACCTTATTCCACTTAATTCAATTGGTTTATCTAAAATCGTTCCATAAGTTTCTTGCTTGAGCGCATTGGCTGAAGCTATCGAATTATTGACAAATTCTTTTATACTTAAGTTGGGCTCAGTGTCTTGCGTAACGGGTATGAGCTTTTCGTCGGTTAAGCCGCTATTAGCGCTGCCGTCTTTATTTATGACCAAGCTTAATTGGCCTAACCAGCGCCCTTTAGACCCAGCCTGGACAATTGGGATACTATTATCGTCGTTGGTCACCCAGACCGGTAATGGCGTAATATCATGGCTGTGACCGCCAATTATAGCTGCTACCTTAAGATTTTTTGAATTTAGGTATTGAGCCAAATCGGTATCTTCACTTAGACCTAAATGGGTGACTAGTACGATTTTATTAATTCCTTGGCTGTTTAATTCATTGATGTATTTAACAGCTACCTGCTTAGCGTCTTGGTAGCCAATTTTATTTACTGCTCCTTCTTCGGTGGTCAGACCAATTTCGGCAATTTTTTCGATGCCATGAGGTGTGGTAACTTCGTGAACGACGTAAGGCCTAGTTAAATTTTCATAGTCTGGATACGCATTTAGATCAAGATTTGCTGAAAGCAAGTTCAGTTTTGGATGCGCTTCTAATATAGGTTTTATAACTTGCGGGTAACGGTCTACATTATAGCCCCCACCAGGAATATCGTAAGGGTGGTTGCCAGGAATTATAGTATCGGCTCCCATTTTAGCCAAAGCTGAATTTTCAACCTGACCGCCGTTGGTAAAAGTAAAGTTTAAATTTCCCGATTCAACGTCGCCAGCTACAACAAAGCGGGTGGGAATAGATTTGGCTTGGGCTTTTTGGGTTGATTCGTCCAGAGCCGTTTTAATACCTGGCAATTGTTCCAAGGAACTGTGGAAATCGTTGATATGAAAATAGTTAACCTGTGTCAAGTCACTTTTAGGACTAATTTTTTCGGCCAAGGCGTTTGCTATTTTACCCGAATTGACAAGACTACTTACACCTAATCCTAGAACACCACCGGTTAAACCACCTAAAACTGAATTAAAACAGACATTTTCATTTATTTTTAATAACGTTGATAAAGGTCTGCGCTTAACTTGTGACCAATTGTTGATCAATTCGTAAGGCAAAGTATACGAAAAACTTCCTACACCGCCGCCAACAAACCCCCTTAAAGTGTTTAGTTTTAATTTGGCCGCTAGGCTGTCTTTGATTATCTGTTGGCTGGCAAAATTGACTTCATCGCTATTGGCCATAGGTCCTAAAGCATTTCGACCCAAGCTTAAACTATAAGACCGCATAAATTCTTCATCAACCAAGCCACAGGCAACTCCGGATAAGCCGCTTAAAGCCCCCCATAACCAATCAGAAGACGTTATTTTAGCTTGTTTAGCTGGTAATAAAAGGTGTTCAAGCCCATCTTTTAACCCATAATTGGTCACAGCTCCGATTCCAGCCGCCACCGGATAAGCGATTAAACTCAATCCGTCGGTTTCGACGCTGTTTATTAGGCCAAAACTAATAGCCCCAAGGGTAGCAGCCGATAAATTGGGTACGAATTCACAGATGTCCTGTTTTAAAGAGTTTTTGGGCAATTTTGGGCTATAATGCTTTTTTTGCTCGGCGTTTAAATCAGTATTATTAATTATATCTGGTAGAGGTTGTTTATTTAATGAGTCTAGTTTATTTAGCTGTTTAACCAGGTCTAAATTTACTAAGCTTGGCTTAGTATTGGCTTCACACTTGATTTTAGCTGTTAATTTATTGTCCATTTAGGTTTGTTTGGGTAGCCTTAGATAGTTAAATTGTAAAGCAATTTAATATCCAAGTAATTAGGGTAATTACGTAGTTAACGTTAAATGGAGTTAGTTTAAGTTTAATTTTTGCAAAATATTATATAAATCCGGACAATTATAGAAAAAGACTTGTTAAAGCATTATAAACAAAGTGTTTGTAACGTCCAAAAATATAATATAATCATCTGACCTGGGTAAATTTTCAGGTAATTTACCCTTATTTTTTAGGAGGAAATTCAATTGCCAAATATAGCTGAATTTATTGACCATCATTTTCGTCATTTTAACGCTGCCACGCTCAAAGACGCCGCTAATGGCTACTTGAACCACATGAAGAATAACGGAGCCATGATGATTACCTTGGCTGGTGCTATGAGTACCGCTGAATTAGGGCTATCTTTAGCCGACATGATACGCTTAGATATGGTTCAGGCAATAACTTGTACCGGAGCAAATTTAGAAGAAGACGTTTTTAATCTGGTAGCCCATAACCACTACCAAAGAATAAGCAATTATCGGGAATTAAGTCCAAGCGCTGAAACCCAGTTAAGACAAAAAGGTATGAATAGGGTAACCGATACGTGTATTCCTGAAGATACAGCTATTAGAAAAATAGAAAAACACATACTTAAACTATGGCTAGAAACTGACGCAGCCAAGCAAAGACTTTTCCCCCACGAGTTTATGTATAAACTATTGAGATCTGGCGTATTGGTTAATGAATACCAAATCGACCCAAAAGATTCCTGGCTTTTAGCCGCTTGTGAAAAGAATCTGCCAATTTTTGTACCGGGCTGGGAAGATAGCACATTGGGCAATATTTTTGTCTCGCACGTGATTACTAAAGAACTTTCTGGCTGTCAGATAATGAAAAGTGGTACTGAATATATGGTAGAATTGGTTAAATGGTATCAAAATGTAAGTAAGGATAAAAGCGTTGGCTTCTTTCAAATTGGTGGCGGTATAGCCGGTGATTTTCCAATTTGCGTAGTACCATTAATTCATCAAGATTTATCGATAAATTGTCCATACTGGGGTTATTTCTGTCAAATATCTGACTCGACAACTTCTTACGGTTCGTACAGTGGGGCCGTACCAAATGAAAAAATCACCTGGGGTAAACTTGAAGAACACACACCAAGATTTATTATCGAATCAGATGCCACCATTGTTGCCCCGTTAATATTTGCCTATGTACTTGAGAAGTGTCATAGCCATAACGACACTATGGCTAAAGTTAAAGCCGGGGCGGCAAGCTAAAAGCAGCACAATCAGAAAAATTAAAGTACGAAGAAATTGCTCTGATAAAAAACTGTTAGTATTGATATGACTTTTTAAAACAAATGTCAAGTCTGTTCCAAACGCTGTGGGTATCAGCCTGGAACAATAAATATAGACTGTGGATTTAAATCTAAGCCGTTAGATTAACTTTAATTTATATAAAATCACTAAAGTTTAACTTGCAATTTAAAAACTTGATTGTATATTAATGTTAAGGGATCTGAATTTGTGTAAAGCAATACGGCTATCGTCTAGACATGGCTTTGTTATGGGCGTGCTTTGCGTATCTATGTATATTAATAAACGATAAAATCAGGAGAATAAGCAATGAAAGTAGAACTGTTTCATGTACCAGGTTGTAAAACTTACCAAAAAATAAAAAATATGCTCGAATCTATTATTGCCGAAGAAAGGCTACCGATAGCTGTTGAAACGCAGGAAACCAAGTCAAGCAAAAAAAAACCTATGGTATCTATCGATGGTTGTAAAGTTGAAAGCAACCAGCAATTGAGTTTTAGAGAAAAATTGTCTAGCTTAATTATGAAGCGTTGGTATGAAGTCTATGAAGCCCCTCTAAAACAGGTTATTTAAACTATTCCGATTTTAACCAAATTGAAAATGTAGTTTCATTTAGGCTAGATGTGCAGTTAATTTTACCTTTATGGGCGTCGATTATCTGTTGGCATAGATATAAACCTAAGCCATTACCAATACCAGACATTCTACCGTTTTTACCTTGGAACTGGTGCTGGAAGATAAATTTTTGCTCCTGCCGTGATATTGGTGCGCTAAAATTTGTGATACTAAATTTGGCGCCATTGTCATAATTTAGCAGTGATATGTTGATTGAACTATTGTCTTTGGAGAATTTTATAGCATTATCGAGCAAGTTTCCAATAACCCGTTTAATTGCAATAATATCGCAGATAACGGTTAAGTTTTCTAGGTTTAGGTTTAAGGTAAGATTTTTGCTATTGATCGAATTGTAATAACTGTCTATTGAATCTAAAACAATACTTTTCAAGTTATAATCGGCAAGATTTAAAACATCTAGTTTAGCCTGATACTTAGCAATTTCAGACATATTATTCAACAAATTGACTAACTCAGTATTAGATTTTTGAAAATGCTTCAAGATATCTAAAATCTCTGGTAAGGTTGCTTTATTTCCAAGTATATGGTCAATAATTTTGCCACACGAGACAATTGGATTTTTGATGTCATGAATTAGAGTAAAAACAAAGTCATCGCGCTGCTTTTTACTTAACGTATAATCAGTTTTATCAAAGATAGTTAATAAAGCGTAATGGCTTGAATATTTCCAAACTTGGATATTATAATATTGAATTTCACCGTTATTATCGTATTGGTAATGACGAAAGAAGACCTGGTCTTTATTTTTGTTTAATGATAGAGAGTCAACTATGTCGGGAAAAATTTTGGTTAAATTAGCCGAATTTAAATTAGTATTTAATTTGAGCAATTTATTAAAATTGTCATTAAGGCTTACTAAATTATAGTTGTTATCTATAATTACCATGGGTAAGTCAATTTTATTTATAAAAGTTTCGACAAAATTATTGTTAATAGTTTCTGTATTTATAAATGTGCTTTTAAGAGAATGGCTTTTGTCGCAGTCAATTTCAAGGATAATGACGTTGTTTTGCGAAATAGACTGTTCTTTTTTATTTATTTTAGTTATTATATTTTTTAATTTAGCCAAAAAACTTTCTGGTGAAATAGAATTGGCTAAATATTCAATTTCTTTGTTCTCTTTGTATTTATTGATATTTGGAGCTAAACCAATTACGGGTATTTTTTTGGCTTTGGTCTTGATTATTAAATCACTATTTATATTTTCACTATCGACTATAACAACATTACAATTTTCGAGGCTCATATTAAAATTATCGGTATCGGTTGATTTTAAAAATTCAATTTGGGCATTATTAGATTCAAGTACGTTGGCATAGTTTTCTACATCGCTAAAGCTATAATCGACAAATAAGATTTTAGTTTTATCTTTAAACATAACAAATTCCAAATTTACTAGTAAAATATTAAAACTTTATCATTGCTTGACATCCTTCTTCTATAATTATGAACTATCCTTGAAAACTTTTCAAGGGCAAGGATTTTAAGACTTTTTATATTAAAAAAAAATTTTGGGAATATACTTTGATTTATAAAAATTTTAAAAATCACTGAGGAATATTAATTTTTAAATTTAATATTCCTTACAAGCAATTTAGGTTAGTCAATTTAATTAAGCAAAAAGATAGCGCACAGTCTGTATATATGAGTTATAATTTTAAAAAGTATCAGTTCTGTAATTTAAGACAAATATCAAAATGGAAAATAACCAAATAAACCAAATAGTAATGCCCGGCAACGAATTAAAAGATGAGCAAGTCTATCGAAAAATACTCGGAAAAGTCGTAACCGGAGTCAGTATTTTAACCTTGAATGAAAACGATGAATTAGACGGACTTATGGTAAGTTTTGTCCAGCAAATTGCCTTTAATCCACCTATGCTAATGATAAGTATCGCCAAAGACCGTCCCATTATAGCTAAAATCAAAAAAGTCATTTTTGCAACCTTAAATATTTTGGCCAAAGACAACCATGAATTTTTTAAAGCTTTTGCTGGACCCAATCTGTCAAGTCAAGAAAGATTTGGCCTGGTAAATTATGAAAAACAGGCCGACTATGGTCCAATATTGCTAAAAGCTCTTGGTTTTATCAATTTACGGTTGACCAAATCTTCCGAGGCTGGCTGTCATGAAGTATTGTTCTTTACTGTTGACGGTGGTCAAATCTTCGCTAGTAACGGTGAACCAATGGTACATATAAGAAACGACGGGTTAAAGTACTAAGTTAATCTATAAGGTTTAGGTCAATTTTGCTTAAATGGTCTATTGTATCATCATAGCCAGCCTTAATTAACTCTTTAGAGCGCTGTGGGTCAATTTCTAGTAAACTCGTATTTACAGGATTTCTAGGTTGAAAAATATGTAATTTCACCCTTTTTCGTCCTATAGATTCTTTCGATCCGCTATCAAGAAGGCGGTTGTACAAATGGGCTGAATCTATTTCACGCCTGGCCGATGCGTCTAAAACAACGTCGAAACAACGCCCCATCATTCTAAAAATGTTTGTTGGGCATTCGTTTATAACTTCTGGGTTCAACAGAACCATAAAAATTTCATCAGCGCCAATTTTTATAGCCTGGTCTAAAGGTGTATTTTTGACTATACCACCGTCGACCCAGAGGCCTTCACCGTTTATCTGCTGGGGTGGAAAAGCTATCGGAATGGCAGCTGTGGCCATTAAAATACTTACCAAATGCGCTTTTGACAATACATCGTCGATAGTAAAGAGCTTGGTTTCTAAACTACACATATCAGTTGTGCACCACCCAGCCTTAGTGTAACTTTCTTTGAGCTTAGGTAGGTCAACTTCTTTCCACAAAAGATTTTCTAGTGGACTAGTATCCAAAAGACCTAGTTTATGGCCAAATATAACGTTTCCAATCTGGGCTGCTGATGGAAGCAAAAAAATATCGCTGCTGCGAACTTTTGTCCATAATTCTTCTAGGCGGTCTAAACTATTCTGGGCTATCATTGTAGCGTTAAGCGCTCCAATACTTGTGCCAAAAACGTAGTTAAACTTTACTCCACTGTCGATAATAGCCTTACTGGCGCCAACTTGGTACGCACCCCTACTGCCACCACCCGGCAAAACCAGGGCTTTAACATACGACGATTTTTTTTTGTTGGATTCTGTCATTGGTAAAGATAAAATAAAATTTAACCTGATTTTAGTTTATCCTAAATTTTAATAAATACCACAAATTTAACAAAAAAATATATAATAAACGTTAGTGTTTATTAAGTTTTAGGGTAGTTATGCAAATTACAAAATTGGCTGTTATTGGTGCTGGCACGATGGGTGCATCGATAGTTATGGCACTTATTTCTAATGGTCTAAAAGTAGTATTAAAAGATACTGACAACATTGTTCTGGAAAACGGGCTTAAGAATATTGACAAGTTCCTTGATAAAAAAATCGCTAAAGGCCTGTCGCCTATTAAAGCCCAGGCCATGAAAAACTTGGTTACCGCGGTAACCGATTATAAAGAATTCGCCGATGTTGATATAGTAATTGAGGCTGTATCAGAATCTATAAATATAAAACAGAAGGTATTCCAGGAACTTGATGAATGGTGCAATTTAGATACTTTATTGTTGACCAACACATCAAGTCTTTCCATAACACAAATAGCGTCGTTCACTAGGCGTAGTGATAAAGTCTGCGGGCTACATTTTTTTAATCCAGCCCACATAATGAAATTAGTTGAAATTATTCCTGGTCTAGACACGTCTAGTGAAACGATTCAATCGGTCACACAGTTGGCCAATTTAATCAATAAAGTATCCGTAAAAGTAGAAGAATGCCCATCTTTTCTAGTTAATCGGTTACTAACAAGATATATGAACGAAGCCTTATGGTGCTTATCCGATAGGATATATACCGTCGAAGAAATTGATAAAGCCGCCGTAGAAATTGCCATGCCGATAGGGCCATTGGCTTTGCGCGATATGAATGGCTGTGATATTGGTCTATCGGTGGCTAGCTATAATTTTAAAGAATACGGACAGCGTTTTGCCTACCCAGATTTATTAGTTAAAATGGTCGATAATAATTTACTGGGGAAAAAAACCGATAAAGGCTTTTATCTTTACACTAAAGACAGCCCTAAACCATTGGGCGTTAACGAAAATGTCTACACTTTAATAAATCAAAAACCGCAAGAAAAGCTACCGTCAAGTAATATTCCATTATCAATTAGGCTTATGCTGCCGATGATAAATGAAGCTTTTTTGGTAATCCAAGAAAAAATCTGTAAACTAGAATCGATTGACCTAGCCCTCAAAACCGGTTTGGGTATGAAACTTGGTCCTTTGGAATTAGCTAATAATATCGGATTAACGACTTGTCTTAATTATTTAGAAGAATTAGCGAACTTTTATGGTGAACGATTCAGACCGGCTTACTATCTACGTAAACTGGTATACGCTAATAAAACTAAAGTAATTTAATGCCTTATCTGAATTATTTTAACAAATTTTCCCATAGCCTAAAATTTAAGGTCATTTTAGTTATGCTAATTTGGCTTTTACTTTATATATTGCCGCTATTTTTCTTTCCGGTAAGCGACCCGGGTGAATCATACTATATCGCCTCGGGTAGCGAAATGTTAAAGAACAATGAATTTATAGTTCCAATATTAAATAATCAAATTTATTTTTCAAAGCCTATTTTAAGTTACTGGTTAGTCGAGCTAGCCTATAAAATTTTTGGCGTTAACGAATGGGCCGGTCGAACTGGTTTTGCCATGTTTGTTTTACTAGATGCTATGGGTATTTTCTATTATGTGTCGTTAGTTTATGATAGAAAAAAGGCTTTTTTGACCAGCCTAGCGTTTTTAACAACACCCATGATAATTTTAAATTCTAAACTATCACCGATAGACATATTATTTTCATCGACACTAAATATAGCCCTATATGCTTTTGGCTTGACACTGGTAAATTTTAAGAACAAATTATTTTGGCCGATAATTTATATTATGCTTGGATTATCGGTTTTAACCAAAGGAATAGCTGGATTAGTATTATTTGCGGTACCAATGATTATTGCTTTAATAATTTTAAAACCCAAATTATTAACTTTAAAAAAATGGTTACATAGATTAAATATTTTACCGGGATTAATTCTTTTTTCAGCTATAACGTTGCCATGGTATATTTTAATCAGTTTGAAAACTAAAGGCCTGTTTTTAAAAGTATTTTTACTCTATGAAAACTATGCCAGATTTCTGGGTAGAACCAATATGAGTAAAACAAAAATCTGGTACTACATCCCTGTCCTTGGCTATAGTCTTATGCCATGGATATTAAGCTTGTGTGTAATTAAATACGCTTTCAAAGAAAAAACAAGCCGATTTCGGTACGTCAACAATATAATTTTAGCGTCTTTTGTCTTATTCAACCTGTTTTTTTTCAGTCTGTCTAAAACCAAGCTGGACACTTACATTATGCCTTGCTATGGACCGTTATTAATTTTATTAATAACTACTCTAGAAAGTATAATTGACAAAGCTAGCTTTGAATCGTCAAAACTTTTAAAATCAGCCAAGTTTACATTATTATCTTTTGTTTTATTAGAACTAGTCTTAGCTATCCTTTGTCTTAGTATCGGTCTATTTAAACAGCCAGTTAGTTTGAAATACAATGGTCTATTTTTAATACCGAGTTTTTTAATAATTAGTTTATTTTGGTATTCGATTAAACAATATAAGATTAAGCAATACTATAATACATTATTAGCATCATTGGCCTGTTTTATTGTTTTTTTTAGTTTCAGTACGTTGCCATTTTTAAATTTTCTAACTACCAACAAACAAAACAGTCTCGTAAAAATTGCCAGTCAAATCAGGATAAGCAATTACCCGGTACTTTTTTTTCAAGGATTTAAGCCG
>JAJYFO010000231.1 GCA_021785395.1 bacterium | reverse complement strand
TGCACGAAGCCAAATAACCCATGCTTGAGCGCTATATTATAGACGAAAGGCCTAAACCCTACACCTTGAACGATGCCGTAAACTTCGTACTTTTCAGTTATGATATTCATTAATTTTTTAACTGATCTTGGTTAAATTTCATTCTGGGGTGTGATTTAGCGTGACAGAAAAAGTACTGCCTTGATTCTCAATGCTTTCACACCAGATCTTACCGCCGTGTTCTTCGATTATCTGTCTAGATAAGTATAGACCTAGACCAGCTCCAGAATAATTGCGGTTATTTAAACTAGATTTCCAGAAGCGGTCGAATAATTTGGTCAGTATTTCCTGGTTGATCCCGCAACCGGTATCTTGTATAGAAATATAAACTTTGTCGTCTTTAACCTTAATTTGAGTGGTAACGCTGCCGTTGGCCGAAGTAAACTTTATGGCATTGTCTAATAAATTTTGGACTACCCTTTTTAAGGCGTTATAGTCACCTAAAACATTAGGTATATTATTGTAGTCATAATTCTCGGTAATGGTAATACTTTTCTGGTCAAATAGCGGTTTGATTTCTGATACCATATTTTTAACTAACTCATTCACATTTAATTGGGTTTTATTTAGACGATTGAGCTTAGATTCGTAACGGTAGATATCGAGTAAATTGATTACCAGTTTATACAAATTATTATTACTATCTAGGAGTTTTACTAATACTTCTTTTTGTTCGGCCGAAATTTTGCCAAAACTATCGTTTATAAATAAGTCTAGTATTCTATTAGCTGCTAATATTGGCGTTTTAAGGTCATGCGTCAAAGTCGCGACAAAGTCGTCGCGCTGTTGCTGAAGCAATACCGAATCGGTAACATTGACTAAAATTAGCATAAAATGAGCTTCTGAGTTTTCAGTATGTTGAACCGGCCAAAATAAAATATTAAAATAATTGGTATTTTGCTTGTTTTTTATTTTTAGAGGAAAAGCCTCTTTAGACAATGGTTTGAGGTCTTTCATGGCGTTGGCTAAAATGCTCAATTCAGGAATCATATCAAATAAATACTGATTTTCGCAAGCTTTAACCGATTCTAAATTTAATAGTTTGGCAAATTTTTCGTTGCAGTCTATAAAGTTAAAATTTTTGTCCAAGTTTACAACGGCCACCGGTGCATACGCATAAAGGCCGTTTAAAGCCTCTTTTTCGCGCTTTAAGTTATTAATTATTCTTTCGTTTTCAATTATAAATTCTTCATTGGCTAAAATATAGTTCTCGGTGACTAGGCTTATATCAAAGAATATTGTTTTAATAAAAGCTTTAATGGTATCAGCTATTTCTTGCGGTGGTATATTGGCAACTAAGTCAGGCAGAATATCGCTTATAATTTTGCCGTAGGCGCCAATATACCATTTGGGTTCGAGATGGATTTTGTGGTGTATTTTGCCTGTTTTGAGGAGTCTTTCGACGTATTCTTGGTCAATCTTGGCTTGGACCATATTTAAAAAATATTGCCTTTGCTGTGATTTGGCCCTCTGTAATATTTCTTCGTTCGGAAAAAATAATTTGGTATCGCAGAAATCTAAAAAATGGGCATAAAGATCATTCATATACTTGTCAATATGGTTGAGCATATATTCTTTCAGGCTGGCTGATAAGATGTCTGCGTCTTTATCGGTTAAGCCCAGCCATTTTTTTCGACTCTCAATTTCGCTTGTCTGCATAGTTAAACTTAATTTAAATTATAGTTTGTAAAGTATTTTAATCGATACGCAATCAAAAAAGTAACATACACGCTTATAATTGTAAATTACTTTACACGATATTTTGCCGAAAAACTATAGAATACCTTAATAATGACAGAGCCTAAAATCAAAATTTTAATCGTTGAAGACCATGAGTTAACCAGACTAGCTCTTAAAACGTCGCTAAAACAAAGTGATTGTCTGGCAATCGTGGCTGAAGCTGAAAATGGTCTAGAAGCCATAGAGCAATGCCAACAGAAACACATTGACCTAGTCTTAATGGACGTAAGTATGCCAAAAATGGACGGTATTCAAGCCAGTCAAGAAATAAGTAAGCTAAACCCAAATATAAAAATAATTATGTTAACACAATACGATAACGACAGCGACATCATGGCATCTCTAGCCGCTGGAGCTACTGGCTACTGCCTGAAAGATATAGCTACAGATAGGCTCTTAGCTGCTATTCATAGCGTTTACAATGGCGATATCTGGTTCGATTCACGCATAGCTGAAAAGATTTTACGAAACTATACTAATCCTAAGGTGGAAAACGCCAATAATAACTGTGACAAAGACCCTTACAACTTAATTGAACCGCTATCCGTTCGTGAACAAGAAGTTTTAAGCCTTATTGTCGATGGTTTATCTAATTTGGAAATCGGGCAAAAACTGTTTATTTCACTGCCAACGGTCAAGTCACACGTGCGAAATATTTTAAGCAAGCTAAATTGTAGTGATAGGACTCAAGCTGCTGTCCAGGCAATGCGTCGTGGTCTTGTATAAAACTTGGCTTGAAATTTAGTTTAAAAATTGGGAGATTATTATACATGGAAACTTCTGAAAAAGGCCAGGCAATTGCTGAAATTGATGGTAATATTGGCGTTATAACTATCGATAATAAAGCTAATTATAATGCATTGAGTTTTAAAATCTTGAATGATATCACTAAAATTTTGAATGAATTTAAAGAAAAATCAGTTACCGTTGTTATTATAAGGGCGCAAAAAGACTGTAAGGTTTGGTCAAGTGGTCACGATATAAATGAGTTGCCGTTGGATAAAGACCCTTTGAGTTATTTCGACCCTATCGAAGAGACTTTAAGAGCTATTCAGTGCTATCCGGGTCCAGTTATTGCCATGATTCAAGGCGGCGTCTGGGGAGGAGCGTGTGACTTGGCTATAACGTGTGATTTTATAATTGCTGATTCAACGTGTTCTTTTGCTATTACACCGGTAAAACTGGGTTTGCCTTATAACGCGACGGGTGTTTTACATTTTATAAATCGGGTTGGTATCAATATAGCCAAGGAAATGTTTTTTACAGCCAAGCCGATTGAAGCAAAACGCGCTTTAATGGTAGGAATTCTTAACCACTTGGTCGATACTAATGAACTTGAAGCGTTTACTTTTAAAATGGCCAATGACATGGCTAAACATTCTAAATTAAGCATAGCCGTTATTAAAGAGCAGTTTCGTATATTGTCTAACGCTTATACTATAAGCCCCGAGGCTTTTGAAATGATCCAGGGTATGCGACGCCAGGTCTATTTTAGCAAAGATTATATTGAAGGAATTACCGCTTTTAAAGAAAAACGCCAGCCGAAGTTTACCGGTGGCTGATATTTTAAGAATTTATTAAAAAAATATATTAAACTAGCCAAATAATACTATTCTTCGCTTATTATATAAATATTCTGAAATTAATTTAAAAATCTATGCCGTTTTCCAATAAGTCTTACTTAGTCATTTTATTTTGCTTGGCCAGTAACCCTGTTTTGGCTGATTACAACGCTACAGTAGTTGGTGTCAGGGCAAGTAGCCAAAATCTGGTAAAATTAAACTTTAAACAGACCCTTGCCAAAGCCAATTGTGGCGACCCGGTATCGCAAATGAATCTGGGGGTTTGCTTTTTGACTGGCTTTAATGTGGAGCGCAATTATAATACGGCTTATTACTGGTTTAATAAAGCGGCTAGTCAAAATTTTCCCCAGGCGTTGTACAATATGGGCGTTTTATACTATAAAGGTTATGGTGTACCGATTGACTATAAAAAGGCTCGCTATTGGTTTACTCGCGGTGCCATTAAAGGTA
>JAJYFO010000057.1 GCA_021785395.1 bacterium | reverse complement strand
AAATCTAATTAAATTTTTTAATTTTCTATCACGGTAGCTTTAATTTAAAATTCTTTTAGTGATTTTTTGATCTTATATTTAAAATGCCGGTAGTAATGTTTTACTTTGCGGCTAGCTTTGTGAAAGGCTCGTTTGATTTTCATAAAAATGGTAAAGTGGTAGCCGCCGCTTTTGGTTCGGTAGGCTTTGACGCTGGTGAATTTAGTCGGGGAACTAGCATTAGCGTAGCAAATGACTGGGCTCACACCTGTTATACCTAGTTTTTGGGCAGAGGCTTTAGATAAGTCGATGCCGCGGCCGTTAACATATGGACCCCTATCGTTTATCGTTACAACACAGGTTTTACCGTTGCGAGGGTTTTTTACCAAAACTTTGGTACCAAAGGGCAAGGTTTTGGAAGCTGCGGTTAGCTGGTTCTGGTTAAATATTTGACCGCTGGCGGTTTTTTTACCGTTAAAATGGGGCCCGTACCAAGAAGCTTTGGTCGTAAATTTGGTAATTTTTTTATGAGTTTTGGTAGTTGGTTTCTTTGTGTTATGGATAGATTTTTCTTGTCGACTTTTCGTAATCGGCTTTTTTGTATTATGGATAGGATTATTTTGTTGATTTTTGGAAATTGCTGATTCGTTCAATCTTTGCGAATTGTTTTGAGCCATTGGTTGTTCAGGTCTAATCTGGGCCAAACCCACAATATTAAAATTAAACAGGAAAATTAGTATTTGAATAAAAATGGTTAAAGATTTAAGCATTATTTTTTTTTGTGGGTATGATATTTATAAGGCTTTTTAGTGTAGCATACAACCAAGTGTGACCCTTTAAGGCCAAGACTTTTATAAGTCGCTTGTGATAAGTCTAAGCCATAACCTTTTTCAAATGGACCGCGGTCATTTATAGTCACAAAGCAAAATTTTCCGTTTTGGGGATTTTTAACTAGTACTTTCGTGCCAAAGGGTAGGTTTTTTGAAGCGGCTGTAAATTTGTTTTTATCGTATAAATCACCGCTGGCTGTTTTTAGACCATGAAATTCGTTGCCGTAATGTAAGGCTTTCGTAATTTTCTTATATTTATAGATTTTAATCTCTTCAGTTAAGTCAATTTTTGTCTTTAGATGTTTACCAGTATTTAAATCTTTACTTGTTTTTAAGCTGGCTGCAAAATTTGCTGGTGCATAAATCAATAGTATTATAAAAATGGTACTACATAAAAATAATAAGGGTTGAAATCTAAATTTTATCATCGATTATAATTACCTTCAAAAAAATAAAAGAAATAAAGTTATTGACGCTATGCCCAATTATAGCTGGCCATAATGAATGAAAGTATATTTTAAGGTAACTGAATACTAGGCCAGCTAAAAATGACAGGATGAATAATACCCAAAAACTTAGCCTGGGTGCGTGTATAAAGGCAAAAATCAGATTACATGGGTATACGCCGACTAGAGTTTGTAAAACGCCGCGAAAAAAGACTTCCTCGCAAAAACCTGAAATTAGAGAAATTAATAGAATTTGGGTAATATTAAATTGTTTGAATTTTTTATAGACAGAGTCGGTGTAAATGTCGACAAAACCCCTAAAAATTTCGAATTTACCTGTTTTTCCAATAATGTAAATCAATTTGGCGATAAAAGAAATAGTAAGACCAGCTATTAACCCAGATATTAAGCAATAGCGGTTAAAATGCAGGTATGGGGTTAGGTTTATTTTGTTTAAGTCGATAAAGATGGTCGAAATAAGCAGTATAATACTCTCGCTGATTAAAATTATATTAAATAAAGTTTGTGGACTTATATTAATTTTGTCTTCTTCTAGCATATTCTATTTTAAAACGACTTTGGGATGGTAGTAACTATTTTCTTGTAATTCCATAATGGCCATATTCTCTCCAAATATGACAAGAATTTTTGGGTCAGCGATTGTTTCAGCGCCTAAATCTAAACTAGATACTGACTGGCCATTATTAATTTTACTAGCAATTTTAGCGTCTTCGATAATTATTTGGGGGAAATTGAGAACGGTTTGGCACGGTTGAATTACAGACGACTGGTTAAGCTCGTTAGACGATAGATTGCTTAGGTAATCTAGGTCTAAGGCGTCTGTAATCGTAAAATTGCCCGACTTGGTTCTTTGTAAATGTTTCAAACACGCACCAACACCTAATTTATTTCCGATATCGAAGGCTAGTGACCTTATATAAGTGCCTGATTGGCAATCAACTTCGATACTTAAATAGGGTAAGTCGATATTTAAGATTTTAATATTATTAATGATAATTTTACGGCTGGCTACCTCAGCTAATATGATATTTGACCTGGCATAATCGGATAGCCTTTTGCCATTAAGTTTACAGGCTGAATATAAAGGCGGTTTTTGCTTTTGTTCGCCGATAAAACCCATTACACAGTCGTAGATTTCCTGGTAATTAAAATCAACTCTGTCGGTGCAGTCATTTATGACTTTCCCATCTAAGTCGTACGTGTCGGTCGTAAGGCCAAGCAAAATAGTGGCAATATAGGTCTTGTTCGTGGGTAAAAACTGTATGAATCTGGTAGCCTTGCCGATAGCTATTGGTAAAACACCAGTGGCTAATTTGTCTAACGTCCCACCGTGACCAATTTGTTTGATACCAGTTATTTTTCTTAATTTGTTAATAACGTCATGCGAGGTTAAATTAGCTGATTTGTTTAAATTTATAAAACCATACATAATTTTTCAGTATTTGTTAAATTTCTTTAATAGGTTTTTCATCAGCAATCTTAGCTAAAATAGCCGATATTTTAGAACCACGTTCGAGCGAGTCGTCATTTTTAAATAATATTTCTGGGGCAAATTTTATTTTTAGGCGACGACATATTTCACCCCTTATAAAACCAGTGCGGTCTTCTAAAGCCTGGAAACAATTCTGT
The DNA here is from genome assembly GCA_021785395.1 of bacterium. Taxonomy (GTDB): domain Bacteria; phylum Cyanobacteriota; class Vampirovibrionia; order Obscuribacterales; family JAKAZS01; genus JAKAZS01. The sequence continues at coordinate 11,272 of JAJYFO010000057.1, read as the reverse complement.
TTGTCCAACTGGGTGCCAAAAACGGATATAAATATTTTGCAGTTACGGTAGTCGTTACTCAATTCAACTTCGGTAACTGAAATAATACCCGTTAACCTGGCGTCTTTCAAGTCCTTTTGTAACAATTCTGACATTTCTCGCTTAATCGACTGGGATAGCCTTAGTTTGCGTTGGTTCGATACCATAAAAACCTCATATATTTTTAAAAACTATTTTTTTACGTCTTGTAAAACAAAGGCTTTGATAATATCCCCTTCTTGTAAATCGTTGAATTTTTCAAAGCTAATACCGCATTCAAAGCCAGAGGCAACTTCTTTGGCGTCGTCTTTAAAGCGTTTGAGGTTGTCTAGTTTGCCTTCGAAAACAATATTTTTCTGACGTTCAACTTTTACCTGGCAATTGCGCTGTATTTTGCCGTTTAAAACGTAACAGCCAGCTATCACCACATTTTTGCCCGACTTAAAGAGTTGTCTTACCTCGGCCTCACCTATCTGGACTAGTTCTTTTACAGGTTTGATTAAACCCTCGATAGCGGCAGCGATATCGTCGGTAATCTTATAAATTATATCATATTCGCGTATGTCGACACCAAGCTGTTCACTGATTCTGGCCGCGTTTTGGTCGGCGTGAACGTTAAAGCCGATAATAATGGCGCTAGAAGACGAAGCTAGGTTTACGTCGTTTTCGGATATGTCACCAGAACCTATGCGTAGCACGCGGGCTTGTACCTGGCTAGTTGAAAGCTTGCGGACGCTATCGGCTATGGCTTCGGCCGTGCCTTGTACGTCAGCTTTGACGATAACGTTCAACTCTTTAATTTCGCCTTTGGTTAATAAGTCGTGGAAGGATTCAAGTGTCACTTGGTTAGACTTGCGCTCACCGGACAATTCTTTGCGTTTTTCGACCAGGAATTTTAGAGCCTGGGCGTCGCCGACGACTTCAAATTTATCACCGGCTAAAGGCACGTCGTCTAGGCCTAAAACTGCTACTGGCATAGATGGACCAGCGGCTTTAACCCTTGTCCCCATGTCGTCGAACAAGGCTCTAACTCTTCCAGATTTAGTGCCAGCTACGATATAGTCGCCTTCTCGCAAAGTTCCATTTTCAACCAGAGCTGTGGCTACAGCGCCTCGACCGCGTGATAATTCGGCTTCGATAATGACACCTCTGGCTGGTTTGTCAGGGTTGGCTTTAAGCTGAGCCACGTCGGCTACTAATAAAATCATTTCTAAAAGTTCATCAAGGCCAATGCGCTTTTTAGCTGATACATTTACGGTTACCGTATCGCCACCATAAGCTTCTGGTACTAGGTTGTGCTGCATTAACTGGCTTAAAATGCGGTCAGGGTCAGCTCCTGGTGCGTCGATTTTATTTATGGCGACAATTATTGGTACTTTGGCTGCTTTGGCGTGGTCTATGGCTTCTATAGTCTGTGGCATGATACCGTCGTCAGCAGCTACGACAAGGATAGCTATGTCGGTAGCCTTAGCGCCTCTGGCTCGCATGGCGGTAAAGGCTTCGTGACCAGGTGTATCTAAAAATACAATTTGTCTTATACTGCCGTCTTCGTGAGGTACTTCGACGTGATAGGCTCCAATGTGCTGGGTTATGCCACCGGCTTCGCTGTCTACGACCTGAAACTTAGTCTGCCTTATGGCGTCAAGCAATGACGTTTTACCGTGGTCGACGTGACCCATGATCGTGACAACAGGTGGTCTTACCAGCAAGTTTTCGTTTTCTTCTAACACAGCCAGTTCTTCTTCTTGCGTCAAAGGAGTGTTTTCTTCACTTGACTTGGGTAATTCTGTTAAAACCTCAAATTCAAGTTCTCTGGCTATTTCTTGCGCTAGTTCGGTTTCGATTAATTGGTTGACTGTACGCATAACGCCTTTGGCAAATAAGTTTTTTATGATTTCTGTTTCAGAAATATTTAATTTTTCAGCCAATTCAAATACGGTTAATGGCTGAACCAGGTGCACTACTTTGGGCAAATCTTCAACTACCGAAGTCTTGGACGCTTTGTCCTCGTGTTTTTTGGTATGTGATTTGGAGTCAGATTGGTGGTGTTTAAAAGATTTAGTCGTTCTAGGTGGTGTAGCCTTTAGTGATGGTGAGGCTACTCTAAACGGCACTATCGGTGTATTAGGTTTTAAAGTCGTCTTGTTGACGAGGCTACTAGCTATGGCTTTACCTGTATCCTCTTCACTTGGTTGCGTTTGACCATGGTTGTCAGCCGGTTGTGCTTCGTTGTCGCTAACCTTAAGGCTATTATCGCCTAAGATTTCAACATCTTGGGTGGGCGATTTAACCGTTATCGCTGGGGTCGCTTTTTGTTGGTCGAGGCTGGCTTCGTCAGCAACTGACTTGTCTTGAGGCTGGCTTTGTATAACTGGTCCAGCGCTCACTTTGTCTTCTGGTTTGACCGTTTTTTCGGTTACTGCCGACTCATCGGCTTTGATAATTTTCTCAACTTTGATTTCTTGGGCTGTTTCGGCAAGTGCCGGGTCTTCTGCCGTCACTTTCTTGTATCGACCTAGAACTCTAGGTTTGGTTACCGGTGGTGGCAATTCACTGACAACAGGAGCTGACGGTTTGACGGTCGATTTAGACCCAGGGGTTGCTTTAGGTATCGGTTTGCTTGCTACAGCGTCGCTTGGACTTATCTTTTTCTTACTAATATGACTAATTAATAAACCCACAATCGAGGCATCGACTGTACTGGAATGGCTTTTGACGTCGTAACCTAGTTCACGCAAGGCAATAATTAGGTCGGGATTGGATAAATTCATCCGCCTAGCTAGTTCATAAATTCTAATTCTGTCGTTCAAGTTCTTCGACCCCCTAATTTGCCATTGCCTTTATTAATTATATATTAACTAGTTAGACTTTCAAGTATACCAGAGTCAATTGTAATTAATTGATTTGCTACTTTAAGCTTTTTATTATGGCGGTTTAAAAAATAACTGCGAATTTTCTTGTTATTGGCAAAAAACCTCCTACACTGCGTATTTTGACATATATATAACGAACGGCCAAAGTAATTTCCTTCATTAATAAGTATTTGACTATTTTGCTTAATAAAAGTAAGTCTTATTAGTTTTTCCCTGTCCTCATAAATTTTACAAGCTGCACATTGTCTTATAACCATTTTAAATTTCAATATTCTTAATTTTTACTCTAAAAATTGCAGGCTAACAACGGCATTCGCCAAAGGTTGATATTTGTAATAACTCTAGATTTCGTCGATGGCTTCTTCAAGCGATTTGAAACTGCCTTGGGACTGACTTTCAGACTTGATATCGATTTTCCATTTGGTTAATTTGGCAGCCAGGCGAACATTTTGACCACCGCGTCCTATAGCCAGCGATAACTGGTCGTCGGGTACGATGACTTCAGCTCGCTTGCCTGAGTATTCGACTTCTTCGTCATTGGTTTTGCTTTCGACAACATTACTGGTATTTTCTGTTTCAGCCCCTTCGCCATCAGTCAAATTTGGCTTTAGGTTAGCTTGGGCTTTGTGACTTTGACTATATTTAGGGTCTTCGTAAAGTGCGACAGTCGTAATTCTAGCCGGGCTCAATGAATGTGAAATGTAGTCGACAGGGTCATTGGAATATCTGATTACGTCTATTTTTTCGTTGCGCAGTTCGGCTACCACGTTTTGGATCCTAACTCCTCTTGTACCGATACAGGCGCCAACTGGGTCGACATTGGGGTCGTCTGAGTATACGGCGATTTTGGTTCGGTACCCGGCTTCTCTGGCGATAGACTTAATGATTACCGTTCCGTCTTCTATTTCCGGAACGTATAGCTCAAATAATTCCCTTACCAATTGTGGATGAGCTTGCGAAACGATTATTTGTGGTACTTTGCCGGTGTCTTTTAATTCAAGAATATAGACCCTGACACGGTTACCAACGCGGTAATTTTCACCGGGCAATTGTTCTTTGACCGGAATATAACCTTCGACCCGACCCAAATTAACTACTACTACCGGCTTAGAATTGTTAACGACTTCAATGCGTTCAATTTGACCAGTGGTGCAGGTAAATTTGCGCGTTTCAAATTCTCTTTTGACGAGTTCTTTTTCGGCTTCGCGCAGTCGTTGCGTAATTAGCTGTTTGGCTGCCTGGGCGGCTATTCGGCCAAAATAGGAAAAATCAGGTGGGGTTACTTCGATTTCTAGAACTTCGCCGATGCTTACGTCAGGGATTAGGTCCTGAGCTTCGGTCAAGCTTATTTCGTGGAAGGTATTGGCGACATTATCGACGACTTCTTTGGGGGCAAATATTCCGATTTCACCAGTTTCAGTGTCAAATATAGCTCTAACCCCTTCAATGTCGTGGTCTTTGACCTTTTTTTTGTAAGCGGCTACAATGGCGTCGCAAACGTAAGATATAAAAACATCTTGAGGGATATTACGGTCTCTTTCGAGTTCTTCTGCTGCTTCTAAAAGCTTATCACCAATTTTAATCACTTTTGCCTCCAAAATTTGCTTTATAGTACTGGTATTTTTTGGTCATAAAGTTTAACCTCTTGTAAATGGGGTAATTCAATTTTTATTGAGTTACATTCTAATTTTATTTTTTTATTTTTAGGGCTCGGTAAAAGCTCAAGATCAGTCAGTTCTAAAAAATTATCGCCAACGTCATAAAGCTTACCGATAAATTCTAAGCCCAGATCATTATATTTTACGTTAGTCAGGACTTTTACGTAGTAGTTTTTAAATAACTGGTATTCGCGGCTATTTTTTAACACACGGCTTACCCCAGGGCTTTGAACTTCCAGAAAGTATTTATGGGTAAAGCAATCGCTATAATCTTCTTTATCTAATTCCTGGCTGACTTCTTTGGATATCAGGCTACAGTCATTAAAGCTGACAAACCCACCAGGTTTCATTATCGTTATTTCTAAAACCGTTAAATTATTTTTGTTGATAATTTTAAAATCCAGCAACTCAAAGCCATTAAGCACGCATACTTGGGTTACGATTGGTTGAAGTTTTAAAGATAATGTACTATTCACAATTAATATTTAAACTAATAAAAGACGTAGGAAAATTAAGATTACCTACGGCCAAAAATTTTCTTGGACGATAATATGTTATCATAATTTATCTTTACAAGCAAGTTTGTCTATTCAATTTATATAGATAAGTTAATATCGTAAACCATTATTTGAATATCTTTTCATCTATGCACATACATTTTTTTAACAAACAGCGCAAATATAAACTAAATAAGTCCTGGCTGGATTATTGGGCGGATAAATTATTGGTCAATACGGTCAAAATTTTAAACGATAATGATTACCAATTAAAAAATTTAGATAATTTTAATGATCTTAAAAATAAATTAATTTTTAACGTGTTTTTTGTTTCAGACAGACAAATAAAAGTCATTAATCATGAGTTCTTAGGTAAAAACTACAGTACTGACGTATTGTCATTTAAAATTAGCGAAGAAAATGACCCTTATCTCAATTTAATTAACGAAGTCGTTTTTGGTGAAATATTTATAAGCCTTGATAAAGCCAAAAGCCAAAGTCAAAATTTCAATCATGCTTTAGAGCGCGAAGTTATTTTTTTGATCGTCCATGGCTTGTTACATCTATTTGACTTTGACCATGAAACACCTGACGATGAAAGAATAATGTTTGATTTACAGTCTAAAATACTGGCTAAATGCAATGTCAGTCGAAATTATAATCCTCAACTTAAATTATTTAGTGCTTAACTATGGTCAAAAATAAAAATTTCATAAATTCTCTATTGAATGCCATCAATGGTATTATTATCGCTTTTAAAGACGAGCGAAATATCCAGTATGACGTGATTATAGCCTGCATTGTAATTGTTTTGGGTTTTGTTTTTCATTTGAATCGCGCCGAGTTTATAATTATAATATTTGCTATTTCTTTTGTTTTGGTCAGTGAGTATTTTAATTCGGCCCTTGAGAAAACTTGTGATTATGCGTGTAATGAAAATTTTAGCCCAGTTATTAAAATGGCCAAAGATATAAGTGCTGCAGCGGTTTTAATCAGCGCCTTAAATTCAGTTGTAATAGGGTCGTTAATATTTTTACCTAAAATAATTAAATTTATTGGTTTAATACATGGCCATTAACAAATTTGATTTTAGCACTGTTTATCTTAATTTTGAAACTGGCTGAAAAGCATAAAAGTACCAGTATAAATATTCCTTCATCCATTTAAACATGGCAAATTTAGACTGCCCGCAGGTTCTATTGCGCCAGGTGGCTGGTAATTGGGTTATGGAATAATTATTTAAAAAAGCCTTGACGGTTATTTCTATCGTTAACGCAAAACCATTGGTACTAATTAAATTAATCGATTTTAACATTTGACTGTCGCATAATTTAAAGGCGTTGGTTGGGTCATGCGTTGGAATATGGCGTAAAAACTTAAGACTTATCCCAGCCAAGCGTGACAAAGTCTGTTTTACTGGTGGTCCGTCGATTATTTTGCCACCAGGCATGTAGCGACTGCCCACTATTACGTCATAGCCTTGATTGTATAATTCCAGCATTTTAGGTATCAGTTTTAAGTCGTCAGATAAGTCGGCCATGACCAGAATAACCGGACCAGCCGAAATTTGTTCAAACCCTGTATAGATAGCGTTAGCTACACCACGGGATTTGTTTTTGACCAGGGTAATTCTATTTTCACCACTGGCAATTAATTTATTGACCGGTTCTAGAGTATTATCTTCGTCAAAGTCGTAAACCATGTAGACCTTAAAAGGACAGGTTACAAACTGAGTTAACTCTTGCCATAAGTTGGCAAAATTTTCGCCCTCATTATAGACAGGAATAACTATATTTACCAGGTTTGATCTATGCATAATTCATAACTAGATTTTGCCTATTAGCAATTGTTCTTTTATCCAAGGTATAACTTCGTCGAGCATCTGGCTTAAACTGGTTTTAGCTTCGAAGCCTAAAACATTTTTGGCCTTGCTAACGTCTGGCGAGCGGAATTGAACGTCGTATGGATATGGATCGTCGCTGAGATAGCTAAAGGGAATTTTATCGCCGTGGATTTTCTGCCAGATAACCTGGGCTAGTTCAAGGACGGTTGTAGGCGTAGCTGTAGAAACATTAAAATCTTCGTTTAAGGCTTTTTCGCTTTCAATGGCCATGCGAATACCTATAGCTAAATCGCCACCATAAGTGTAGTGCCTTACCTGTTTACCGTCACCCAAAATTCGTAGCGGATTTTGTCCTTTAAGAATTTTTTGTACTAAATCTGGTACCACATGTGATAGCGCTAGTTTGACGTTGCCTGAATAAATTTCGCGGTGGTCGAGAGCACGCCTTTCGCCTATGCCAACGCAATTGAAGCTGCGGATAATTGTATACGGCAATTTATATTGTTCATAGGCACCTTTGGCAAAATACTCGCAGGCTAGTTTCTGAAAGCCATAGGTAGAATTTGGCGGTGGGCAACGCATTTGAGCACCTTCGGGGGTCGGAAACTCAGTGGTGTTTTCGTAGACCATGCTCGATGACATTACTGTAATTTTTTTGAGTTTATGGTTTTTATGCGCCCATATCGCTGCGTCAAAGGCGCTTGCCATCATTCTTTCGTTTTGCGCTAACAAATCGTAGGCAAATTCGTGAAAGTATGAAATGCCACCAATCATGGCCGCAGCTGCTACAAAATGGTCGCACGATTGAATTAGTTCTTTTAATAAGTCGACGTCGATGGCGTCAGCTACGACTAATTTATAGTTAGGGTGATTGTCGTAACTTTTGGTAATTTTACCGTATTTGCTAAAATTATCTATGCCGATAACTTCGTAGCCTTTATTTAAGAGTTCTTCAACTAAATAGCCACAAATAAAGCCACTCGACCCGGTAATTAATATTTTCATTGATTTTTCCTTATATTTTTAATGCCAGAGTATTATCTATATTACCTGGGCTTTTAGTTACGGTTTTAGGTTTGATAAAATTCCAAACGTCGACTATATGTTTATCGGCTGGAATATCTATGTCTAGGTAGACGCTATGGGGCACGCCGATAATAATGATGTCACTATTTTTAATCGCGGTTGCAGTATCGACAAATTCGCTATCGGTGATATACGGGTCGCTTACGTAGGTGTTTTTGGCGTAGAGTTTTACTAGGTCTTTTAACTTATACGAAAGACTGTCACGTTTATCGTCACAATTGGCTTTAAAGGCCATACCTAAAATAGCTACGTTTTTTTTACTTAAGTCTAGTTTATCTTTTAATTCATTGACTATGAAATTGGGCAAACCTTCGTTAACAAGCATAGCGGCGTGGCCAAGGAAAAAATTGTTATTGGCAAAAGCGGCTAATTGCAAAGTGTCTTTGCGCAGACACGGACCAGCAGCGAATCCTGCCCTGGCGAATTCTTTCATACGAGGGTAGTCTAGCTTTAAAGCGTCGTAAATTTTATAAAAATCTAAGCCGCAGCTTTGGGCTAGCATATAAAACTGATTCGATATAGCAAAATTCAAATACCGGTAAGTATTGGCGAATAATTTAGCCAATTCGGCTTCTTGTGGCTGTAATTCGATAACGCTTGGGGTAAATTCTAAAAAGAAGTCACGGGCTTGATTTATGGCCACGGTTTCAAAGCCTGAAATAATTTGGGGAAATTTCTTTAGTTCTTCAAAGGCAAAACCAACGGCTAGTCGCTCTGGGCAAAAGGCTAGGTTTACGGCTTTGTTGCTTGCTTTTATTAATTCATAGATGATTTTTGAAGCACCAGGGTATACAGTGCTGCGTAATATAAGTAGGGCATTTTTTTTCATATAATGAATTACTTCTTCAACATTATCTTTTAAAATGTTGATAGTAGGGTTTAAGTAAGCATCCACCGGTGTTCCTATTACCGTAATAACAAAATCGGCCGTTTTTAAACAATTTTTATCGGTTGTGGCCGTAACTGTCTTGCCTATCGTTGTTTGCATAACGGCTTCTAGCCCTTCTTCGATAAAAGGCTGGCGTTTAGAATTGACCAGGTCTACTTTCTTTTGGTCGACGTCGAGCAAGCTCACCTTGAATTTACCAGTCGACCCCAGTAACAAACCAAAGGGCAGACCCACATGGCCGCAACCTCCCACGACGACAACTTCTTGCTGCATTTTGTCCATCTTAATCTCCCGGTTAGCAATAATACGTTAATTCTAACATTTATAACGTTTTGGGCTTTGTATTTTAAACTAGTCTAAATATTTTTACGAAACTAAATGCTATTGGGGGAATTGTAAGGAGGTATTATTTCGGGTTGGTTATTATTAGGCGCTGGTAGAAATGGTCTTGTATTGGGGTGCGAGAACTGGTTAAAATTGGGTACGGAATTAAACGGTTCGCTGCCAAAATCGTTAAACTGTCTGTCGAGTTGGTCAAATAGCCGGTTAAATTGATTATTAAGGTCCATAAACTGGTTCTGCCGCATAGTGTAAGGGTTTGGCTGATTGGTTGAATAAGGTAAATTGTCGACAATTTGCGGGTTGACAATTTTTTCTAGGATACTTATACGCTTGTCTATACTTAAATTGGCATTTGGTTTACCCAGAACTTGACTTTCCAGTCTATCTAGCCTTAGTTCGGGTGTTTGGTAAGTATACGTTTTTTTGAGAATTTTGGATTCTAGGTAAGTTATTTTAGGGTATTTTTTAATAGCCGTATTTTTGGGCGTAACCTGGCTTAAATCAGATTTGTTATTAGTGATTGGTTTTTTCGTGGAACTAGGCTTGCTTATGCTGGTGTCGGGTCTGTTTTTTTTATTAGGTTTAAAATCTTCTACTGAATTAGATACTTTAGGCGTTTTAGAATTTATAATGTTTTCCTGGTAAACTTTTAAAATGTTGGCTTCACGTTCATCAATGCTACCGGTTTGGACTTGACCGAATAGGAGTTGGTCTATCCTGTTTAAGCGGTTATTAATGTCTTTTTGGGCAAAACTGCGACCAAAATAGTGCTTTTCGATCGTATCTAGGTCTATCGTTACTGACGCTAATGCTAGCGGTTTAAAATTTAACGCTAAAAATAATATTAATATTAAATATTGGCTTATTCTACTATTCATAAGGCTAAAAAATAATAAGTGAAATTTTCAAAAAACCTACAAGCTAACCTATTATTAGCATACCTTAAATTTTGGCTAAAAAAAATAAAATTTATTATTTTTTATTCATCGCTGGTTCTGAATTCAGCGTCCATAGCTTCTGGCGACTGACTATAGTCGTCATTGATGTCTTCGTAGTACTCACCGCTATCGCCATTGTCAGATTCGTTGGCTTCTTTTAAGGCGGCTGCTTGTTGCAAGAGTACGAGCGAACCGCGTAATTCGTTCATTATACTTTTGACGACTTCGTGGTCAGCGTCGTCTTGAACCTTAGACCTCAAGTCATTTACGAGCATTTCGGCTCTGGCTTTTTCACCAGGGCTCAATTTAGAACCAAGTGTTTTAATATTCCTTTCAACGTCGTAGCAAAGGCTGTCAGCTTCGTTGCGCAAGTCAGCTTCTTCTTTGCGACGCCTATCTTCAGCTGCATGTGCTTCAGCCTCTCTTATAGCCATTTCTATGTCTTCTTTGGACATATTGGTTGAAGCTGAAATCGTTATTTTTTGCTCTTTGCCGGTTGACTGGTCGCGCGCCGTAATATTCATGATACCGTTAGCGTCAATGTCAAAGGTTACTTCGATTTTAGGCACACCTCTGGTAGCTGGCGGTATTCCGTCTAAGCGGAAATTGCCCAATAACTTGTTATCGCGAGCCATAGGGCGCTCGCCCTGGAAAACGTAGATGTCAACGGCAGACTGATTATCGTCAGCAGTCGAAAAAACCTCGCTTTTCCGGGTTGGAATAGTCGTATTGCGGTCGACTAATGGCGTCATAACCCCGCCTAATGTTTCAATACCTAAGGATAATGGTGTTACGTCGAGTAATACTACGCCTTTGACTTCACCACCTAATACGCCAGCCTGGATAGCGGCTCCCACGGCTACAACTTCGTCAGGGTTAACGCTCTGGTTGGGTTCTTTACCACCGGTTAAACTGCGGACTAAATCTTTGACGGCCGGGATTCTTGTCGAACCTCCAACTAATACTACTTCGTCGAGACCCTCGTAGGTAAGCTTGGCGTCTTTAAGAGCCTGTTCCATGGGTATTCTGCAGCGTTCAACCAAAGCTCTGGTTAATTCGTTAAACCGAGCTCTTGATAATTTCATCTCCAGATGCTTTGGTCCGCTGGCGTCAGCGGTTATAAATGGT
>JAJYFO010000230.1 GCA_021785395.1 bacterium | reverse complement strand
TACAAAATTAGTCTAACCGTAATTCCCGAACAGGCAGACCAAGAATTAGTAACCACAGAATCGACCAATATTTCTTACTGGGAAGGGTCTAGCAAGGTTAATGGCAAATTTGACACAAAATCGGTTTCTGGCCATGCTTACGTAGAGTTAACCGGATACGCCAAAAATATCAATCTTAAAAAATTATAATTATCCATTCAATTAAAAACGAATTAATCACTAATCAGTTATATAAGCAGCTTAAAACACGCTTAAGTCCATTTGTTACTAAAATTATTAATAATTTACTTAAACCAAAACAGATAAAATAATGAATGTATACAAAACAAAGAATTAAAAAAATAGACCTATAACTATGTATTAATACAAAATTAAACTTTTTTTAATAAAACTTTTAAAGTCTAGGTATAATATATAGATAGAAGTACTTTGAAACCAAAATGAAAGTCAAAAAACACTATGGTTTTAATTGTCGCTTTTACTTCGAACTTAAACATTTCTAAGTTCGAAATTTATGGACTAAAGTATCTATATGAATAATAGTTTTACATCTTACTTCGAAAACAGCCTAAATTATATCGATTCGGGTGAGTTTGATATGGCTATTAAAACATTGACGCAAGCCATTGATTTAAAACCAGACGATAGCGATAGTTTTTACTACCGCGGTTTAGCCAAATATTTAACCAAAGACCCAGACGCAGTAAATGACTTCAATATAGCTATCAATTTGAACAATGAAAATTATTTTGCCTACTATAATCGTGGTATTATATTTTTTGAAGAAAAAAAATACCAATTAGCCATTAATGATCTAACTAAATTTCTCGAATACGACTGCAGTTCTTATTATGCGTATTATATAAGAGGACAGGCAAAACATTTTATAAATGACTATAGTGGTGCTATTAATGATTATGATTTAGCCATTGAATACGAAGAAGACGAGGCCGACGTGTTTTACAATCGAGGATTGGCTAAAATAGCCTTAAAACAGACGGTTAAAGCTATTCAAGATTTTAACAGAGCTCTAGACCGCGATTCTGGTAAAGCTGAATTTTATTTACAAAGAGGCTTGGCTCGAATTAAACTTAAAGATTTATCTGGTGCCACCGTTGATTTTGAAATGGCCTGCGAGCTTAACCCCAACTGTGAACTGGCACAGAATCAGCTCAAGCAGATAAAAACGTCTTAATATCACTAGATTTGTACCTGCAAATATTACTACATAAGAAAACAGTAGGACATCTGCTGGGAATACCAATTCGTATTGACGATGTAAGGTTGGTCGTGATAGGATCAAAATAGAGTATTTAACAATTCAGACTACATCAATTTATGAAGATACCCAAAAAGTTGCATTTTTATTTTAACGTCTTTTTGCTGGTTTTTGTAGCCAGCCTAGTATTTTACCTCAATTTTAACTTCAAACAGTTTGACCAAGCCAAAGAGATGGTTTTGCACACTGACCAAACTAACCAGGAATTGACAAATTTACTAACCTATCTTAATAACGCCGAAACAGGTGTAAGAGGGTATTTAGTCATACCCCAATTAGAATTTTTAGAACCCTATTTCAAGTCCAAAGACCTTGTAGACCCATGTATAGACAATATAAAAAAAATAATTAGCGACAACCCAAATCAGATTATACGCATTGATGATGTCCGTCAAGAGGCCAACGAAGAATTGGGCATACTGAATAAACTCGTTCACATAAACAAAAACGACAAGACAAGTAATTTAGATTCCCTGATCAAACAGGGTAAATTTAAGATGGATAATATTAGGGTTTTGCTAAAAAAAATGAGCGATGAAGAAAACGAACTATTGACCTCACGTTTAAAAGTTTTGGCCAAAACCAATGAAAATTTGATTTTATCTCTAAATTTAACCAGCATTTTTATAGTTTTACTAGCCATATTCATTTTTATCGAGACAAAAAAATCAAGTAAATTAGCACAGCTCAACCAGCTAGAACAAAAAAGGCAGTCAGAGATTTTAAATCTGGTTCACGACGCCATATTCAGCCGTGACCAAGATGATATTATCACCGACTGGAATAATGGCAGTACAAAATTATTTGGCTATACTAGCACTCAAGCCATCGGTAAAAATATCAATGAACTCCTCAAACCGGTGTATAAAACAGATCTAAGCGGCATTTTAAATGACTTTAATAAGACCGGTTTTTGGGAAGGCGAAATAGCTTATACCAATAAAAACAACGAATTAATCACATGTTCAAGTCGCTGGGTCAAGAGAATAGATCCTGACAAAAGACAAAGTGAAATTATCGAAAGCAATAATGACATTACCAGTTTAGTTAACACATCTAAAGAACTATCAGAAAAATACGATAATATAAAACGCTTAAATTTTGAACTAGCTCAAGCCAATGAAGAAATACAAGAATCATCACGGCTTAAAACACAGTTTGTAGCCAATATGAGCCATGAAATCCGCACACCTATGAACGGCATTATTGGTATGTGCAATGCCTTAATGTCAACCAAACTGGATTCAAGACAATTAGATTACACTAGACTAATTAAAGAAGCTAGTAATTCGCTTCTGACCATAATCAATGATATATTAGATTTTAGCAAAATCGAAGCCAATAAGTTGGAGCTTGAACTTATTGAATTTAACGTTGAATCGGTTATTGAAAACGTATGCGATTTATTGGCGAACCAAGCGCAGAAGAAAAACCTGAGCCTGCTTAGCTATGTTGATACTAAGTTATCTAGTAAATATATCGGCGACCCTGATAGAATAAGGCAAATACTTATAAATCTAACGTCTAATGCCATTAAATTTTCCACCAGCGGTGAAATAGTTGTTAGCGCTCAACTTCATTCTAGTCATAAAGATACGACCGAAATTTTATTTAGCGTAGAAGATAACGGTATAGGCCTAAAAGACGTCGATTTTGAAGCTATAATAAAACCTTTTACCCAAGCCGATGGTTCGATCAGTCGCCGATTTGGTGGTACTGGTCTTGGCTTAAGTATATGCAAAAAGCTTGTTGATTTAATGAATGGTCAAATAGGTTTCGATAAAGATAGACAAAAAGGGAGTAAATTTTGGTTTATCCTGCCCCTACCCAATACAAGCGCTCAAGTATTGACCAACACCTACGCCGAGTTGAAAAACCTAAGAATATTAATAGTCGACGATGAACCCAGAGCCAGAGAAATACTACATTCATACGTAATTTCCTTCGGTCTAAGGAACGGTATGGCTTCATCAGCCGCCGAAGCGCTCGAGTTAATAAATCAAGGTCTAAAAACCAACGATGAAGTCAACATCGTCTTAGTAGACTTATTAATGACTGATACTAACGGATTAGAGCTAGCTAAAATTATTTTAGACAACCCTACAACGAGTCACTTAAAATTGGTACTGGTTACCGCCCACGATTCACCCGGTTTTGCCAAACAAGCGTTAGAGCATGGATTTAGCGCCTGTTTAACTAAGCCAATAAAAAAATCACAACTGCTTAACTGCCTTCTAGAAATTGTCCATAGCAGTACTGCAAACCCTGAAATTGCCTTTAAAGACAATTTTAAAGACGCAAAACTTGACTTAAGTCCAGATACCACGGTTTTAATAGTAGAAGACCATCAAATTAACCAGCAGGTAACACAGATTTATCTTCAAGAACTTGGCATTACTTCGCATATAGCTAATAACGGCAAAGAAGCGATCGAAGAATACACTAAACACAATTATTCACTAATTTTAATGGACTGCCAGATGCCTGAAATGGACGGCTTTACCACGACCCAATTGATTCGCTCGATGGAAAGCAAAACCAATACCCATATCCATAT
>JAJYFO010000056.1 GCA_021785395.1 bacterium | reverse complement strand
TATTTTTATTTAAATAAAAATTTGCCAAGGCAAATCAATTTTTGGCTAATTTTGAATGTTTGCGTCCGTAGGCCAGGTAAATAACGATACCTATTGGCAAGATAACAGCGTAAGACTTGAGGACGATTGGGTCTAGGCTAAAAATGAGGGTTAAACAGCCCAATGCACCTAGTAAACCAATTATGGGGTTAATGATTTTAATTTTAAGAGCACCAATACTAACAAACATAAAGGCAACGAGTGTGCCTAAAACCATTAAATCGGCAATTTGACCAAAAGGTACGAACCCCGCTACACAGCTAACCATAATACCATTCAATATAATTCCAACGACAGGGTTGCCAGCTTTTGATTTTAAAAATACAGCTGGTAGTAACCCGTCCTCGGCCATACTGCGAAATATTCTTGGCGCTCCCATACATAAAACCAACAAAACGTTAAATATGCCAAGAACCGCGCCAAACGCGATAAATTTTGCGCACCAGGTTTCGCCCACGGCTGAGAGCAAATTGGCTAGTGGTGCGGCTGCTTCGCTACCCACAAACAATTTGTTTTCCAGTCCATTTATAAAGCAAGGTGCTAGCCCTGTCGCTACTAGCATTACGATAACGTATAACATAGCCACCAGACCGATACATAAGTACGTAGCTATCTGGGTGTCACGTGTCGATTTGGCTTCACGGGCGAATGTGTACAATGCGTCAAACCCCACATAAGGAAATACCGCTAAAGCAGCACCTTTTAAAATACCATCGAGCCCTTTGGGGGCAAACGGAGTCCAGTTACCCGGGTTGATATGCTGAAAACCGGCTATCAAAAATATCGATAATAAAATAAGTTTTAGGCAAACCAAGGCAAAGTTTAATTTGGCCGATTTGTTTACACCACCAGCTACTAATATGGTTGTTACCATGGTAATAACGCTAATGGCAATAATATTGACGCCAAAATGGAACTGACCATTTTCAAACGTTGAACCATTCCAGAAACTTGGTAATTGTAGATTTATAGCATTTTTCAAATACTCGCACCAGGCTATGGAAACGGCTGAAGCACCAAAACTATAGGAAAAAAACAGACCCAGAGCTATTATCCAGGCAAAAATCTCGCCAATTGAGTGATAGACATAACTGTAAGCACTGGTACCACTTGGGACTTTGAGCGCAAATTTTTCATACGCGACACCCACGCACATAATAACCATACCAGTTAACAAGAATGAAAAAATTCCAGCCGGACCAGCTTTTCTAGCAATCATACCAGGCATGGCAAAAATCCCCGCACCTATAGTTGCGCCCATGCCCAAAGCCGTAAGCATAAGCCAGCCTAAATGTTTGGGTGTTTGAGTTATATCGCTATCGGTGCTTATGGCTGGCGTTTTACGTAGAAGTGTTGTGATCATTGTTTTTCCCTAGATAAATTTTTATCGCGCAATTGTCAAGTCTAATTAGTATAAATTTTGAAAAATCTTGAAATTAATTGTTATGGTTAAATGCTATCATATCTGTTAATACAATTAATATACATTTTGTTTTCAAGCGGTAAACTTTATAGGAATTTTATTTATGTCTTACTTCGAAGGTGATGTTAAAAATGTGGCCGTAATTGGTGCTGGAGCTATGGGTAGTGGAATCGCTGCCAGTCTTGTTTTAAATGGTTTTAAAGTCATTATGATAGATATCAAGCCCGAATTTGTCGATAAAGGGCTGTCTAACATAAAGCGTATTCTTGACTCAAGGGTCAAAAAAGAAGTTATTACAAGCGATCAGGCTAACGAGTATTTAAAGTCGGTTAAGACCCAGGTTGATTACGATAATTTGGCTGAAATCGACTTTGTGATTGAGGCGGCCCTGGAAAAAATAGACGTTAAAACAACCATTTTTTGTGAGCTCGATAAAATCTTAAAAAAATCGGCCGTTATCGCAAGCAACACTTCGGCCTTGTCAATAAGTGAATTGGCCAGCCATACTAACCGAAGCGATAGGGTTATCGGTATGCACTTTTTTAACCCGGCTCACGTTATGAAACTGGTAGAAGTGATTCCGGGGCTTAAGACTAGCCAGAAAACTATTGAAACTACTCAAAAACTTGCTAAGTCTTTGGGGAAAGTTGGTGTCGTCGTAAATGAATGTCCTGGTTTTTTAGTCAATAGACTTTTATTCCCATACATGAACGAAGCACTTTACGCACTGGAACTAAATTTAGCCAGCATTGTGCAAATTGACGAGATGGCGGTTCAATTTGGCTTGCCGATGGGGCCGTTTACGCTAATGGACATGACCGGATTGGATGTATGTTTAGACGTTAACGATTTTTTGTATAATGAATACGGTGAAAGGTTTAAAACTAATAAATTGCTCAAATTAATGGTTGAAAATGGTTTATTGGGTCAAAAATCTAAAGCTGGCTTTTTTGTCCACGACCCGAGTCTAGCCTATGGAGCTAATAAAGAAATTAACCCTAAAGTTTTAGAATTATTATCGGGTTTAAGGAAAACTGAACAGATAAAAGATGAATTTAGTTTTAATCAGGTTATTTTACCGATGTTCAATGAAGCAATTTATGCATACCAGGAAAAAGTTGTGGAATTAGCTGACATTGACGTTGCTATGAGTTATGGTTGTGGTTTAAAGAGAGGTATTCTGTCGTTAAGTAATGAACACGGATTAAAATGGTGCTTGGCGCAGATTGAAAAGTATCATGCGCTTTATGGTGAAAGATTCCGTCCTTCTTGGTTCTTAAAAAAAATAGTGCGATCGGGTATTTATAACATAATGGAAATGACCGACAACTCCCAAAAAGATGGCCTTAGTCTAGCTAAATTAACCTAAAAATTATGGAGAAATAAAATGTTAAAATGGCTTGGTCTCCTATTAATTATATGGTTTTTGTATGTAGTGCGTGAAGTTTTTCCGCCATTTATAATTGGTGGTATCATCGCTTATTTGTTATTCCCATTGGTTAAGCAAATAAGCAATTCTTTCAGCATTAAAAGTCATTATAGTCTGGCGGTGATTTATTTTGGTTTGCTTACCTTGTTTTGTGTGGTTTTTATCGTTTTTGGTCACTCTATTTCTGAACAGTTTCACGCCTTATTTCATCAGCGCAAGGAACTTATCAGCAATTTATTAAGTCAATTATCACAAACTTTTCAGCTTCAGCTAGACATTGATAAAACTAGCGATGAAGTCGTTACCAGCTTTGAAGAGAGTTTTGGCCGACCCGAAGAGATAATGCATATAGGCTCGCTAGTATCTAAAGGTTTTTTGGCGACACTAGTAACCGTAGTTTCGTCAATTTATTTTATCTTAGATAGTCAAAGTGTGGGGAAATTTTTTCTGCGCTTTATACCTGAAAACCGTCAGGATTCCGTTGTAAAATTAATATCACAAATGAACATGATGCTTAGTAAATATATAAGAGGTCAATTATTACTCATTTTAATCATGGCCAGTATCGCCTACATGTTTTTACATTTCGTCTTACATTTAAAATACGCCTTGTTGATTTCCATTTTATCTGGTTTTTTTGAGATAATTCCTGTATTGGGTCCAATATTAGCGACTTCATCGGCTACCATTGTAGGAATTGCCCAATTAGGTATACCTAAAGCGGCTTGGATAATTTTATTTTATACTTTGGCTAGATGGATGGAAGATTATGTAGTAGTTCCTCGTGTTATAGGTCATGCGGTAGAATTGCATCCTCTAGCTGTTATATTTGCTGTTTTATGCGGTGAGGTTTTAGCTGGTGGTTTAGGTATGCTAATTGCCATCCCCGTAGCTGCGTCGGTGAAATTGGCGCTTGATTATTTTACAACATTGGAAAGTACTGAAACTATTGATAATAAATTAACTAATTCAGAAAATTTAGAAACCAATTAACTTAATTAAGGAAGTAATAATCATGATTGAAACAAAAGAAATCGAATACATCGCTAAATTGGCCAGAATTGAGTTGTCCGAAAATGAAAAAATACTTTTTGCCAAACAGCTCGATAGTATTATAAGTCATTTTAATGAATTAAACAAAATCGATACTACTAACGTTGAGCCATTATCACACCCTTTGACTTTAACTGATGTAGTAAGGGAAGATAATATAGTTCAAACAAATATCTTTGATGAACTAAAAGACAATATACCTGAAATAGAAGGTCGATTTTTTAAGGTACCAAAAATATAGATAATTTCGTTGTAAGCCAATATATTTAGTTATATTCTTAACTTAAAAATTCGATCTATTTTAATTACTAGTAATTTTATTATTGATTTTAATTTCTTTAATAATTAAATTCCACGAAATCTAGCAATAACTACTCAATACTATAAATTAATAATAATAATATTTTGTCTCAATAGTCGGTCAACGATGGATGCAATTCACAATATAAACTTAAATTCCTTGCTTAATACTTTTATAAGCCTTTCGGTGGCCTTTATTCTAGGCAGCCTAATCGGCTTAGAGCGCCAATTCCGCCAGCGTACAGCTGGCCTTAGAACTAATGTATTGGTTTCAGTTGGAGCGGCTATATTTGTTGATGCGGCTAATAGATTATACGGGCATGAAGGTGCTGTAAGGGTTATTTCTTACGTGGTCTCTGGCGTTGGATTCCTTGGAGCTGGTGCGATTATGCGCGGCGAAGGAAATGTTCAAGGTATAAATACAGCTGCGACTCTTTGGGGAGCTGCTGCCGTAGGCGCATGTGCTGGAGCTGACCTTATTTTAGAAGCCTTTATGGCTAGTCTTTTTGTACTGGCGTCTAACACTTTATTAAGGCCAATAGTAAACCAGATTAATCGCCAGCCTTTAAACGTAGAATCGGTCGAAGTCACTAATATAATTTATATTATCGCCAACAGGCAAAATCAAAAACAGGCTTTAGAGATTATTGAAAAAAAGCTTGAAGAAATTGATTATCCTATACGCGAGGTTAAAATCCATCCGTTTGGTGAGTCGGAAATTGAAATACAGGTTACTTTACTTTCTACTTCCGTTGTCAGCGCTGACTTAGATAATTTATTGCAGGGTATTGGAGAAAACTCGATAATTAATCAAGCTTTTTGGAGCCCTAGTACAACAGAATAAATTTGGAAGTTAAAAGAAAAAACGTTGTTACCATATTAATTCGTCAATAGAGTTTCATAATATTTTTTTTAACCAGAAGAAAAGTTTTAATCCTAAGTTAAATTTTGAGCGTTTTTAGCTTATAATTTGGTAGTTAGGCTAGGAAATTAAGGAGAAAAATATATGGCTACCAGATATGTATTTGTTACTGGTGGTGTAATGTCTTCACTCGGCAAAGGAATTATCGCTGCGTCTCTGGGCCGATTGCTAAGGGCTAGGAATCATAAAATAACGATTATAAAACTCGACCCATACTTAAACGTTGACCCGGGAACTATGAGTCCGTATCAACACGGCGAAGTTTTTGTGACCGACGACGGAGCCGAGACTGACCTTGACCTTGGTCACTACGAACGTTTTATCGATTCAAGTTTAGGCCGTTTAAATAATTTAACGGCCGGGTCTATATATCTAAGCGTCCTCGAAAAAGAAAGACGTGGTGATTACTTGGGTGGTACTGTACAAATGATACCCCATGTGACTAACGAAATTAAAAACTTTATCCAAAAGGCCGCTAAACAGTCAAATTGTGAAATCGCCATCGTAGAGGTAGGTGGAACGGTGGGTGACATTGAAAGTTTGATTTTCCTTGAAGCCATACGTCAAATGCGTAAAGACATTGGCCGTGACAGCGTGTGTTATATCCACGCCACGATTATTCCCAATTTAAAGGCTACCAGTGAGCTTAAGACGAAACCGACCCAACATTCGGTCGATACTTTGCGCAGTCGTGGTATTCAGCCAGATATTCTAGTCTGTCGCAGTGAACGAAGTTTATCAGCGTCTTTAAAAGAAAAATTGGCTTTGTTTACCGATGTTGACAACGACAGTGTGATTCAATGCTTGGACGTTCAGCATCTGTACGAAATTCCATTAATGCTTGAAAAAGAAGGGCTGGCTAATAGAGTTCTAGAAAAATTACGGTTAGAGAATATTAAGCCCAACATGGAAGAATGGCAGTTGATGGTTGACAAGATTAAAAACCCCAAAAATACCGTTAAAGTTGCCGTAGTTGGTAAATACGTCATGCTCTCGGACGCCTATATTTCCGTCGTCGAGTCTTTAAAGCACGCTGGCGCCAGTTTAGGAACCAAAGTCGATATTAAATGGGTTTTGTCAGAAGATCTAGAAAGCAACCCTGTTGAGAACTATCTAAGTGACGCAGACGGAATTTTGGTACCTGGTGGTTTTGGCGATAGAGGTATAGAAGGGAAAATATTGGCGGCTAAATACGCCAGGCAAAATAATATCCCTTACCTGGGTTTATGCTTAGGTATGCAGGTGGCCGTAGTTGAATTCGCTAGAAACGTGGTAAATTTGTTAGACGCGCATTCAACCGAATTTAACCCCAGTACCCAAAATCCTGTAATAGATTTGATGATTCATCAAAAAGGGGTTGTCAATAAAGGTGGGACTATGCGCTTAGGTTCGTACCCATGTGTTTTAGCAGCTGGCAGTAAAGCAAAAGCGCTTTACAACGCTGATTTGATTAATGAAAGGCATCGCCATCGTTACGAAGTAAATAATAATTTTAGGGCTGAATTGGAGAAGTATGGTTTGTCTTTTTCAGGACTTTCCCCAGATAAAGAACTCGTAGAAATTATTGAACTTAATAATCATCCTTTCTTTATGGCTTGTCAGTTTCATCCTGAGTTAAAATCTAGACCGAACCAACCCCATCCACTTTTTGTCGGATTGGTTGCGGCCATGTTAAAACGCAAACAAAAATTAAATCAGGATATAGTTGTAAATAACGACTGTAAAATTGTCCTGAATTCGAGTCAGAATTAAATTGTAATTTTACAAACAAAAACTTAAAAGGTTAATTTTTTGTTTAATAGGGAAAAAATATATTTAGAAAGAATATATTTGTTTTGATTTAGATTTATAATTTACATTTATGAATATTTACTTTTAAAAAAAGAATTTAACCCTTCGGAGAAAGATAATTACTATTTATGCAATCTTATTTAGTAGATTTAGTTTCAAATAAAAAGTTACTAGTTGTAGAGCCTAAATGTAAAGTAGGTAGGGATGAAATTAATGACATCGTAATTAATGGTGACCTAGCTGTATCACGGTTTCATTTTTTGATAATTCGGGAAAACAATCAGTATTATATAGAAGATTGTCAAAGCCGACACGGTACGTTTCTTAACGGCAATCAGGTTCATAAACGTGAATTAATTAATGACGGTGATGTATTAAAAGTTGGGATTTCTTTATTTTGGTTCGTCGTTGAGTCAAGTATCGAAGATGAAGACGACAAGGTACCGCCGGTGGATATGAATCAAACTATAAGTTCGCTGGTTGAAAATAAATCTGACCCTGATAAGACTACTGAATCTAAAGAAGATATTGTCGCTGAGCCAGTGAAAACGTTTAAAAGCAAGGTCAAGGAAAGTGCTATAGACGATATCAATTCATTGCCCCAAGAACAGGTTTGGAAGGCAGACGACTTGTTGAACGTTTTATCCGATAGTTTAGGCCAAGAATTGTTTCAAGAGCCGTTGGTGTCTAATCCTGTTCTTGAAAAGACCGAGTCGGCAATGGCTAAAACAAATTCATCGCAAGCCGGTGAGGTTAAGTTAAAATCATCTATAGAAATTGTGACAAATAAAGAAGAAGTGATTGAAACCAAGCAAGAATCTTCTTCTATTGGCGAGATTACTATGGAGGAAAATTTAAAGAACGTTGAACAAAAGTCAAGTGAAACTTCCCCAGAATCAGCTCAAGATTTGATTAATTCGTTAAATAAAGACGATGATGAATTGACTAATTTATTTAAAGAAGAGGCTGAGGCTAAGGCCAAAGAAGAGGCCGAGGCTAAAGCTAAAGAAGAAGCTGAAGCTAAGGCCAAAGAAGAGGCGCAAGCTAAAGCCAAAGAAGAGGCGCAAGCTAAGGCCAAAGAAGAGGCTGAAGCTAAGGCCAAAGAAGAGGCGCAAGCTAAGGCCAAAGAAGAAGCGCAAGCTAAAGCCAAAGAAGAAGCGCAAGCTAAGGCCAAAGAAGAAGCCGAAGCTAAAGCCAAAGAAGAAGCCGAAGCTAAGGCCAAAGAAGAAGCGCAAGCTAAGGCCAAAGAAGAAGCCGAAGCTAAAGCCAAAGAAGAAGCCGAAGCTAAAGCCAAAGAAGAGGCTGAAGCTAAAGCTAAAGAAGAAGCCGAAGCTAAGGCCAAAGAAGAAGCCGAAGCTAAAGCTAAAGAAGAAGCCGAAGCTAAAGCTAAAGAAGAAGCCGAAGCTAAAGCTAAAGAAGAAGCTGAAGCCAAAGCTAAAGAAGAAGCCGAAGCTAAAGCTAAAGAAGAAGCTGAAGCTAAAGCTAAAGAAGAAGCTCAAGTAGTTGCTTCGTCTGCTCAGAGCGCAGCAAAGTCAGAATCTGGTTTAAGCAAAATGGAAATGCCCGAATTAATTAACCAAAATATCGAGTTCAAGGCGTTTTCCGTATCAGGCGGGCAAGAAGATGCTATAGGTTCTTTAAAAGTTGATAGCTATGGAGTTGAAAAGAATATGAGTACTACACAATCGGCTAATGGCAAAGAAGAATTATCTAATAAGGGTTCTTCTACCGAGGACTCAACAGTCGTTGACAGCTATTTAAGTAAAGAATTGGCAAGGCTCGACAAGGTTTTAGCCGAATACCTTGACCAAATAAAAAATATCAACGAAAAGGTCACCAAGGTAGAATCACGGATAAATTTGACCAAGGAATTGCGCAAATCGCTATTAACCGACCATAACGAAAACCTATTGGTCAGTTGTGCTAAAGTCCTTGCCATGATGGGTTTTGATGTGAAAACGCAAGCTGGTGACAGGCAAGAGCTAAGGTTGCATTCTAAGGAAAATGACGACGCCGTAGCTAGAGTCGTTTGGAATCCGTCTAAAGCGGATAGATCTGACATTGGTCAGTTGAGTATGGCGCAGACTAAATATTGGGTGGAGTCAGGCAATGAACCAAAAGGGCTTTTGATTGTTTCCAAGCTTCTAGAAGACCATAACAAGGTATCGAATGAAGAATTGTTTAGCGAATTGACCGAATACGCAGTTAAACGCAATGTCTGTTTAATAACTAGTATACAATTATTGGCGATGTATAAAGAAGTAGCTTTGGGGGCTAGTAATCCCGAAAATATAAAAAACAAACTTCTGGATACAGCTGGATGGCTGGAGGGTTTTGAAATTATAACCACGCCAAAATTGGAAGCAACAGAAGCTGTAAGAGTTGAAGAAGCTGAACATGTAGCGGTTTAGACGGATTCATAAATTGATTTGTGTAAACATTCAACTTATTGTAGATTAAAAATGGAGGATAGTGTATTGTTCTGCCAAAGTTGCGGGTTTAATTGTCAGCGTCCGATAAAACAAGGCAATTGGTGATTAAATCATGAAGGCATTGTTTTTTTTCGGTGAAA
Organism: bacterium; assembly: GCA_021785395.1. Taxonomy (GTDB): domain Bacteria; phylum Cyanobacteriota; class Vampirovibrionia; order Obscuribacterales; family JAKAZS01; genus JAKAZS01. Next base: position 4,696 of record JAJYFO010000056.1, on the reverse strand, counting down.
AATATAATTATATAACCAATATAAAATATACCGCTAAGATACTTGGCAAAGTAACGTGCCAGAGCTTTGGGAAATGAAATGCGGTTTCCTTGGGTATCTGTAACTTTAAGTTTTAAAATTTTTTTTCCTATGGTCGCTTGATGCTTAGAGCTTTCACACAGGGAATAATATAACGGTGCAATAATTAACATCGATATAAGTAAAATAACTGGAACAGCTGTTATGATAATTGCTTTAGCTGGATTCGTATTCTGCAAATCTAATAACATTTTGCTAGCCGACAAGCTGACAAAAGACAATATGCCTAGTCCGACTATGCTGAATGTAAATACAGTTACAATAAAGTCAATAAGGTAGGCTAAAAGTCTGTGGCTGGGCTTACCGTAATTGTATAGGGCTATATTTGATAAGTCAGTCATTTTATAAGATGCCTTTGGTCGACCAAAATTTATATTAATCTATCATGCAGGAATATGATTTTAAACGATTTTTTATACGTCAACAAGTTTTTAGTTTGAGTAATGTATAAAAATAGCCCTTTTGTTTAGAAACTTTGGATTTCTGTCTATTAATTGAGGTAGAGCTTTGTATCTTCTGAAAGCACTAGCTATTGCGTAAGTCCGACTAAGCCTCTTTGTATATTGGCAAAAGCGGAAAATAGCTGTTGCTTTTGCGTGGCGGCCGACCCTGGTTGAATGAAAAAGGCCTGTGCCCCGGCTTGGCCGTTAGCCTGGCATAGGTTGCGTAAGATTTGCTGCTGTTGAGATTGAATCGCCGGAGTCTGTGCCAAACCCACACAGTATAATGTTACACCTAACCTGCCTAAATGGGCAGCAGCAGCCATGGCGTTGGGTGCGCTAGTACCGTTGTCGCCACCACCCATGGGTTCGCCGTCGGTGAATAAGATTACGGCCGGAGCCACACCTTGATCAATCCTTGAATGGCCACCATGGCCAAATTCTTGGGCGGCTACTTGTAAGGCGCTGGCTATATTAGTGCCACCAGCAGCTGTCATAGACTGGGTAAAAGATGGGTCGCCTCCTATTGTCCCTGTTTCTGTTGACGATACTGGTCCTATGGCATTGTAAATAGCCTTGTAATTACTGGCATTAGCACCTGTACTGTTACTAAAACCTATACCAGGATTTATCCAGCCATCGCTTTTATTGGCGTTACCGCTAAAGTCGTAAGTGCCAAAATAGTTGTGACCCCATACCGAGTCATTACCGTACCCGCCGTTGCCAAAGCTATGCGTATTATGCGCATTATCGCCAAACGGAATAAAGGCAAAATGTATATCAACGCTTGTGTTTAATAAACTCATAAAGTGCTGAACCGATGTCTGTCCTATCGACATCGGATTTCTTAAGTTGAGAGCAGCGTACATATAAGCGTTATAATAACCAGCTTTAGGCTGGAAATAGGGTTCAATATTAGGATCGCTAACGTTGAGACCGGCTTCTTGTGCTGTAGCCATACTTTCTAAATTGCCACGCGACGCTTCTACCAAGGTTGGTATATCGGGAAAATCATAGCTACCGCCGCCTAGTTGAGGTGGAAGGGTGATTGTTGTAGAACTTGCTATAAATTTGCCAGGGTATCCGGTACTAAAATCTATACTAGGATAAGTTGGAATATTGCCTGGTTGTGTTTCATAGGTATTAAATATATCGACTACGGCGTCGGTAAAATTGACAGTGTTAGGGGTACTTATAGAACTTGGGTTTGACGGAGCGCTTACAGCAATTTCGCTATCATAGTAATTAGCAGTCGTGCCAACCGAGCTATAGGCGTTTTGAATATTGTAGCGGTTGTCATTCACTGTTTGGTTTTTAGCGTTTCGACTGACCGACCTACCCATTGACCTCTGGAATAAAGAAGTGCTCGTCCAAAACCATGGTGTCATAGCTCCTGTTACAGAATTAACGCTTCCACCGGTAAAGGCATTCTGACCGTATTCGTAGGCTATGCCAGGAATTAAGCCCAATGAAGTCCCGGTTGGGTTATAGTCGGCCGTAAGGTTACATATGGTATTATAAGCGTAGTGACCTTTATAGTTAGGTACGTTATAAAAGTTGTAATTTACATCAAAAGGCGCCGATGGCTCAGATGTTGGTGTATTGCTTGAATTTGTACCCTGGAATTTTGGATTTAAATAGCGGTTCACTAATATCATAGGCGTTTGGTCGTCCATAGACCCAGATAAATCGAAGCAAATGGCTAAATCTAAAGACGATACGCCGGCTCTCGACTGAACTATGGTGGGCAAGTTAAAATTAATTGGCAAATGAAAAAAATTAATAAATAATGGCTGATACCCATACGTACAAGAAGCTGACAGTATTTTAGCGTAGGGGTCGGTGGCTGTAGTAGGTTTACCCGTTTGGGTGCTGACCCAGCCAATATTTAAATTACACATATTAGGTCCAGGTGGGTTTAAGCTTACCTGGTTGGTATCATAGTTTACTGTAGTAATTTTATATAGTGGTGTCCCTAAGACTGATTGAATGCTTGAGCGGCCATTATAATTTTGATTTATGGTAAACATAAAATACGCTGCTTCCATGGCGTTCCATTGACTGGTATTGGAATTTGGCGCAGGGTAATTGGGTGACGGCACAAAATTTGGATTAGGAGGATTATTATTATTAGGGTTGGTTATGATCGAATTAGGTGGCGCCGATGCGCCAGCTAAGGCTCCAGCTCCGGCTAGAGTGGCTGCGTCAAGTATATTATGCAACTGACTAATCAATAATTGGTACCTAGCCAATTCAAACCCTACAAGACCAATCGATAGCACGACGAAAACCATAAAAAACGCCATCAAAGTAATTATGGAACTTCCTTTTGGCCGAATTATATATTTATGGTATCGTTTGCGAGATCTAATCATCAATTTTTACTTGTTTTGATAAATTATGGAATGGGTTTTTTGATCTTTATGAAAGCTTAATGAAAGTAGAAATGAAATATGTAAGCTAATTTGCCTGTTTGCCTCTAAAACAGTTTTTTCTCCATGTTGTTTAATGTCATTGTATGGCTAGAAAAATTGACTATATATAAGTTAGATGCCCATTTCGGCTTAAAGTTAATTTGCTTTTTTAAAGATTTAATGTTAATTTTTTGTGTCTGTGGAAACAAATTAACTTTAAGCTATTTAGCGGACGTTAAATTAAATGGCCAAGATTTAAATCTTGGCCATTTAATTTTTATAAGTATATCTAAAGTGTCAAATTGCCTTTTATTGCGTTAGTCCGACTAAGCCCCTTTGAATGTTGGCAAAGGCCGAAAATAACTGTTGTTTTTGCGCAGCCGCTGAACCTGGGGCGATAAAAAATGCTTGCGCCCCCTGCATATTATTGGCATTGACAAGATCTTGCAGGATTTGTTGCTGTTGGGTTTGAATGGTTTGGGTTTGCGCTAAGCCCACGCAATACAAAGTTATACCCATCTGGCCAAGATGACGAGCTGCGGCTTTGGCGTTAGGGTCGCTAGCTCCAAAGTCACCACCTGCGTCAGGTTCTCCATCGGTAAAGAGGACTACAGCTGGGGTAACACCCTGGCTAATCCTTGAATTGCCGCCATTACCAAATTCTTGGGCAGCTACTTGCAATGCGCTAGCTATATTAGTGCCACCATCAGCCGACATAGACAGCGAAAAAGCTGGATCGCCAGCACCGGTAGTTGAAGTTGCACCAGTTTCAATCGATGAAGTTGGGCCAATGGCGTTATAAATCTGTGTAAAATTACTGGCGCTAGACCCGCTTCCGGCTGTAAATCCCATGCCAGGCTGGATCCATCCATTGTTTTGAGCGTAGCCGGCAAAATCATTTGTACCAGTGTAATATGGACCCCAGATAGCATTAGACCCATAATTCTGAGCATGGTAGTATGAACTATGACCGCTGTCGCCAAAAGGTATAAAGGCAAAATGTACATCAACATCAGTATTCATCAAACTCATAAAATTTTGAACGGCTGTTTGGCCAACAGAAATTGGATTGCGTATATTTAAAGCAGCGTACATGTAGGCGTTATAATAACCAGATTTAGGTTGAAAATACGGTTTAACCCCAGGGTTAGATATATTAAGCCCGGCCGCTTGAGCGTTAGCTGTGCTTTCTAAATTACCTCGAGATGCTTCTACCAAAGTTGGAATATCAGGAAAATTGTACGACCCACCGCCTAATTGAGTTGGTAGGGTTATGGTAGTATTCCCTGATGTAAACGTGCCTGGGTAACTGGTACTAAAATCAACGCTAGGGTAAGTTGGAATATTGCCAGTTTGTGATTCATATGTATTAAATATATCAACCACAGCGTCTGTGAAATAGCTGGTGCCAGACTGACTTATATTTGTTGGCCCAGAATTAGGTGGATTAACGTCAACGTTAGGTGACTGACCAGCTGGTGTTTGAAATGAGTTGTTACCGCTGTTACCACCGTATCGGCTTTGCCAATCAAAATTCCAATTGGCTTGGGCACCTGTTACAGGGTTTGAACCACCACCATACAAATAAAGGTTAACGGCCGGTACAACACCTAAGCTTGTTCCTAGTGGACCATAATAGGCAGTTAAATTGCACAGCGTGTTGTATGCGTAATTATCATTATTTTTCGGAACATTATAGTAATTGTAATTCGTGTTGTAAGGTGGAGCCGGGTTTGGGTTGTTTGTAAACTGTGGATTTAAGTA
>JAJYFO010000055.1 GCA_021785395.1 bacterium | reverse complement strand
CCAGGCGTGGATGAATGTCTTTATTATCCGAATTGTTACTGGCCTTTTGGTTATGGTATTGATTTTTTAGGTCTGGGTTAGCCAGAATTTGATACGCTACGTCAATAAGTGTGAAACATCGATTAGCTTGAATTTTACCTAGACTAGAGGTGAAATTTTCGTCTTTTAAATTATCTTTTAAACTGTTATAAACCCGCCCAATTTGTTCTTGGGACAAGCCTTCAGGGATTCCAAGTAATAAATAAGGGTTGATCAATTTATTTATAAGTTTTTCAAGACAACTAAAGTATTATTTATAAAATATCACTTATTATTAATAATTAAAATATTTTATTAATAATAATAAATATAAATTCCTGTTGTTTTATTTTTGTATTGTTGTAAATCACTATTGTTATATATTTATATTGCCAAATATTTATATTGTCGTATTGTCGTATATTTGTGTTGTCGCAGCAAAATAATTGGTTATAAAAATTAGGGGTCTAGAATAATTATAGGTAGATGTTTACTTTTAGCCGCTTGTAGCAGTTTTTGTCTTATTACTAACGCTGTATCTGGCGTATTCGCGTCTTTAAGTTTGATATATTGGGGTATTTGCCGGCTTAAAAACATCGATTTTAAATCTTCTAAACTATTAGCTTCGATAGCAACATCCAAACCCCGTCTATATACGCCAAAGCCAGCTAAAAGAGGATTATTGACTTTGACTTCGTTATGGTCAATGTTTTTAATACCACGTTCGTTGGTTGTTAGGGCTTCGTGTATCGTTTTAGCTACTTTAGGTAAAGTTGAATCGTTGCCGGTATCATTGATTAAGCTATCTAACGAATCGTATTTTATTAATTTGGGCAAATACGTCTCAATACTGCCATTTATACCTTGAGCTTTTAATAAAGAATTGATTTTCTGTTTGAATTCTTGCGACCTAGTATCATTAGACCAAGATTTAGTCAATTCAATATGGCCTATATCATCGACGTTTCGGCCAGTTCCAAGATTATGACTATAGGCTTGCGAAATATTTTCGAATGGAGCTTCTACTAAAGCTACTATAGATGGCTCATCGATACCTAAGTATAACTGGTTACTGTTTGGTGTAATTAATGTTGTCGACATCGAATATTTGGGCGATTCGATTAAAGATAATTGGTCAAGAAAAGCCGAATCTATAAATCTAGACTGGTGAGCCAAAAATGCGTAAGAATTAGTATTTTCCAAAATATCAAAATAATTGGGGATTTTGGTTGTCAGAACGGGTGTTAATGTTGAATTTAGATTTTTGGAATGGTTAGATAAAAATGACCTTATTTTTTTAATTTCACTATTAACTTCGCCAGTAAAATAAGAAGAATCACTATTTATCGATTTTATATCGGCTTCGTTTAATATTTTAGTCTGAATATGTGTTACTGGACTGCGGTAGGTTACCGTCATGGCGTTGGCAAAATTTTCATCGCTGTTCAATTTATCTAATGTATGAACGTATGGATTATAGCTAACATCAGCATGCTTGCTAAGTAAATTCATTATTCTTAAGATTCTGACGTTTGAATAGCCAAGATCCTTTAATACACCGTAACTATAATTGGTTGATTTTAAATCATGGTCTGGGTCGACTACACTTGCTTCTTTGCCTATATCGTGGAGCAAGGCCGCCCATAAAACATTGGTTTGGTCATCGCTAGATAAGGATTCAAATTCTGGATTGGTACGTACCCTTTCAACTACAAGGCCAATATGTTTGTCTAAATTAAATTCATGAAAACCATGCTGTGGTCGGTCTACGATACCACCAGATATTTCATAGCTGCCAAATATATTGGGGTATAATTTACCTAAGATACCGTTATCACCCAAAATACTGGTTAAAGGCAAGTCGCCGTGTAAAGCTAGTTCACTGATACTGCGATAATTGTCTTGTTCGCTTGGGCTTAGCGTAAATTTTGGTTGTAGCCGTAAATTTGGTGCCTGGATTAGGTCTTGGGGTATAATGTCGTGTCTGGCTAAACCGCCTATAAGGTTTGCTAATTTGACTTTATAGTCATAATTTGTATTTGGGCTGTTTAATAATTCATTTACCGGATTTAGAAAATCGCTATTAAATGTATTTTCAATTCCCGGTTTTATGGCGTTGGCGATGCTTATAGCGGCTTCTTTGGCGATAATTTGGTATTCTTTACTGTCGCTATAGCTATTTTCGGTATTCTTTTTTTCAGTATTAAACTTTTCTAAAAATAAATTTTTTAAATACTTAAGAGTTGAGATTTTATCCTCGTAACTTGCGTCTTTGGCTAAAGAAGCAAATAATTTTGGTATAAAATTACTTATGTATTCTTCTTTGGGATAGTCTAAATTATCGGCTTGATAAACGGTTAAAAGTTCTTTAACGCTGGACTCTAGATTATGCGTTGTTAAAAATGTTTTAGCCGCCAAAAATACAGCTTCATCGTCTTCTTTGGTTGTATAAGATTGAGATTTGGCCATTTCTTTAATAAATTCTGGGTATTTTAGAGCCATTTGGTCGCCAACACTAGGATCGTGATAGAAAAATATTTTGCCTAACGTGTTGACATTAATATTATTGGCTAGATAATTCCTAATAGCTGAATTGTCGACGTTGTTTTCATCATAAAAAGGTTCAGGAATTTCGCTATAAAATTCTTTAAAATTTTTATAGGTATCGTTATGGGTAATTTTAGCTTCGACAGCATTAATTATATTGGCAATTTTTACAGGAAACTGGCTCGATTTATGTTCGTCTTCAGAATAAGAAAAATATTTGGCGGCGTTTAAAAAATTCTGTAAATTGCGATCGCCACCATATGTTTCATTTTGGGCTATAACATTAATTATATCGGGATATTTGGCTAAATCATTGGCATGTAAGTACGGTGAAAAACCTAAATCTTTATTGGGATAATTTTTCAAGACAAATTTTAAAGCGTCTAACTGATTGTTTTCGGGTAAAAATTTTAGCGCCGCTAATAGGTCGTTAGGGTTTACTTTTGCTGTTACTTTAGCCGTTATATACCAGGCTTTTACCCTCTGGTCGGCAGGTAAAAATTCTAGCGATCTAGTTAATGCTTGGCTTATAACGTTGTCTTCTCGGCTAAATACAATTCTATCGAATAATTTGCGCCAAATATTGGTTCTATCTGATTCAGGCAATTTGGCAAAGGCTTTTACAAAATCGTCGCTCTTAAATTTATCTAAATGCCGTATTAATTGGCTAAAGGCTAGCGTCAAATCGGGATTAGCTAGACTGGGTAGACTTTTAAGTAAACTATTCTGAATATCAAAGTAACTAGTGTCTTTAAAATAACGTCTAGTCATGTTATTAAATATTTGTTCAAAATACTGGTAGCGATAGCTTGTCGGTAATTTATCTAGACTGGCTATAGCCACAAGATTGGTGCGCGGGTCATTGTAGGCAATTTGCCAGGCTTTAATTTTATCGTTTAGGCTTAGGCTATCGATTGAATCAAGTAGTGATTGTTTTATTTTATTGGTTACATCGACTTTGCGATAATAACCATCTTCGTTTTTATCAACATACCTTAAAGACATAAGGTTGGCATTAGATTTAAAAAATTCCTTGTATGCGTTAAATCTATCCTGTTTTGGTAATAAGTCAATAATTCTGGCAGCGGCTAATTTAGACTTGGGTTCTGGGTTTTTGATTAAAAGGCTAAATAATTGCGATTTTTCTTTTGCATTAAATTTATCAAAAGTTTCTTTGGCTTTATCGACAATATTACTTTCATAGTCCGTCAAACCATTAACCAAGATATTGATAGTAACATTATTGATTTCGCCATTTATATTATCAATTAGTTTTAGTTTTTGGTTATCGTTAAGTGTATCATAGTCATTTTTTACAAAGTCTAAAAAAGAATAATTGGTTAATTTATAAAATTTATTGGGTAATTTTTCACCATTACTATCGCTAAATTCTTTAAACTGTTTTTGCCATAAATTTAAGTATGCATTGTCTTTTATTAACGAAGATTCGATTTGTAATTGGGATTGGGGTAAATATTTTGGGTCTAGTTCGGCTTGGATTTTATTTTCTACTAATCTAGCCTTAACTTCGTTATTAAAGCACTGGCGTATAAATTCGCGATAAGACTTTTCAGTATTACCAAGATCCAGGTATTTTTTGGCTAGACTAAAGTCTGTGTTTTGGGCTATGTCTATATGAGCCAATTCGTGACCGATTAAAGCCAGATTATTATCACCAGATTTTATTTTAATCAATTTACCTTCACTACTATTTTCGGTCTGATTGTCTAAAATTCTAGCCCAGGAGTTAGATTTAACCATTTGGCTTAAACTTATAGACGCTGCCAAGTCAGGTTTAGAATAGTTATCGCTTAGATAAACGTCGATTAAATCGCCTTTACCCGTTATTGTATTTACCAAGTGCGCTGCTTTGCCAAAAGAATTTGTGATGGCTGGTAAAGCTAAATTAAGGCTTGCTCCACTTACACTGGCTTTTAATAAAGCGTTAAAATTGGGCAATTTATGGTCACTAATATACGTTGAAGCAATAAGGTTAGAACTTGCTCCGGTCGCGCCTATAATAGCTAGGCTTGGAATTTTTATAGGTAAAGTTGCGTCTTTAATAAAATTATCGCCGATACCGTAAATACCAAAAGAAATACCAGACCCTATGGCGTTGCCAATTCTGCTTTGGCCAGGATTAACGTCGCTAGCCAAGCCATAGGCTGAAGCTGCCAGAGAATTAGCCATAACGTCATTTTTTATTAATTGAGCCGATACGCCTTTGAGTTCAAGACTTTCACCGATAGACCCCAAACCCACGTTAAAGGTTTTGCCCAAAATAGCATACGGCAATACCATTCCAAGCCCGCTAGCAACATTCTGAACAAACCAGGAAGCGGTTAAAAACTTAGCCTTGGCTTGGGGCAAATTATTTAAATGGTTTATTGTATTATCTTTAGTAACGGCATTAACGGTATTGCTTATGGCCTGTTCAGGGTTAATTACGGCCGAATTTAAAAACGGATTAATTACATTACTGGTAAACCAGTCATTCGTTTTGGACTTGGGTTTACTAGTTGTGTTGTCTGATTTTGTAAGATTTATTTCTTTCATTTCTTTATATTAAAAGAAATAAACTTTAATTTAAGTGGTGGAAATACCATGAAATTTTAATAATTCGTATTTCTCACACAAATATAATGTAAAGATGATAATTTTGTATAGATAAATATGTAAATTAAATTAAAGTGACATTTACATTTAATTTGTTATTTAAGGCGAGTCTATATATTATGGGCTTAGTATTTTATATTTAGCCATTAGCCCTATTTTTGTGTGGGTATTTATGCATTTAGACGCTGTAATTCTAGCTAGACTGCAATTTGCTTTAACCATAATGTTTCATTATATATTTCCACCCATAACGATAGGGCTTGGTGTTCTATTGGTCGTTTTTGAGGGTTTATGGTTAAAAACCAATCGTCAGGTCTATCACGATATTTTAATGTTCTGGATCAAAATATTTGCCGTTAATTTTGCCATCGGTGTAGCCACCGGAATCGTCATGGAATTTGAATTTGGCACTAACTGGGCGACCTACTCTCGGTACGTCGGTGATGTGTTTGGTTCAGCTTTAGCAGCCGAAGGAATATTCGCATTTTTCTTAGAGTCAGGTTTTCTGTCGATACTTTTATTCGGAGCCAATAAAGTTTCTAAACAACTGCATTTTTTATCGACTATTATGGTCTGCTTGGGTTCAATTTTTTCTTCGGTGTGGATAGTTATAGCCAACTCTTTTCAACAAACACCAGCTGGTTACCATTTGGTTAAACAGACTAACGGTTTTATCAGAGCTGAAATAACCGATTTTTGGGCCATGGTATTTAATCCTTCGAGCATGTATAGATTAAATCATGTATTATTGGGTGCGATTATAATTGGCGCCTCACTAGTTATTAGTGTTAGTTCTTATTATTTATTAAAAAAAATACACGAAGAATTTGCCCAAGTTAGTTTCAAAATTTCATTGATCGTTCTTACCATTGCCAGTTATACTATGCTATTATCGGGGCATGAACAAGCTAAAGCTGTAGCTTTTAACCAGCCAGCTAAATTGGCAGCCTTTGAAGGCAATTATCATACCTGTAATACACACGGTACACGATTAAGCTTATTTGGCATTCCCAATCCTCAAACTATGACGCTACAGTATGAAGTTTCCATACCTGATTTGCTAAGTTTATTAGTTTACAACAATTTCAATAAGCCCGTCACAGCTCTAGACGCATTCCCTAAATCAGAATGGCCACCACTATTGATTCCCTTTTTTTCATATCATATTATGGTTGGTATAGGAATGCTATATATCGCTTTATCTACGATTGGTATTATTTTATTGAAAACCAATAACTTATTTAAATACCGCATTTTGTTATGGGTCTATGTATTTTTAGCTGTTATCGGTACTATTGCTAACCAGGTAGGCTGGATAGCTTGTGAAGTTGGTCGACAGCCCTGGATTGTCTATGGTTTATTAAAAACTAGCGATGCTGTGTCAAAAACGGTAGATTCTGGTCAAATTATAATGTCAATTACCATGTTTGGTCTATTGTATCTACTTTTGTTTTTTGTATATATTTATATTTTAAATGAAAAAATTCAATTGGGTCCAGTTCGAAATGCTAAGTTCGAACGCAGTTCAATACTCGATGCGGCTAGCGATTTAAGTAAACACGGAGAATTTTCATTAACTTCAGACGATGAGACTAAAGAGGTTTTTTAATATGCTCGACCTTAATCAGATTTGGTTTATATTATTAATCGTTTTATTGACAGGTTACGCCATTCTTGATGGTTTTGACCTGGGTGTTGGTATTATTTATCCATTAATCGGTGATGATATTCATAAACGCATATTGCTAAATTCTATTGGTCCAGTTTGGGACGGTAATGAAGTTTGGCTGGTTACGCTTGGGGGTGCTTTATTTGCAGCTTTTCCACACGTATATGCGACAGCCTTATCAGGTCTCTATACTCCTTTTATGCTTTTATTAATGGCTTTAATTTTAAGGGCAACGTCGATTGAATTTCGCAGTAAACAAAAACACGTAATTTGGCGCAATTTCTGGGATATGGCTTTTTTTCTAGGCAGTAGCCTGGCCAGTTTTTTATTCGGTGTATGCATTGGTAATTTATTAGAAGGAATGCCCATACATTCTGATATGGAATTGAGAATAAGTTTTCTAGCTCTGCTTAAACCATATCCAATTATGTGCGGACTATTTACTTTATCAGCTTGTGCTATGCACGGAACTATTTATCTATTATTCAAAACCAAAGATAAATTGAAAAAACAAATAGACCGATTTACCTGGCATACTTTTGGGTTATTTCTATGTTTCTATTTAATGGTAACTATCTTTACTTTAATCAATATTCCCACAGCTATTATTAATTTAAAAGTTATGCCAATAGCCTGGGTAGTAATTTTTATAAATATAATCGCTCTTGTAAATATACCCAGATCCTTATTTTTAAAAAATTATCTTGAATCCTTTCTAAGTTCATCTCTTACTTTTATGGCTTTGGCAGCTTTATTTGGCCTAGCTATGTATCCTAATTTAATTACTTCATCTATTGACCCAGCTTATAATTTGACTATTTACAATTGCGCTTCTTCAGCAAAGACTTTGAATATAATGCTAATTATCGCTATTGTAGGTATGCCTTGTGTATTAGCTTATACAACGATAATTTACTATGTATTTAGAGGAAAAGTTGAACTTGATTCAACTAGCTATTAATAATATAATAGCAAATATAATTATAGTTTTGAATTAATTCAAATGAACAAATCGCAATGTTTTATTATTACTGGCGGCCCTTGTGCTGGTAAAACTACGACAATCAATTTAATTAAAGACTTGGGTCATAATGTCAAGTACGAATTGGGAACTGAAATAATTAAAGAAGGAATTTTATTTCCTTACGAAAACAGACATAAATTTCAAATGGAAATTTATAAACGGCGTAAAATTCTTGAAGAATCCATCAAAGATTCTGATGAAATATTTTTTTTAGAACGCGGCTATCCAGATGGAGAAGCCTATTATTTAATAGATAATTTACAACCACCTGATTTTTTCAACGACATAGATTTAAGCCATTATAAAATTATTTTTTTGCTTGAAGAATTACCATTTTTTGAGAATAATGGTGTTAGATGGGAAAATATTGAATTTAGCAGAAAGCTTAATCAACTATTATTTAATTGTTATCTTAGTCATAATCTCAAGGTTTATAAAATACCTTTCAGCGAGCCAAATGAAAGGGTAAAACTGATTTTCCATTTTATAATCAAACATTTTCCTGAATTAAAATTTAAAATATTAGATTAGCCCTTATATAAAATATCATTAGGTATTAATACGGTCGGGATTTTGTCTATTTTTTTATCGGTTAATTTACTCACTTTTAATTTTTTAGAAATTATAAAAGCAATAATTTTTTGCATGGTAATTTTTTTTGGGTCATATATTATAACCGCCGAATAAGGTTTAACCATCATAATGGCTGCCTTATAAATTCCTTCGGTTTTATTTAAAGCCATGTCGACTTTTAAATAACATAATGAACAATTGGTACCAGATAAATTTAAATCTAGACGTCTTATAATTTTATCAACTTGCGTTTTTACTGGTTTATCATTATTTTCATTTAACTTAGGTGCTTTTACAGGGTCTTTAGCATAAGATTGGCTTGAAAGTAAATATAAGTTTAAGGTAATAATAAACAGTAATAATATTTTAATTTTCATATTGACAATCCTTTATATTGGCGTTATAAGTTGATTTTATCGATTGGTTATAAGGCGGATATAAAATTCCATGTTCTGTAATTATAGCTGAAATCAAATCATTGGGGACAATATCAAAACTAGGATTTATAATGTTGGCTTTATCATAGGCTACTTTAGTTTTATTTACATATATTATCTCATTTTTATTCCTATATTCAATAGGAATCTGACCTCCTTGGTCTATGCTTAGATCTATAGTTGAGAAAGGTGCTGCTACATAAAATGGAATATTGTAGTATTTGGCAATTATGGCTAAATTACAGCTGCCAACTTTATTGGCAGTATCTCCATTGGCGGCAATACGGTCAGCTCCTACTATAATCATATTTATTTTGTTTTGCTTAATTAACAAACTGCTAGCCGAATCAATACTTAAATAGGCGGATATCCTGTCTTTAGCCAATTCATAGGCTGTGATTCTACTGCCTTGATTGAGAGGTCTTGTTTCATTAACAAAAACAATAATATTTTTATTATTAAAATGACTTGCCCTAATTACACCCAAAGCAGTTCCCCAGCCACCCGTTGCCAAAGGTCCAGCATTGCAATGCGTCATAATTTTATAACCAGATTTTATTAATTTTTCACCGTGTAAACTTAAAATTTTATTTTTATTAACTGTATGTTCATGAAACTGTTTTGCCTTTTGTAATAATTTAGCCAATATTTGCTCTAGAGAATTATCCGCTTTTATAAGAGATTTAGCATAATCAAGCATTATTTTGCTAGCAAAAGATAAATTAACAGCCGTCGGTCTCACTTTATCTAATTTTATTTTGGCTACATTAAGATACTGTTCAAGATTATTAATAGTTTTTTCCTTAAATTCACAAGCTGCCAGGTACATTGCATAACTACCAGCTATTCCAATGGCTGGAGCGCCTCTAACTTTTAGAGTACTTATGGCTTGGACCATTTGGTCTAAACTTTGAATACTAATATATTTTTCTTCGTTAGGTAAAAGCGATTGGTCAATAATATAAATTTTTTCGTCAGAAGTAAAAACGGGCATTATCCCAGAATTCGTAAATTTATCGCTAAGCACGCAAGTCATAATAAATAGATTTTTAAAAGCCCATAACTATTAATTATATATAGTTTAACGCATTTACAGCCAATATTTTAAAATTATTTTTAATTAATCATGTTTAATCAACGTCATATCCCAACAATCAGGGTTTATAGGTATTTTAATCTTAGTATAATTTTTTTGTTTGATAAAACTATCAATCAACTTAGGATAATCAATATATGTCTGTTTCGGCAAAAAGAAATCTTTGTTTATTCCGCAACATACGGCTATTAAAAATAACATCTTGAGTATAAGGCTAATATTTTTAAATTTAATTTTATTTATGATAAAACCAATACTCGTAATATAGGCTAAAGAAGGTAAGAAGTAGTATCTAATGGCATTATACGGTTCAGCTAGTGATATAAAGCTTCTTAAGTCAGCGGTTACAAAAGAACGATAAAAGCAACCAATCAACATTAAATATGTATACAATACAAATAATTTTAATGGCTGAGGGGCTGTCACAACAGTATAAGTTAATATACTCAAGCCCAAGATAGTAACTACAAGAGGAATAATCAAATGCTTGCAGTATTCATAATAGAATAGCGAGACACCTTTAACGCCCAGAATTGATCCGACGAATATTTGTCCTGATAAAGCTTTTACGATTACTGGGTAAATTTCTTTATAGCTTACGGCGTGTATGGCTGGTAAGTATTTAGAAACTAAATACAGCTGAAGTATTGAGCATAAAATACAAACGCTTAAAAATAATTTTTCATTAAAACTATTGAATGATAGTTTTGGCTTAGCAAAGTCTAGTTTAACAGATTTTAAAATAATTATAAATATTAAAAAAAAAGCAAACGGCCCAGTTAAACCTGATAATGTTATAGCAAATGTTTCTAGAGCGATAATTAATTTAGATTTTGATTCATTTCCTATCACGATTAATAGGGTAATGAGCGATAGATACCATTGAACGTTGGTAAGATTTAAAAATACCTCGTAGCTATTTGGCATGAACCAGTAGTAAGTGATAAGAAATATTTTCGACGGCGTTGCTAATAATGATTTAAATTTATTAGAAATCAATATTAAAGGTGGTATTAATTTTATAAAGAATATATTTACAACAAAAAAGTTACAGGCTTGATTTAAAGGAAAAAATTGGGCAATTAAAGCAATTAGTCTAGGATACGTAATTAAATAGCCGTTATAAACTTGCGTAAAAGGGTTTAAAATATTATTGTAGTTATTATACGCATCGGCAAAACAGACACTTCCATCTTCAGCCCAGAATCTAGCATGCGTAATTAAATCTATATTTCGAAATAAGCTAAAAAATCCTTCTATAAAAATTAATATAATTAACCAGTGTTCAATTTTTATTATGTTTTTATTAAGTTTTATATTTGTTGTCATTTGAAATTATCTAGCAATTTATACTTGTTTTAATTGAAAATTTAATTATTAATCGAAGCCTTAATTTTATCAAAAATTGAGTAATGTCCTTTGTATAATAAACCCTCTAAAAATGTTTTGATTAAATAATTGCCATTATTATCATAGCTAATACAGGCAATGACAATTTTAAGGTTATTATCATTATTGATTTTAGTAATTCTGATAACCGACTGCGAATAATCAAAATACTCATTATTACTAGACTTAATTTTCGTATACTCTTTAGTTAATATATTTTGTTCATAACAGTTTTCATCTAATTTATTAATTTCATTTTTTAATACTTGAGATTTAATTAAATTATGGCCTAAGCTCTGTCCATGGTGTATATCACCAAAATTTAATTCAAAGGCCTCAATTTTAGGATTCAAAACCGTAAATAAAATTTTAGCTGGTTCAAGATAGATGATTTCATTTTTTTTCATTTTAAAATCTAAATTTACACTACCGTATGAGCCTTGCTTACAATATTGATTATATAAATTAGCTTCATTTTGATCTCGAGTGATAAATTCTTTTGATAGTGAAATACTAGATACAACAAGACGTCCATGCCATTTGCCTTTGAATTCGATTGGGTATGAAATAACAGTATTTGATTGTTTGTCATTAGCAACGTTATTGTCGAGTACATCAAGCTTATCACCCTGTTTTGACTCAAGCATCTCGATTTTGCCATATAGTGTTTGAGCTAAACAGTAACGGTTTAATGTAAAAATACAAATAAAAATAATAACAATTACTTTTGTGTACATGTATCAATTGAAGTATAATAAATTGTTTTGTCAGTAATACTAGCTTTTTGAAAAGCCCTAATCCTCTCAGCACATTTATTACATTGTCCACAATGAATATAGACACCTTTTGAATTTAATTTTGGATTTATACAGGAAAATGATGTTTCAAGTGGAATATTTTTTAAGAGGTTGATTATTTCGAATTTTTCGTTATTGATGAAAGGCCGAATAATATTAATATCAAAATTCAAGCCACTACTTAAACATTTTTCCATTAATTCTATAAAGTTTTCGCTGGCGTCAGCAAATGGATTACCCTTTAAGTGTCCACAGGCAATATTATTAATGTTATTTAGATAGCACCATACACCCAGTTTAGAAAACAATATAATATTTCTACCAGGTAAATATACGCTTTCATCGTTGGAATCATATCCAGGAATATTTGTACCATTAATACCCCAGTGGTTGGTATATAAGTCTCTCACGTCAAAATTGAGTATTGTTAATGGTTTAAACTCTTCTCGGTTATCGTGGTCAATAATTTTTTTTAAATGATAAATTTCGGCCGTTTCGTAATTTAAACCAGTTTTTATGTATATTGGATATATATACTTATATTGTTTTTTTAAGTAAAATAATAATACGACACTGTCCAACCCACCGCTTGTCAAGCAAGCTACAGAATTAGCGGGATCAAAAATTTTTGATTGTCTTTGGTTCATTAAATTAAAGATAACCAGAGTAAAGATAATATTTATTTTATAGATCAAATTTGTCAGTTTAATCTGTATTATACTATTTTTAAGATTATTTATTGATTTTATTAATCAAAATTATACTAAAATATTCTTCATTACTTAGCGATACTATTTTAAATCGTGGTTTTTTATGAATAAATATTCCTTAGCTATAGATCAAGGTACAACTAGTTGCAGGTCTATTATATTTGACACAAAAAGCAATGTAATAAGTAAACATCAGCTTGAATTTAATCAGATATATCCTAAACCAGGCTGGGTTGAGCACGATCCTAATGAAATTCTAAAAACACAGGTCAATTGTATAGTATCTACAATTTCCAAAGCTGGCATTAAACCCAATGAAATAATAAGCGTGGGAATCACTAATCAAAGAGAAACCTGCTTAATTTGGGATATTGAAACAGGTAAGCCAATATATAATGCCATCGTATGGCAGTGCAGGCGCACTTCTGACCATATTTCCAAACTTCAAAGCAAGCACGCATTTATCACTTCTAAAACAGGTTTAATTCCAGATGCTTATTTTTCGGCTTCTAAAATTGCCTGGTTGCTAGAGAATGTACCCAATGCCTATGAAAGTGCTAAATTAGGTAAATTGGTATTTGGAACTATCGATACCTGGTTGATATATAATTTAACCATAGCCAAAAATCATTTTACAGAACCAAGTAATGCCAGTCGAACAATGTTATATAACATAATTAACCTTGACTGGGATGATGAATTATTTGAATTATTTAATATCCCGATTGTAATGGCACCTAAATTATTGGCTTCAAACGGTAATTTTGGTGAAACAAATCCTGAAATTCTTGGCTTCAAAGCACCTATATGTTCAGTTTTAGGCGACCAACAAGCTAGTCTTTTTGGTCAAAATTGTTTAGGCATAGGTGAAGTTAAATGTACTTACGGTACTGGTAGTTTTGTTTTAATTAATACTCAAGATAAAATCATAAAAAATCCAGGGCTCCTTACAAGTATTGCCTGGAAGTTAAGCGATAAAAAACCTTGCTATGCTATTGAAGGGTCCAACTTTATTGCTGGAGCCTTAATAAAATGGCTTATTGACGAATTGAAAATTTTATCTGATGCAAAAAAAAGTTGTGACCTGGCTTTAAGTGTAGCCGATAATGGTGGTGTTTATATAATTCCAGCATTAGCTGGTTTAGGCGCACCATGGTGGAGACAAGATATAAGAGGGATTATTTATGGCTTAACTAGGGGTACAAAATCAGCCCATATCATAAGAGCAAGTTTAGAAGCTATAGCTTTTCAGGTTAATGATATTTTAAATACGCTCAATTATAATGATATTAAAATAAGTAATATGAGTGTTGATGGAGGTGTTTCTAATAATGATTTTCTCCTTCAATTTCAGGCCGATTTGGCTAATATAAATGTACACCGTTCAAATCATATTGAATCG
>JAJYFO010000229.1 GCA_021785395.1 bacterium | reverse complement strand
CAAATACATAGGTATTAGTTCCATCTGACGCCTGAACCCACATATGCGTTAAGACAACATTGTTTAAAGAGCCATCACTGTTGGCTGTAACAGTATTTGGAATACCACCGTTCGATAGCAAATCAGCTACGTTACTGGCATTAGTATTGTCTGTATTGAGCCAGCTGGCTACTTGAGCTGGGGTTAACTGAATATCACCAAGCACATAGCTAGCGCTGTATCCAGCGCTGGTTAATAATGCCACCATGAGTTCGCATTGGTCAAAATCATTGCCCTGTCCGTCGAGTAGGCTGTTTTGTTTTTTGTTTAATTTAATTTAAAATTTTGGCTGTAGTTGGATAAAGATAAATAATTAAACGTTGCAACGCAAACATTCCAGGTCTTTATCAAGATTGATATTTTTAGCCGTTTTTAATAAACAATTAAAAAAGTTACAATTAATCTGTTTCCGCTTAACTGGATTAAAAATCAAAACTTTAAATTTGGAAAAACTAGCTAAAAACTTTTTAAATTGTTAATTTTCTAGCCTAAAAATAATATTTTGATACCTACGGCAATTGGCAATACAGCAATTAACATCATTAACTTGCGATATAAAGTCATTAGCATTATAGCAAAAGCTTAGCAGCTAAACGCATTTGCTAGATCTGGATTATAAATCAATTTCAAAGTCATAAGGTGTTAGACTATTAAAAAAACCAGCATAGCCTTCCGAGAATGAATAATCCACTTCATGTTCTTTGTCGTATAATTTACGATTAAATAAACTCTTACCAGTTTTATCGATATAAGTACATCTTCCTTTTGAATCTTCAGTTAATGCACAACCATTAGAAAATGGCCTACCATAATAAAATTGAGGTTTTATAACATAGTTCCCGGTTTTATCTATATAGCCTACTTTACCTTCTACTGACACACATGCCAAACCTTCACTGAAAGGTGCTGCTGCATCAAAGAGTGGCTTAATAACTACTTTACCAATTTTATCAATGTAACCAAATTTATTTTTAATTTGAACTGGTGCGAGACCTTCCGAAAAGTATTCGATTTCATTTACAAGGGTTATTCCTCTATAATAATTAATATTGGTGGGTGAATCCTGGCCAATTCTAAAGCAATATGCATGCCCACGAGCAGTAATTGAATGAATAGATTTTTTATACAAACTATGAGACATTTTATCCCAAGTAAAATTATTAGCTGATATTTTTATAACTTCAGCACCTTCAGAATTTATATAACAATAACCAGCCTTGTCAGGATATTTGTTTATTGATACAAATGCCAAACCATCACTAAAAGAATATGCTGTTTTATATTTAGGCTGGACAATAATTTCACCTTCTTTATTAATAAAACCTATTAAATTGTTAAATTTAATAACCGCTCTATCTTCATGGAAAGGAATTGCATTATCAAATTGTGGTTTTATGACAATATTACCTTGTAAATCAATATAACCCCATTTGTCTTTCAATTTTACAGGAGCCAGGTCTTCTGAAAATGGAAGAGCATAATCAAAAATTGGTTTTATTACTATATTACCATCTAAATCTATAAAACCCCATTTGTTTTTAATTTCAACGGCCGCTAAATTTTGGCTAAAACTTTTAGCATCTATGAACCGAACATTTAATAATTTCCCTTTTGTATCAATAAATGAAATTGTTCTTTTAAGTTCTACTGTTTCATCATAAATATATACTAGAGCCCTTTTATTAAAAAAAGGCTCTAAGGACATAATAGAACCTTTTAGAGGTCTTTTGTAAAATAATTGTAGTGGGTTAAAAGCATATTTATCTAAATTAATTCGTACTTTTCCAGTTTTATCAATATAACCTATTTTACAGTAGCAAGGAAGCGCTTGCATTAAATAAATGACAATTATTGTAAACAATGAATTTAAAATTGTGAAAAAAATATTTTTCATATTGTAAACTTAAAAATTTACTGTTGAACACTTAACAATAATTAGACCCAATAAGATAAACAAAAAAATCAACAGACAAAGGTGTACATAGCTATTATATCACAAAGATATAAACATATAGTTTTTTAAGTTTAATACCAGCGATTCCGTAACTCAACTAAGAAAGTTACTTACTAGGCTCACGACGTCGTTATTTACAACTCAAGCAAATTCTTGCAAGGTTTAAAAATTGCTATTTCTAGTATTCTAGCCAGCTCAAATACAACCAGTTAATAATTTGACAACTGGAATCGCTGATTTTCTAAGGCATTAAAGCTACTAATTCGTATCAAAGATATGGCCAAGACACTATTTACAATATTCGATATTGGTATTCGACGTAATAATCGAGAATCAGCAACATTAGCTAAAAAGATATGATGCAGACGATGATTTTTGCTTATCGATTGGAACCTTGATTGTCATTGAATTGCATCTTATTGAGAGAATATTATTATCACAACAAGACACAAAAAGTCAATATTAAATCGAATGCGAATCTGCAATATTAAGAAATATTTTAGTGAAACCCTGAATATAGCTACCCCTTAACGAATAACCCAAGGGGTAGCTTGCGGAATTACGGTATATAATTAACTAAAAGGGCTAATCTATAATCAACTCATTTTTGTATGGGGTTAACAAGCACAATACAACCACCACCGGGTGAATCGTCGGGTGGTATTGGGTCATCGGCAATGTCTGTATTGGGAATCCATACCATTATTGGAGGAATTACAAAAAAATATTTATATTTATTGTAAAATTGTAAAAAGCTTGTTACCCGTGAGACTGGATTAGAATACCCAGGTAAAGTTTTTGTCCACCCTGGAAAACGGACAGGCAAAGGTAAGGTAGGTATTATACCGCCAGCATGGTTAATTAGATATTTGGCAAAAGTATTGCTATTAGCAGTTTTAAGGTTATGCGGAAACAGCGAATACTGAATATTGTTTTGGTATAATTGAGCAGCTTCGTTTAATCTGGCTATATATTCTGCTTCAGATACACCTACAGGAGGTATTAGTTTGATTTTAGCTTGTGTATTTCTTCTTATATACATTAATTGATCTTGTAAATCTTTATATGCAGGGCTACCATTTATTGGTGCATTATTAGGTAGGTTACCTGACCTTACAATTAGTTTTCCCAAAAATGGGAACTTGCCACTAGGACCAGCTGAAATTGTGTATGCTTTAGGGTCGTTTTCGATATCAGGATCAGTTACCAATAAACTCAAATGCATAAACATTGTATGTGCTACCGGATGATAAACCAAATAAGCAGTTGGTTCAAGACCAAAGATATCATATAAATTCAGCGGGTCGTTAACAACGTAAGTATAAAGATTTAAGCCACCGCTATAGCCAATCGGGTCTGGTTGCAAGAACCTACCAAGGCTTGGATAATAATAACGTGCCCTTAGATAGTAAAGCCCTAGCTCGCTATCAAAGCGCTGCCCAGTGTAGCCAAAGCCAGAGGCTGTAAAAGTACTGCTTTCACCAAACGGTGAATACGAATATTGGTTAGTTACTGTGCCACTTGAATTTGTGGTGGCTATAACTGAACCACTTTGATCTTCATGATTGTAGGTTACAGCACCAGTTGAATCCACACTGGCTATTAAACTATTACCGTAAATGTAGTGATTGATTAAACTACCTGTACTTTGATTATAGTCAATAATCTGATCACTTCCAGAATATAAAAATCTTGTATCGTTGCCACCAGTTACATTCTTAATTACTTGGCGCATTAACGGGTCGTACTCAAAGTTAACTGTAGTACTGCCATTAATAGCTTGCGTTAATTGGCTTTGCGTATCGTAGCTAAATGTGTAAGTGCCATAAGTTAATAAATTGCCATCTTTATCGTAACTTATGGCATTCCCCCCTACACTGCC
>JAJYFO010000054.1 GCA_021785395.1 bacterium | reverse complement strand
CTTGACAGTATGCTTACGATGATTGCCAAAAAACCTAACTTAAGTTATATCATGATGTACGAAGCTTTGCAAAATGATGGCAAATACTATAAACAGGTGGGTTTATTTAATTTCTATAATTTAATTGCTAAAATCATTCAAAAAGGGATTGACAGCGGGGTATTTAAAAATATTGACCCCAAACATACTTCAGTTAACATAGTTGGTGCTTGCATATATTATTTTTGTTCGGCCGAAAATATAAAGCATTTATGGAATGACAACGATTCTAATAACGATTTGTTGTCTGAATCTATGCTTGCTAGTCATAGAGATAGCGCTATAACGTTGATCTTAAATGGCTTATTGGCCAAGTAATAAAATTTTTTATTTTAAAATTATCTAATTAGCGGCTTTTTAGCTAATAAGTTAGTAATATTAGCTAAGCCGATATCATGGAGTAATTGTGCCTGGGCATTGTTAAAATTGATAATGGCCTGAGACTTACTCAATAAAGCTGTTGTTCTGTCAAGTTGGGCCTGGAGTACGTCGATATTGCGACCTACACCATTTTGCATCCGCAGCTTAGCAAATTCTAATTCCTGTTCAGCCGATATGACTTGGTCGGTTGTTTCTTCAATTTCTTTTTCAGCTGCCAGACTATTTAAATACGAGGTTCGAACCTGTTCTAAAACACTTATTAATTGGGCTGTTTGCTGATGACCAGCCTGTTTGGCTAACCATTGGCTTGAGCGGATATTGGCCATATCAGTAACACCAAGGCCTAAAAAATTCCAATTGATACCAAAGCCAATTGTATACAAACTACCTAAATGCGAATTAGTTGCCGTTGGTGGCATGTAGGCGGCTCCAACTGGGCTGTACGCTGATGCTACAGGAAGTGTGACCGGGCTAAGACCCGTTTGAATCGGTGCTATAGCGGTAGTCGAACCAGTGCTACCAGATAGGGCAACTGGTTGATAATTTGGTTTGCTGTAAATCGTTTTATTGGCTAAAGTTGGACCAACACCATAAATATTGCCAAAAACTTGAACGTTTGGTTGCAATGGACTGGTTGCGATAATGATGGCACGTTTGGCCGCTAGTCTTAACTGTTCGTATTGTTTTAGTTCATTACGATTATCTATAGCTATTTGTAATAATTTAGCTATGTCCATTTTTTTACTTATTAAACGTCGTTTTGATAATACTGTTTCAACCGGATTTAAGTTATCAGCCATATTAATATTTAAGTAACTAGATAACTGAACACTAGCTACACGGCTAGCTACCTGCTGGGCGATGAGTGCTTGTCTATCTTTAGACAACTGTGTTTTGCTCTGTAACACGTCAAGTTTGGTTGCTATGCCATTTTCTTGCATGTCAATATTATTGTTCAACTGTTCTTTAGAAAGATTGACCGCTCTGATTCTAATTCTCAAAAAGGCTTGATTAAGCAATAAGTTATTATAAAGTTTGACGGTTTGCAATAAAACATCGTTAGTCAATGCTTTATAATTAAATAACTGAGCATTTTGTCTATTCTTGGCTTGCATTGCGCCAAATAAAACTTTACCGCCTTGATAGACGTATTGTCTAAACCCAGCTGTTGTAATAATAAAAGGCGTATCAACGTTTATTTTTCCAAAACCAGGCAGTACCGGAGTACCTTTTAAATACCTGTCCGTGTAAGACATTAAAATATCGGGTAGAAATTTACCAAGCGACGAGTAAAACAGCCATTCTTGTGATTTGTAGCCGGTATAATTGATTTTTAAGGTTAAATTGTTGTTGAGGGCTGTGTTTAAGGCATCGGGCAAACTGAATGTTTTGGTATCAGAAGAGTCTAAACCTAGCGGGTTAAGCCCTTTGGATACAGATATAAGAGCTTGAAAATCAGGCTTATTTAAAACCACGTGCTCTTCTTTTTCGATAACCTCCGGGCTGTCGTCGAAATCGTTAATTTTAGGTTTTAAATTTTGAGATTCGGCGTTTAAATTTAACGTCAAACAAAAAATTGACGAAATAAAAAGAATTTTTGGCCAAGACATTTTGAACATTTTAAAAAAATAATTAACTAACCTGTTAGTTAATATTAAATCACAAAACTTATAGTTGCGCACTTAGATATTTTAAATAATAAACTTTAATTTTTTCTTAAATACATCTATTTTATGTAAACATTCTTGAAAAATTGCAGGTCTAAGGCATTAAAGGCTAAATTATGTACCCATGGTTTGGCAAGGATATTTTGCGTGGCAAAATACAATGGGCTTATGGGACATTCATCATCTAAAATATTTAGAGCCAGTTTATATAATTTAGCTCTTTTATCCTTGTCAAGTTCTTGGGAGGCTTTACTCACGATATCGTCGTATTTTTTGCTACCCCAATTTGTGTAATTATTACCGCTAGCACTTTCAAATACGTCCATAAAAGTTTGCGGGTCGTAATAATCCGCTCCCCACGACGCCCTAAACAAGTGCGGAGGGTTATTTTTTAATTCGTATAAATAAACTTTCCATTCTTTGGCTATTAGATTGACTTTTATACCTAAGTTGGATTTTAAAGCGTCTTGAATTGCCTCACAAGCTAGCTTGGCGTCTTGACGGTTGGGGTATAACAAATCAATTTCGGGAATTGGCTGTTTAGCTTCGTTGAATAGCTGTTTGGCTAGTTTAACGTCATAACAAGGCTTTGATTCAAGCGGCAGAATTGATAACGCCTGAGGCAGATATACACAGCTTGGTAATTCTTGGCGAAGTAAAATTTGAGGAAAAACTTGACGATTTATAGCTAGCGATATAGCTTTGCGAATTTGCGGAATATTCATCGGCCATTTTTTTGTGTTAAAGCCCAGGTAATTAATTCTAAGCAAGGGGTAATTATGGTAAGAAGGTAAATTTTTTGAAGCCGCAATATCTGTGGTGGAAAGGCTGCGGTTGTCAATATAATCTAGCTGATTATTTAAGTACAACGAATACGCCAACGACTGTTCTGGAATCATAAACATCTTAATTGTGTCGAGTTTTGGTCGGCCTTCAAAGTAATTGTCGTTAGCCTTTAAAATTATTTTATACTCGTGTTCCCAGGTATCCAGAGTAAAAGGACCATTAGTAACTAAATTGCCCGGTTTACACCAATCATTGCCGTATTTTTTTATTAAATCTTGTCGCATCGGATAGGTTGGGCAAAAAGCCATCAAAGATAGAAAATACGGACAAGGTTTATTAAGACTTATTTTTAATGTGTAGTCGTCAAGGGCTTTGACGCCTAGCTTAGAAATATCAGTCTCTTGGCCAGTATTTATTTTTTCAGCGCCGGTTATATCGTATAAAAAATAAGCATAGCTTGACGCTGTGGCTGGATTTAGTAAATGTCTAAATGCAAAGACAAAATCATGGGCAGTAAGTGGTTTCTTATCACTCCAAGTAATTTTCTTGTTTAAATAAAAGGTTATGCTTAGTCCGTCGTCACTAATTTGCCAAGACTGGGCGCAGCACGGAACGGTCTCCATTTTATCATTAAATTTAGTTAATCCGCACATTATATTGCAAATGACGTCAAACGACGTCGAATCACTTGCTTGTGACCAGTCAAGGCTGGGTGGTTCGCTCTGTAAGTTAACCCTAAGACAGTTAGCTTCGTAATTACGTTTGGCTAAATTTGACAGACGGTTATATATTAAATGGCCAAGCGTTAAGCTAAGGGTTACGAAGATTAAAAAGCTAATTTTCTTGTTCATTGAATGAGTTGTAAATATATAAAAATTGTATAATAAAGCTTGATCGAGTACTAAACTAATTTAGTATATTTTATTATTTAAATTTGTTAAAGAAAATTTG
The DNA here is from genome assembly GCA_021785395.1 of bacterium. GTDB lineage: Bacteria > Cyanobacteriota > Vampirovibrionia > Obscuribacterales > JAKAZS01 > JAKAZS01. Next base: position 10,524 of record JAJYFO010000054.1, on the reverse strand, counting down.
ACAGTTCTGGCCAGTTATATATATAATGTAGATGCTTGCGACCTAACTTTACAAGTTGACATAACTTTAAAGTTAGTTTTTTATGCACTTGATAGCATAAAAATTTATTAAATTTTAAGTCCTGGGAGTAATAGTAATGGCTAAAAAAGATGACCGTATAATAATCACACTAGCCTGTGGTGAGTGCAAAAATCGCAATTATACAACGATGAAAAACAAAAAGAATGATACCGAACGCATGAGTTTGAAAAAATACTGCAAAAAATGCAAAAAACATTTGGAGCATAAAGAAACCAAAAAATAATTTTTCCTTTAGTAAAAGGGGGCGCCCTTAGTTTAGTGGCAAAACAATGGTCTCCAAAACCTTTGATGAGGGTTCGATTCCTTCAGGGCGCGAATATTAATTTGATTTAGTTTTATTCAACGAGAAACATATGGCTTTAAAAAATGACAACAAACAAAGTAATTTAGACGGTGAAAACCTTAACCAGTCAGGCAAAGACCTAGAAAAAAATAAATCTAAAAACGCTAAGCCAGATCTAAGTAAAGAAAACCCTAAAAAGTCTAAATCTAACTTAAACCCAGCTAAAGTTAGTCAGACAACTAATAAAGCCGTTAACGCCAAGCAAAGCCAAACGACTAATAAAGCTAAGTCTAAAGACGATAAAAACAACTTTATGGATTCAGGCTTTATAAATTTTTTAAAAGATGTAAGGGTTGAATTTCGCAAAATAGACTGGCCTAGTCGCCCTCAAGTGATCCAAGAAACATGGAGCGTTTTAGTCCTAGTTACTATGGTTACCTTGTTCGTGCTTTGCGTAGACTGGGTTTTAGCCCATGCCTTCTTTAGTCCACTAGATGCCTGGGCAAGAATGCACGGCGGTGGTATTGGTCTTAAATAAATTGATAAATGAGGATAAAATAGAATGCCATTTATAAAAACTGACGGTCAAAGACACTGGTACGCTGTGCAAACGGCTTCTGGTCACGAAAATAAAGTAAAAGAACATATTGAAAAACGTATTTTAACTATGGGAGCTCAAGATCGAATTTTTGGTGTCATAGTTCCGGAAAAAATTGTAACCAAAGTTAAAGAAGGTAAACGCCTGGAGAAAAAAGAACGTGAATACCCTGGTTACGTCTTTGTTGAAATGATACTTGACGACGATTCCTGGCGTGTTGTCCGAGAAGCTCCGGGAGTCACTAAATACGTCGGGGCTGGCAAGAAACCGCAACCAGTTCAAGACGACGAAATTAGAAAAATCTTAAGAAGGCAGTTAGCTTTATCAGGCATAAAGGGTAAAAAAGCGGCCGTTATCGACATCAAAGTTGGCGATTTCGTCAGAATCACCGGTGGACCGTTTGCTGACTTTACAGGTGAGGTTACCGAAGTTAATTTTGAACGCGAACGCATCAAAGCCTCGGTAATCATATTTGGTCGGGCAACGCCAGTTGAGCTCGAATTCAACCAAGTTATAAAAGTCTAAAGAATATAGAAAATTTATATGCAATGTTTTAAAATATAACGAGTGAAAAATAATTTAAGGAAAATAAAATGAAAAAGGTAGTAGGAAAAGTAAAATTACAAATTCAAGCTGGTAAAGCTAACCCATCTCCGCCGATTGGTCCAGCTTTGGGGCAGCACGGTGTCAATATAATGCAATTCTGCAAAGAGTACAACGCCAAAACCCAGGACAAAGCTGGTAGTGTCGTACCGGTAGAAATTACGATTTTTGAAGACAGGTCGTTTACTTTCGTCCTTAAAACTCCACCAGCTTCTGAATTATTAAAAAAAGCCGTAAACATTGAAAAAGGCTCGGCTGCACCTAATAAAACTAAGGTTGGAACGATTAAGATGGCTCAAATCACTGAAATCGCCAAGGTTAAAATGCCCGATTTAAACGCTAATACAATCGAAGCGGCTGAATTAATGATAATCGGTACAGCCAAAAATATGGGTCTAACTGTTGTTGACTAAACTTTACATAAAACAAATTAAGGAAAAATAAGACTATGCCTAAACTTTCTAAAATGCAAACTAAATTGAATGCTGTAAAACTTAAACACCCCAATCCAGTTACGGCTGAAGAAGCTTTAAAAGTGCTCAAAGAAAACCATAGCGTCAAGTTCGATGAGACCGTCGAAGTTCACTTTCGTTTAGGTATAAACCCTAAATTATCCGAACAACAAATACGTTCAACCGTTAATTTGCCTGGTGGCACCGGCAAAGAAGTTAAGGTAGCCGTGGTTGCCAAAGGCGAAAAAATAATGGAAGCTAAAGAAGCTGGAGCCGATTTTGTCGGTGCCGACGATTTAGTAACTAAAATTGGCGACGGTTTTTTAGACTTTGACAAACTCGTAGCTACACCTGATGCTATGGCTATGCTGTCCAAAATGGGTAAATTGCTTGGCCCTAAAGGTTTAATGCCTAATCCTAAAGACGGTACGGTAACTTTTGAAGTCGCCAAAGCCGTCAAAGAACTAAAAGCTGGCAAAGTTTCGTTTAGAGCCGAGAAAGACGGCGGAATCGTCCAAATGCCAATCGGTAAATTATCCTTTGACGAAACCAGGTTGCTAAAGAATCTAGCCAGTGTCGTCGACCAGGTTAATAAAGTTAAGCCTTCGAGCGTCAAGGGAACTTATATTAAATCGGTAACGCTAAGCTCAACCATGGGGCCTGGTTTAAAACTGGATTTAACTAAACTGGCCGACTTAATGAAGTATTTAGCTGCCTAATAGCAATTTAGCTAGGATTTAGCCATTTAGAACTTCGAGATTATTGGCTGATCTGGTTTCGTCTTGTGCTCGTATTTATAATAACTGGCTTAATTGATAGCGTGCGAGTATATTTGGCTTATAAGAGCTAGCTTTATTGGGTTGGTTTTAATAAATATTTATTTGCTAAATTCTTGGTAGGCAAAGACCATGTTTCTAGTTAACTGGGCATGGTTTTTGGCAAATTCTGCCGCTGACAATAATAAGCCTAATTCTCTTACGTCCTCGGGAATACCAGATATGCCAATGGCGATTTTTAAATTGTTAGGGTCTAAATGCCCCGATAGTGGTTCTTTGGTTAACTCTCGGGTAATGCGGTGGGCAAATGTTGTAGCTCCGGCCAAAGCCGTATTGGGTAATAGGATAACGTAGTCATTATTTTCATAATGGCTAAAAACGTCGACGTACCGCTTTAATTTAGAAATACGCCTGATAGCCTCGGTCAGTGATTCTTTATCAAGCCATTGCCAATTGTAGTCGTTGTCATCCGGGGACTGCCAAATTTGAATATTTAAAATACTAAAAAAGGCACCCTGACGGTAGCTGCGAAAAAACTCTTGTTCTAAAAAATAAAGAAAAGCCGGATAAGTAAACAACCCAGTGTCATGATGCCTTAGAGTCATCATGACACTGTCAATAGCTCTTACGTCAACACTTTTTGGTCTAAGCGGTGGTTTTTTACCCTTGCCCCAAGATTCGCTATTAGTAGCCGAGACCATACCGGATTTGACAAAATTAGCTACGACCGACATCCATACATCTCTGGTTAAATGCGTTCTCGTTATTATTTCGTGCAAAGTGCTTTTATCGTCGATGTATTTGTAAAAACTGCGCTGAAAGTTTAAATCCAAGTTACTGCCGGTTGACGCTAGACTATCGAATTCTTTATCGGTTAAATTAACGTTGCGACGCACCAAAACAGTATTAGCACCTATATTATTATTGCGTAAAAATATTGAATCTTCTTTATTTTTGATCCCGGTCATTAAAATTACGTCTAATTCAGTGTTAATAGTTCTCTTGTTTGCAATCGACAACGGTTCAAAAGAATATATGCCAGTTTCCCATTCCATCAAAGTATAAATTGCGTCTAAACCATCAATTAAGCCTAACTGGGCGTGGACAACTTCACCGTCGACAAGAAAAATTTCCGCCTCGACGTCTTCGCGTTTAAGTTTCAATTTACCGGTGGCTTTAGTACTGCCCAATGACCTTAAGACAAACATCGGCGCAACCACGCTTAAGTCACCAAAGGCATGGTTAGTTTGAACCGGCATACTGGCCGTAATATTAGGGTCTTCTCTGGTTTCTATATATTTATCTTTTTTGTCAGCCTTTACAAAGTATTGGTCTTCGGTATTTACAAGCGGTCTAGTTATTGGATTGGTCGCCAGTTTACCGGTTGCGTCGACTTGTTCTCGGTTGGGTGAACACGTTGAAACCAAAAGGTTATTGATTAATAATACGTCACAGCTATTATGCTGCCACAAGGTTCGCTTAACAATACCCTTTTTTATAGTCAAATGCCATTCTGGGTCCGATTTAAGGGGCAGAGACGTTATGTTTAGGGTGTAAGTGCCTAGTTTATCGCGCGTCAGCCAGGTTATGTTTATTTGCTTACCAGGGTTTTCTAAAACACTGCTCATGAAATGGTGCAGGTCCGCAATTTCTGGCATATACGCCATATTTATATTAGATTTAGAACCTAGTTGATTTTTGAGCATAGACCACCATAAATAAAAAATATTTATATTGATTTTATGCTAAAACCGAAAGAATGTAAATATATAACTATACTTTTTGAGCGCTTATCAGGTTTATTGGCAGGCCAGTAACACTGGTATATTCATTGTTATCAATAGCTTTTAAACATTTTAACAGGTCTTTTTGAATAATTTCAACAGACTTTACAAAGTCAAGATTATTGCCGCCTCCAGCTAAGTAAAAGTCTTGGGCAATTTTGTACTGCTGGGGGTCTTCGAATTTGTGCAAATTTAACTTTAACTCTTCGATCAATATTTTCTGCTCTAGACTGTCGTAGGGTGGGTATAAGTATTGTACTTTGTCAGATTGATAGATTTGAATATTTTTCACTTTTAAATGGGTTAGATTCTGTAGTAAATAACTGCACGGAGAGTTGTTGCCAAGTCCATGTACGATTTTGCCACGTTCTAGCAATAACCAAAATTTGCCCATAGTTAAAATAGAGTCGACTTCTCTAGAATTAGCTAAATTATCGTAAAAAAAATAGTTTTTGAAATTTTCCGGCTCAGACAAGAGTATTAGGCCATTGGGTCTTGTTACCCGGAGCATTTCTTCAAGCGCTTTTACTGGTTTGGCTAAATGTAAAAGTAGGGTCTGGCAGGTAGTTAGGTCGAAAGTATTATCGCTAAACGGCAAATTATAGGCGTTGGCCTGGACAAAGTTAATACGGCGATGGCCTTGGGAATTTTTAAAGTTTTCATTTAACTTTTGGATCCACGCTTCATCTAGGTCACAAGCTGTTATTTTAGCTTTTTTGGCCACAAGATTGCTTATTTTTATCGTCCAATGACCCAGACCTGCGCCAATATCTAAGACATTATTACATTTAATTAATTTTAACCGCTTGGCTATAAGGTCAAGATAATCATCGCTCCAGACAAAGTCGCGCGATTTTAACGTTAAAAATTCTTCGCAATTAGGCATTTTAGTAAATTAATAAAAAAAAAAGTTTATAAATAGCAAAAAAAATATATAATAGGTTTACTTAAATCTTAACATTTTTTGTCTAAAAAAGAAAATGGAGAAAAATGAATAAAGCATTACTTACTATTTGCAATATAAAAGTTGGTACTTATGACGTTGACTTTGCTGGTCATGTCAGTAATATAAGTTATATAAGATGGCTTGAAGATATGCGACTTCAATTATTTGATAGTTTTTTTCCACTGTCAAATTTTATAAATAAAGGACTAGTACCAGTAATCGCTTCTACTAAAATTGACTATAAAAAACCAATACGATTGTTTGAGAGCCCAATCGGCTACATGTGGATTGAAAGCCTTGGCGCAGCTAGTATAAAAATTAGCGCATACATATTGGTTGATTCGGTAATTACTACACAAGCAAGTCATGTTGCTGTATTTATCGATCAATCAAATGGTAAGCCAGTTAAAGTCCCGCAAGAAATAGTTAAGGCTTTTATTAACTATAAACCAATTCCAGGTCCAATTTTCTTTTAAACCTTAATTGATTTAAGGTATTTAAGGCTTGTTAATTCGCCATTTAATTTTTTAAAGATACTTTGTTTAAGTTCTTTTTCTCTAAATTCACTAATGGTTGACATTAAAATTCTATCAGTATTTTTTTCACTAATGTTCAACTGACTAAAAAAATCGGTTATCAGGCTATTAATCCTTTCCCAATTAGAGCAAATAATCCACGTCATTAAATTATGTTTAAGTGTATACTCAAAAATAGGTATATAGTGCTTTTGCAACTGCAAGCTTTTGGTATCATATTTAATAGCTACAAAAAAATTATTTGAGTTTTTATCGCTAAATGTGCAAATGGCATCGCATATAAACTTATATTTAGTATCAAACTCAGAATTTAAAAATATATATTCTTTAAAGTCATAAAATTTTAAATTACTAATTAAGTTTTTTTGACAAGCATTTACTAAATTTAAACGTACTTCAACGATTTTTAAAAATACGTCTCTTTGATAAACATTTTTGAGACCATAATTTATAATTTTTTTTGAAACCACGTAAGGCTCAATATGTTTTTTACCAAATTCTGTTAAATAATAGATTAAATCTGGTCTGCCTCGCGAATGAGAATCGTTCAAAGAAGATGTTGCTAAAATATCAGCTTTGTGTAATCGCCTTAATCTTTTTCTAGATGTTTCGTATGAAATATCACTATAACACAATTTAGCCAACTGCATTGAAGTTATCATTTTATGACGTGAAACTTCTAATAGGGCATTTATGTCTCTGTCTGTAAGTAAAATATTTTTGGTAGTTTCTTTCATTTTTGTAATTATAGTTAGTAAAAAAACTATTTAGAAAAACTTTGTCTATTAGATTCAACAGGATAGCTTGTTAAGTATTTCTTGTTTTTAGTGTCTTTAATAATAATTGAATAGTATTTGTTTACCGTCTTTAACTTGAAATTAGAAACAGTAGTTTCGCTATTTAACTTTAAATTATTTTTTACGTATAAGGCAGATTCAAATGGTGTCATTAAATGATTTTCTAGACTAGATATGCCTATATTATCGCCACCAACAAGATAAACTTTATCAAAATTTATGTCTTTTAAGTTATCGGTTAAAATTTTAATAGCGTTATCTTTCTGTAATTGAAAATAATTGTATATAGGTAGAATTCTGCCTTTATCAGGATAGTCAAGTGTTTTGTGATTTTTAACAAAGTTGACAAATGCTTCACTTAAGACCATTGGAATTTCAACTTTATCTTTAACTTCACCAAAATTATAACCTTCGCCACCATCGAATGTATAACTATTTATAATAATACGATAATTTTGTTTTTCATCTACAGGTAGATAAGTATTAGTTTTATTGTCAAAGGCGTATAAATACTTTATCCTGTGCATAATTTCACTATCTGGATCGTATAAAATTTTAAGCCCGTGTACATCTAAAAATCGAGCTGAAGGTAATTTGGTCAAACTTGTTTCTAAAACATTTTTAAGTGCTTGGCCAGTGATTGAAGCAATTACCAGATGATTTTTAAAAGGAAGCATAGACTGTATCTGGCCAAGTGTAATTGGACCTTTTTCAATTCCAGTTCTAGTGCCACCACGGTTTTGAAAAGAAATTGTGGCGCCGTATTTAATTCCAGCTTCATATATAGCATCGCATATAATATCACCTAATCCGTAGTCATGCAATGATCTTGACCCCAATTTACTAAGATATACATTAGATTCACCAATCACTTCATTAGTTATTTTTTCAATTGGTTTTTCATCTTCGTTTATTATAGCTAAGACTGATTTATCATCAGGAATTTCAGTAGTTATTGGTATTAATTTATCTTTAGTATTAGATAAGTCTATAAATCCATTAGGTTCGAAAGAAAGTTTCAAAATACCTAAATATCTCCCATAACAACCGGTTTGAACTATAACCGTAGAACTGCCGTCATCATGGTTAATTATAATTGGTTTGGATAATTTGGTATGCGAATGGCCACCTATAATAGCGTCAACATCAGGAATCTTTTGTGCCAGTTCTTTATCTAATTCAACACCACAATGTGATACTAAAATAATTTTATTTATACCTTCTGACTTTAGTTTGTTGACAGTATCTTGAATTGGTTTATACCATTGTGGTCCAATTGATTTTACTTTTACATTCTGTAGAGTTAGCGAAACTTGACCTATATCAGGTGTAATAGCGCCGACAAAGGCAATTTTTTGACCGTCTATTACTTTTATCACAAACGGCTTAACCAAATTATCAAATTCTTTGTACTGACTAAAATCTAGGTTAGAATTAATTATAGTGAATTTGGCTTTACTTAATTGTTTAGCTAAATTGGTAGGACCATCATCAAATTCGTGGTTCCCTATCGTATAAATGTCGTATCCCATTTTATTAAGGCAGTTTACTTCGCAGTCGCCATGATAATACGTGTAGAGAGGAGAACCTTGAAATATGTCGCCAGCGTCAATGGCTATCGCGTTTGGTGTTTTTTCTTTGTATTCTTTTATTAAGTACCCGATTTTAGCAAATCCACCAATTTTTTTGTCTTTATCCTGATAAGTTAATTCATGCGAATGTAGGTCATTTGTGTGTAAAATAGTAATCGATAACTCTTTAGCGCTTAGGGCATTGTTTATGAAGAAAAACCAGACAAAAATAAATGTTATTTTAACTAATAAAAATCTAATAAAATTACTATGCATAGTGGTTTCCTTATTTTATAGTCTGACAATACTAAACGCTTGGCCAGGTTTGGCTCAAATGCCTAACGGCAACGATATCAAGTCAAGAGACTTGCCCTTTACAATCGAAAAAACCAATTCTCCCCCTATTAATATAACTGATTTTTCGGCAAAATTAATATCTGATAGCTTTGATGTTAATCAAGCTATCAGGCTTTATTTGAACTATGAAAATACCAGTCAAATGAGTATAAATGCCATTCAGCTAAGATTTGTCCTATACGATAATAACAACAATATTGTAAAGTCGTTTTTGGGGTCGGACAATAATTTGGTTTTACCTAACCAGACCGGGTCGCAAAAGTGGCAATTTCAGGGCATGATTAATAGCTGTAGTAAATTACAGGTTAAACTTTTAAAAGTTAAATTTGACGACGGCAGAATTTGGCAAAGCAATTTAGATTGAATTAAGTATATATATATTGTCGTATAGTTGTACCGTTATATTGTTATATTCTTGTATTGTCAAGCTTACTTGCTCATATTCAAGAATAAAAACAATAAAGAACAGATTCAATAACTTAAACCGAGAATCTGATGGCAAAATTTTATATGATTAATATGTTTGTATCGTTGTATTGTTGTAATATTGTATTCTTGTAAATATTATACGCATATATAGGGATTTGTTCTCTATATATCTGCTATTCATAAATATCGAGAATATCGAGACATAAATTGAAGCAAAAATTAAGCTTTAATCAGTCTAGCTAAATCCAAATATTCATATTGCCGTATTAACGCATTGCATAATTTATTTATGAATAAACTTTTATTTATTATCAATTCCGGTTAAAAGTTGTTTATAGTAAATTATAAGTGAAGATTTGAACAAGCAATGTTTTTACAGATCAAACAATCATTGGCTTTATTTTTAAACTACTTATGTCCTAAGCGCTCAGACCTAATAATTGGCAAAATATTTTTTGGGGGAAAATTTATATCCCGTATAGTTGTACTTTTGTCGCTATGAGAAATAAGAATAACTTTTTTACATAGGTAATTTATTTTATACTCTTTTATCGATTTTAAGGTTGATTCAAAGTGGTTTTAAGATTTAAAGGTCATATTACCAAGCCAGAAATTAAAACCATCCTTAAAATGGCTATAAATAAAATATGCTTAGCGATATTTTATCAATTTCCATAAAATTTCTTGAATGTATTGATATTAAAGACTTTACAGACTTTATTTATATATATAAATGCGTCGTATAATATATATTATGTTCCAGGCATTATTTATACTTCAATTTAAAGTAATTTGACCTTATTATAAAAGCAAATAATCTGGACAAAATTTTATAAGTTCAGACATTGCTGGCATTTTTAAGAACATGGAGCAATTTGCCGTCGAGCCAGCCTTCTTCGACCAAGACTTCACCAATATCGACGTTTTGTGATTTTTGTTTAACCGAGGCTATAAGTATCATATCTTCAGAAACTAAGCCAAGTTGAAGAAGTCTTTGCGCTAATGGAGATGGGTTACTAGCTGGTACGTCAATTAAATCTTGACCCATTAATAAACCTTCTAGTTGACCTTGCGAAATAAATTGCATGTCAACGAGCACTTCGCCTATAGGTTTTTTGGTTTTAATCTGGACGTCAACGGCTTGTTTCAATTGGTCAAGACTTATCATCGACGATACAACGCATAATTGACCCAGGCGTGGATGAATGTCTTTACTATCCGAATTGTTACTGGCCTTTTGGTTATGGTATTGATTTTTTAGGTCTGGGTTAGCCAGAATTTGATACGCCACATCAATAAGGGTAAAACACC
>JAJYFO010000228.1 GCA_021785395.1 bacterium | reverse complement strand
AGTTACGTACTTATATTTGGTATAAATTACCAGAATTTTTGTATTATCTTTATTTTTGGAAAATTTAGCCGCTAGCCTGGCTGCTTCTTCAATTAGATTGCTGGCTGGGTCAAGTTTTGGATTAGATAAACGTAGAAGAACATGGGCTCCACTAACACCTAGTACATGGAACCAATAGTCTTCAGGTCTAGCAATTTTAGAAAATAATTCGTCGTTTTGGTAGCTGTTGCGGCCAATAAAAATTAACGACCCGTCTTTGGCGCTTAATTTGAGCAAGGTTGACTTGTCATTTTTTTTCGGAACTTCTTTTAAGCTCGATTCTTTGCGTTGTATTAATAACTCTTTATACGTTTTACATTGCTCGATATAGTTTACTTCGGTTAAGACGTCATTAAGTTTATTGGTCAAATCACCCAAAGATTCTTTATAGTTTTTTTGTTTTAACTTAGCTTTTTGGTATTGCTTGTAATAGTTTTGGGCATTTTGAGTAATCGAGAAGTTTAAATTTATAGGAATTTCAATGTTGGCATTGTTTTCATAGTCAAAAACGATAATCGATGCTTGGTTTTCGTTTAGGTCTGAAATATTGGCATAAATTAAATCACCGTATTTTTTTAAAATATCTATTTCATTTTGGTTGGCTAGAAAGTTTTTTATGGTAATGATTTTGTCTTCTAGCTTGCGCTGTTCTAGTTTTAGTTTACCCAGTAATTTTTCCTGTAACTGGCTAAATTTCTGACTTTCTTCGTGTTTTGAATAATATGCGTCGACCATTTGATTTATGCTGGGAAATTTAGCCAGGTTTGGCCATTTGCTCAGGTTCAAAACGGTATAATTGATTTTGTTAGAACTTATACCTGGTTCAAAAATAGGGTTTGCTTTGATGTTATTGACCTTAAACCACAGCCTATCTATGCTGTCAGGGCTTTTTACAAAGCTTGCCAGATTGTCTTCATAGTTTAAGCTGTTTATAATTTCCATTGTTAAGTCCTTACCCAAGCCTTTGAAATTTTGGATTAAAAACGCTGACAATTTAATTTTATTATCGTTTGTCTGAATATCTGGTGAACTGAATGTTTTAATAAAGTCTTCGCGACTTATGTTAAATATATTGGTTTTATCGGTTACAGATGGTTTGGTGTAAGCGATATTGGCTAAAAGCTGGCGCTGCCGGCTCATATCATGCGTCACAGAATGCATGACGGCAAGTATTAACAACGATTTTTGGTCGATTAAGATTAAATTGCTGTGTTTGCCCATAATTTCACAGATTAAATTTTTGTAGCTGGAATTACCCAGCGCGTCATTGGTTAAAAACACGAAATTTACTATTCTTTCACCTAGTTCTGTATCTATAGCGGTTAATTTGGCGTTGGTTAAATATTTTTTAAGGATGACACTGAAATTATTGCTGTCCTTGATTTTGTCTGTTTTATGGCTTTTGTCTAGTACTTCATCGGTTGACTCTTTTAGACAAAGTCTTGATCCAACTGGGTTTATACTTATAAATAAATTTGTTTTAGGTTTGAAAGTGATGATTAATGAGTGCCTATCGACGGCGTGCAATTTATCGACCCTTTTGTTTATAAGCTTGGGTCTGATTTCTTGAATAAGGCTATGTAAAGTTAATGAGTCAAATGGTTGCATATTAGTTTTAGATATAGCTAGTGTTGTGGCTGAAAATGTAATTTCACTATTTTACCCATGTCATACACAGTAAAATGAATTGTTTACTTATTTAGTATATAAAAGTATAATTTAAGTCCATGTTCAACCCCTTATACGCGCAAAAGAAATTAAATATGGCAAATACGATTAAAAAAGCTACCGGTGATTTCGGTAATTTAATTGTTTTGTCTGGTCCATCTGGGGTCGGGAAAGGCACGGTTATACGAAAGCTGTTAACACTTTTGCCTAATGTGATTCGCTCTACATCGGTAACTACTCGAGACCCTAGACCTGGTGAAGTCGAAGACGTAGACTATTTCTTTAAGTCAAAAAATGAATTTGAGGCTTTGATCGAGGCTGACGCTTTTTTAGAATGGGCGCTTTACGCTGACAATTATTATGGTACTTTAAAGGAATTTGTAAGCGAAAAACAAAGGCTGGGGCTTGACGTGATTTTAGAAATAGAAGTGCAAGGAGCCAGACAGGTCAAAGCGATTAAAAATGATATTATTTTAATTTTTATATCGCCACCCGATTTTACCACTTTGGAATCAAGGCTAAGGCATAGAGCTACCGATTCGGATAGCAGTATCGAGTCTAGGCTTAAAACAGCTAGGTTGGAATTGGCAGCTAGATCCATGTTTGATTACGAAGTTATTAACGAAGACCTTGACGAAGCGGTGCATGATCTGCTACATATAATTAAGGCACAAAGACTTAAAATTCATAAGGGGTAGATTTATGAGTACGACTCACATTCTTGACCAATTGCTAACCGAAGACGTTAACCTATACGAGTTGGTACTTAAGGTTTCGCAAAAAGCCAAGCAGATTAAGAGCGAAACCAGGGAATTACCAAAAAACGCTAATGCTGTCATTCAAGCCTTGCAGATGGTTGCTGCTGAAGGCGACGGCACAATTTTGATTTCTAATTCTGGTTATAAGTACTATTAAGCCGTAACTACTTATATATAGTGCTTTTTATGGAAGTTAATACGATTACCACGGGTTGAAATTAGATAATTTTAACCCTAATTTATATTAAATTTTATTAATATCCCCTTGTCTGTATCGCTAAAATGGGAAAATCCCCCTTGGCAATACTAAGAAAGACCATTAAAATAGACGCATAGACATAATCGATGTTAAGGTTGCTGTTTTAGGTAAATTAATTTAATTCTTTGGTTAATCTTTAAGAAATGGACTTCTGGACGCTGATTTTAATATTTGCTTTTATGACAGGTGTAATGGGCTGGTGTATTACTCCATTTGTCAACGCTGTTTTATGGTTTTGCGATTGGAAAGACGGAGCTGAACTTGATTGGGGTATTGAAGTCGCTTTTACTCTGGCTGTGCCGTTTGCCTATTTCTTTTCAATCATGGAAATCTATGTTCTTTATTGCAAATAAGATTATAGATATGTCAAAAATAGATTCAAAAAATCTGCTCGGTTAAGAAACTGTGTATAGTTGGGTGGACTTTATATTTACATCCTTAGATACGTTATGTGTATAAGCTAAAATTCCAAAGCGTTAGTGTACTTTTTTACCTATAGATTTAAGTGTTCAATTGTTTTGTAAGCAGGTTTGTTTGTTTATTGCCACAGCAGCATTTGCCTTATCTGAGGTGGTTGTTTTAATACTTTTGGTGCCATTAATAATTCTAATTAACACCACAATATTTATGGGAAGCCATTTAGGCAAGACAATTTTGAAATTTTTTAACAAGATTTCGTCTGAAACACTGAATATAGGTTTGTTTGTATCGTTTTTAATAATGATTTAATTGAAAAAAATCAACCTTTGGAAGGATTTATTTTGGATTGCTAATTGTTTTAATGTTATTACTTCTTAGGCTTAGTGGTTAATAGTTTGTTACTTAATAATGCTATATGATTACATGAATATATAGTTATATGATTGTAGAATTTAGGCAGTAAAATTTTTGCAGAAATGGATAAAATTATAATGGACATTCACAGTATAATTCCTAATTATCAGAACCTTCCCATGCCAGCCCCGGCTTGGTTCTTGGAGGTTTTACTCGTGCTTGGTTTTTTTCTACATGCTGTACCGATGAACGTGTCTTTAGGCGGGTCTTTGTTGGCGCCAATATTTTTGTTTTTCGGGCGTAATAATCACGATTCAAATATTTATCAATTGGGTCGCAGATTAGCCTACTCTTTACCGGTTTTTATCTCTTTTGCCGTAACTCAAGGTATTGTCCCATTATTATTTATCCAGTTGTTATATGGACCA
>JAJYFO010000227.1 GCA_021785395.1 bacterium | reverse complement strand
GCCGGGCACCCTGCTTCACTGCGCACCGCCACCGTGACTGGCATGCGCGGATGTTGCGTAATGGCTCAAACCGGCGGGGTTACTCGCCTCCGTGCTCGTTCCAATGTGGTGGGCCTGCAGGGAACCAAGGTCGTGCGAGGCGCGGCCGCGCTGGCGGTTCGGCCGGGGAGGTAGCCGCGTATTCCGGCCGCCGCCGGCGGCATTTGCCCCGTGCCTGCGCGTATTGCGCTCGGGATATCCATTCTTTCTCCTGAGTCTCTTTTTCGGACAATCGTCGGTTCAAATCCTCGGCTTTGGCTTTTTCAGCATCTTCTTTTGCTTTTTTCGTCGCTAGTTTGTTGATCTGTGCATCTGTTACTTTCATTTTGGATTCACCAAAATAATTAACAATAAAATATTTTTTTGAAATTGCTGGTATAAAATCTAGAGTATACTCACCTCCTTGAAATTTAATTTTTATATCCTTAATTGTCTCATTACTATTATTTTCTAGAACATATATAATTCCATAACTATCCCAAAGCACCTTAGGTTTTAAACAATAATCTAAAGTAAACCAAGTTAACACTAAAATTATAAAAAAAGAATAACCAATAATAAAACAAACTAAATGACGATATAAAATTTTTCGTAAGCTTAATAGCATTTTAAAATCTCGTTTAGTTAAAGGTACTATATGTTGGAAACCTTAAGGGTCCATGGCCATGTCAGATACCAGTAACGAGCATCATTAACCAGCATTTCTAATAAATCAGCTGCAATATGCTTTAATGCACTTACAAATTTTCTTTTCATTTCTTATCCATCTAACGTTATCTTGACATCACTAAAAAATTATGTCAACACTGGGTTAAGTAGATAAAAAAAATTTAATCTAAATTTAATGTCTAACGATGTATGTATTTATTGTGAAATTTTTAATTTAAAAACTCCAACCAATACATAAAAAACTTAAATTTTAGTATTAAATTTTCAAATTAGCCAAAACCATTATATTAAATTTTAAGCTTGAAGTATAATCATGCCATAGGCGCAGGTAGTTAATTTATTATGGGGAAAAATTATATATGGCATTTGCAGTAAGTCGGGAAATCGAATTTTGCTACGGACACAGGTTATTAAACTATAACGGTAAATGCAAGCACTTACACGGCCACAACGGTATCGCCATTATTAAAATATTAGCTAATAAACTCGACGATTTGGGCATGGTAGTTGATTTTTCGCTGATAAAAGAAAAAATTGCCAACTGGATCAATCAAACCCTCGACCACAAATTGATTCTATGTAAAGACGACCCGTTAGTTCCTGTACTCCAAGCCAATAATGAATTAATCTATATTATGGACGTTAATCCAACGGCTGAAAATATAGCCAAACATATTTTTGATTACATCAAAAGCCAGAAATTTAACGTTGAAGAAGTTATTGTTTGGGAAACGCAAAACTGTAGCGCCAGTTACAAAGAAATTGCTGGCTAAAAGGATAAACCGTAAATACGGGCAAGTTAACGACTTTCCATTTGCTCATCGTTAAATCGTCGCATTAATTCATAAGCAGCCAATTCTAGGTCGTTTAAACTGGCTTTAGTCTTTTGCTTCGAGCACAATTCCAAAACATAAGATATTGCGTAATTTCGGTAATTTTGCGTTAATTTATTAAACGCACAAAAAACGTAAAGTTCTTTACCCAATTTTTGGCAAATTTTGGCGATTTGGCCGGTTGTTTTACCACGTAAAGATGTGTCGTCTAAAATACCTTCCCCGGTAATGACCAAATCACTTTCTTGAATTTGTCTGGGTAAATCGATTAAATTAGAAATATATTCAAAACCCGAAATATAATGAGCCTTTAAAGCCGTCATCAATCCATAGCCACATCCACCGGCAGCTCCGGCTCCAACGGCGTTGACTAAGTTGGTAGCAAATTCGTCGTTTAATACTCTGGCGTAATTATTCAAACCATTTTCTAAAAGCTTTACGTCGTCGCAGCTAGCCCCTTTTTGGCGAGCAAAAACGCCAGCCGTTCCGTTATCACCTAGCAATGGGTTATCGACGTCGCAGGCGACGACAAAATTAATATCCGACACAATAATATTGTTCACCAAATATTTAATTTGTCCTAGATATTTTCCGCCTAAGTTTACTTTTTGATTATGTCTATCGTAAAAATCTATGCCCAAGGCGCACAAAGCACCGCTTCCGCCATCGGTAGAAATACTGCCGCCAAGGTTTATAACTATATTTTTGGGCTTATACTTTAACGAATGTTTTATGACTTGCCCTAGTCCATAAGTATGCGAATATAAAGCAGTGTAGGAATTGACCGTATTTACTTTATTCATTCCACAAATATTGGCCAATTCGATATACACAGTATCGTCTTTGCATAAATAATGCGTATCCGTTTTTTGCCCCAAACTTGACGCAGCTTCTAGATCGACTATTTTCCCACCTATACAGTCTTTTATGGCGTCTAAACTTCCGTCACCGCCGTCGGCCATTAAAACACCCGTTAAACTCACAGTATGGCTAAAACTAGAGGCGACTCTATAAAATATTTGCCTTATACTAGAACTTGCAAAATGGTTTTTAAAGGCATTGGCTATCAATAAAATTTTTAAAGACTTTGTCATGTTTAAAATTAAAATTGGAGTGGAATAGAGTTATTGTGAAATAAAACAAGAGTTATGAGGTTTTAAAAATGGTAAAACGCAATACCTACAATAATGCACTAGGAAATAACACCTACTTAAATAAATCGGTTGAAAATAAGGCTTTAGGTAAAAAGTTTATTAACGAGTTAGAAAATCGCAGTAAATCTTCTAAACCAAATTCGCCAAATACCCGAATTACCCCTCCCGATTATTTAGGTCGTCAGATTAATTATAGTCCATACAAAGCTAATGACTGTTATCCTGGTGAGAAATATTTACTCGTGGGTGCTTCTTACAACGTCGAGATTACAACGACGAAGGCCAAACGCACCAGAATAAACGCTATTGATACATTATTTGGCAAACATAGTACGATTTTAGCCAGTAAAGCCTTAAAAAACCCGGGATTTTATGAATCGTTGAGCCATTTTGAACGCGATTGGCTAAGTAAAGTCAAACCCAAAACCGTCCTAACCAGAGCTTACAGTGATAATGGCGAATTGGTCAACGACGCCTTTGCTGTGTGGCGGCCAATATTAAGCTTGGTTGACAAGTCAAATTAAGTTGTAAACCCTTAAAAATCATATAAAGGCCTATTTAGTCAAATCGAAAAAATCGGTTAAAATCTTTTTGTTTGACCCAAGGTTAAGGTATTCTGAATACGACGAGGCTTTGGTAAATTTGCCAAGGTCAGGTTTAAAAGCGTTGTCCTTTGTAATTTCAAAGCTAACCGTGTCGACAAGGTCATTAATCCGTATAGGTTCATCAGTACGCCTTTGTAACAACACATTGAGCTTAAAAACCAGGCTTGGCATTATCGGAAACCCGTTTATTCTTGAGTGTAGTTTTATAAAATTTGGATTAAAAGTGCTTATATCACTAATAACCAACTCATTAAAAGTGCTAGACTTATCTGTCATATCGGCTGGATACTTAAACTTATACATGAAACCTTTAAAAACGTTATTTTTAAAACTGCCTTTTTTCTGCCAATAATCCGGATTTTTCATAGCTTTAGCGCCTTTAACCAATAGAGTAAGCATACCAACGCCTTGCGCTTCTTTAACGTCAGCAAAATTACACTTTAAGTATTTCTTGTTTCTAAGATTTATATAGTAAACGTCGTAGTCTGGCTTTTGGCAGTATATTTTAGTTTATTGGTCAACGTTCAATAAACTAAATTTATTGGGAGATATATTAATAACCTGGCGTCCCAAAAGTCTGTTTCTTTGTACCATCGTATACGTATTTTGGGCTGAAACTGGTATAC
>JAJYFO010000053.1 GCA_021785395.1 bacterium | reverse complement strand
CGTTATAGTCTTCTTCTTTGGCGTTTAAAATTGGGGAATTTAGGCCAATCTCCTGAATTTTAGACCCCGACAAAGTGAACTTAGTTAATAGTGATTTGTTATTTTGATTTTCTAAAACCAGGATATTATTGTTTAAAATTTTGATAAACTTGATTTTTGCGTTTATAGGTATTTTATTAACCAGGTTAATTTGATTTTTTTTATTATGATTTAAAATAGTCAGATTAGTTTTGTTACCTGAATCAAGACAGGCTAAAAATATATAATTTTTACACGACGCGATAAAATTATAACTGTAAGATAAACTATTTTGATCAATTTTATTATTATAGTAAAAACCGGGAATATTAATATCTCGATCAACTGTAATTTTATTGTTTTTATATTCGACAATTATTAATTTTGTCTTATCGGTAATAGCAAAAATTCGATTATTTATAATTTGTAAACAATCAATTGGCTTATTTAATTTGACGTAACTATTTTCAATGTTATTTAAATTATTTAAAAAATTCAAGTTAATAAAATATACAATAGACTGAGCTTGATTATCTAAACCTGATACAGCTAGATAGTTTGAGGTAATATCGATAAAGTTTTCTTGCGCAAGAGCACTTAAATTAAGTTCTAGAGATGACAGAATATGGAACGATTTATTTTTAATTTTTATAAGTGTTAAATAATACTTAGAGTTTTGTGGTTTTTGTCCAAATACGGCAAATTCATCTGATTTTAGCTGTTTAACAAAATGAATTTTAGAAAACAGACTATTATTTTCATTTATGATACTACAAGTGCTAACTTTGTCTATAATAAGTTTAAATAAAGCAATCTGGCCGGTTGAACTAAAAGACAAACTGATATTTTTAGACAACGTAAAATAGTAGTCTAACGTATAACCCTGTGGCCAATTAATAATATCTAACTGGTCAAACTCTTTGACTTTAGACAATTTAGCAAAAGTTTGCTGATTACCTAGAAAGCCATAAATTAATAAAAACAATAGAAATTTTCTACGGCTGATTAAATTCATAAAAAATTAACTTAGGGTAATTAAAAGTCTCTCTATCATTTGTAACAATATCATTACTAGCATTGGGGTAATATCAACGTTGCCGATAGGTGGTATTATACCTCTTAAGGGATTCATTATTGACCCAACTATTTTATCTAAAGCCAAAAACGGTTGTTCACGCCAGTTAATTTGGGAAAACCAGCTTAATAAACACCAGATTAAAATTAGAATATTCAACAGGTTAATTACCTGAATAAGTAAATTAACTACTAGATGCAAAACTACAACTCCCCAAATTAAGATAATTAATTATTTAAACTAATCTTACAAAGCCTAAAAAATACAATTTAATAACATTATAACAAAATTTTCAACCGACAATAAGAATTTAACTATAATTATATTCTGTTTATAGTAATCCTTGTATTGTAACTTGTATTGTAAAGAGATTAGTAATTCTATGACGAAGACTAATTTAACCGAATCGGCTGAAAGCAATTTTATAGACTATTTGGTCTGCCAACTGGGCAAAGAATATTTAGGTGATGACTGTGCCGTTATAGATAATAATTATTTAATAACCAGCGACTCCCAAGTTGAGGGATGTCATTTTAGCCTTGATTATTTTAAACTTTACGAAGTAGGCAGGCGCCTTGTTTTAATTAACGTTAGTGATATCGCCAGCATGGCTGGTATTCCTAAATATATCCAGATTATACTTAATATCCCTAAGGTCTTTGACCAATATTCCATTAAGCAAGTTTACAAAGGTATTATAGACACTTGTGCCGAATACAAAATCACCATAACAGGGGGTAATACAACTTCAAGCCAACATGATTTAGCCCTATCGGCTACTTTACTAGGGCTTAAACACGATTTGGGCGTATGTCAGCGTTTTAACTATAAAAATGGTTATGACGTTGTCGTAACCGGTACTTCTGGCTTAAGCTATACAGGTTTAAAACATCTGGAAAATGGTTGCCGTGATTTGACTCTTGCTAGCGTAAGCCGACATTTAAATCCTGTGCCACGCTTGGATGAAGCTATAACCATGCTAGAAATCACTAAAAATAATTTAGCTATGATTGACACAAGCGATTCAGTATATGAAAGTATTCTACACCTGTATAAAATTAGTGAACTTGGTTTTAACATAAATCCCGATCTATTGCCAATAAGTCCTGAAACGATTAATTTGTCAGGCAAGCTTGGAATCAACCCTCAAGCAGTGGCTTTATTTGGTGGTGAAGACTTCGAACTTTTGGTATGTTTGCCGGCTGATTTATATATTGACATTAATAAAGCCTTTAAGATGCACGGTTATCCTGTTCAACTGACCAAGATAGGCCAAGTCATAAATAATAAAGAGGTTAATTTTAATAATTTAAACGATCTAGGCAAATTTAAAGACAAAATTCTCTATAAACATTTACAATGAAGAGTTATTATATTATAAGCAGGTAAGTAATCTATCATGTCATTAGTAAATTCGTCAGCCACAATTTTAGACGGTCTAAACTTAAGTCGTATCGTACAGGACCAGATACAAGCTGATATTAGCGAAAAATTGGCGTTAAACTATCGTATGCCATCTTTAGACGTGATTTTAGTCGGTGATAATCCTGCCTCACAGACTTATGTGAGGAATAAAATTAAAGCTTGTACAAAATGCCAGATTAACGGAAACGTCCACAATTTCCCTAAAGAAGCCAGTCTAAAAGATATTAAGGCCAAAATTATAGAACTGAACGAAAATCCCGACTGTGACGGTATATTGATTCAATTACCACTTCCAGCCCATTTACCTAGCCAAGAAATACTTTCTCTAGTAGACCCTAATAAAGACGTTGACGGACTGCATCCGTACAATTTAGGGTTGCTTTTAAGCGGTGATAGTTACCTTCAGCCATGTACGCCTTATGGGATAATGACATTGTTAAATTTTTATAATATCGACTTGTCTGGTAAATCGGCTTGCGTAATTGGTAGGTCAAATTTAGTTGGTAAACCGGTTAGCTTACTTCTAGCCCAAAAAAACGCTACCGTTACATTATGTCATAGCAAAACGGCT
The DNA here is from genome assembly GCA_021785395.1 of bacterium. GTDB lineage: Bacteria > Cyanobacteriota > Vampirovibrionia > Obscuribacterales > JAKAZS01 > JAKAZS01. Next base: position 11,438 of record JAJYFO010000053.1, on the reverse strand, counting down.
GATTTGCCCGATATCGCTAAAGCCAGCGATATCCTTATCGCCGCAATCGGAAAGCCAAATTTTGTCGACAAAAATTTTATTAAAAAAGGCGCTTGTGTTGTAGACGTTGGTATCAATTATATCAATGACGCCAGTGGTAAGTCCGTTATTACTGGTGACGTCGTTTTTGAAGACGCTCTAGCCAATGCTAAGTACATAACTCCAGTTCCTGGTGGCGTTGGCCCTATGACGGTGTCAATGCTTTTAAAAAATACCTATAAAGCTTATATAAAAAAATTAATCCAACAATAAATATTTTATGGAAACTACGCCTACTAAAATCAGCTTAAAATTACCATTGTGGTCAAAACTTGTAATTGCTTTCATGGCCGTATCTATTATGTCGGTATGCCTGATTATTGCTGTTTTTTTTCATCATGCTCCATCAGAAATTAGAAAGATTAACGATTTATCTCACGCTGGGCAAATCGCAGCATCTTTGGCGCAATTTAAGCAGCCACTACCTGCTGGCTATAAAATTGATTTAGCCATTTCTTCAAGTATTTACAATGTTATTGAGGTATTTAACAGCAATCTAAATGAAAAAATTATATTCTTCTGGACTAATATGAATTTGGACCCTAAGAATAAACTTAAGAATTCCTATAATATTGGTATTTCTACACCTAAATTCAACGCTAAATTTATAAAAGAATTAGGTAGTGGTAGTCTAAGTGTCGGCGGAGAAAATATACCTTATCTAACAGGTATTCTTGAAGATGATAAGACTAAACATCATTTTACTGGATTAGTCGGCTGTTTTAAGCTTAAAGACAAACCTCGCGTAGTCACAATTTATGATTGTCAGTTTAATAATTCTAATTATAATCTTGACCAGTTAACAAGTTTTTTAAAATCCATCGTTCAATTTAATTACAATTTTAATACTAAATAATTTTTTATAGGAGTAATAAATATGACAGAATCAGAACACCAACAAGATACAAGCCTGGCCTGGATCAAATTTTTCTTTATATGTTTTTTTCTGGTTGTATTCGGAATCGGAATTTATGCAGCTTTTAATTACAGAGTTAACGCACCAACAGCTACTCAAGCCAGTGGTCATTAATCAGAAATGCTTTCTAGTGAAATAATAAACATTGGTACAGAACTATTACTAGGTGATATTTTAAATACCAATAGTAGGTATTTGTCTATCGAACTGGCTAAATTAGGCATAGACCTATACTACCATACTACTGTCGGGGACAATTTAGACCGTATTATGGCAACTTTAAAACTGGCGCTACAACGCTCTAACATTATAATAATTACCGGTGGTCTAGGTCCAACACCAGATGATATAACGGTTGAAGCTATAGCCAAATTATTCGAAGAGAAGTTAGTTACTGATGAAAATATTGTTGACGATTTAAAATCATTCTATAGGCAAAATAACCGTCCTGTCCCTAATTCTGCCTTTAGGCAGGCTTTAAAACCTAAGGCAGCCAAGTTATTATCTAATAAAGTTGGTACGGCACCAGCGTTTTATTTTGACTTAGAAAATATAAAGCCCAAACTTTTACAAATTACACTTAAAAGTCCTAAGATTATTCTGGCTTTCCCAGGTGTTCCGCGCGAATTGTATCATTTATGGGAGACATATGCGATAGGTATTTTGTCAAATTATTCTAACGAAGTCATTGTTTCAACAAATCTAAAGCATTATGGGATACCAGAGAGCGCTTTGGCCGATCTATACCCTGATTACATAAATGGAAATAACCCTACATTAGCTACTTATGCCAAAGACGGAGAATGTGAGCTTAAAATAACAGCTAAAGCTAGTAGTAGAGAATCGGCTATAGCCATTTTACAACCGGTAATCGACGAAGTAAAATCAAGAAGCAAAGAATTTTATTATGGCCAAGATAATGATACCCTTGAGTTAATCGTTAGCAACCTTCTCAAACAGTTTAATTTAAATATAGCTGTAGCTGAATCGTGCACAGCTGGGCTGATAACTTATAAATTAACCAAATTTTCTGGCGCCTCGCAGTTTTTAAAAGCTGGTATTATAGCCTATAGCAACGAAGCCAAACTTAAGCTATTAAATGTAGACGCTAAAATTATTGCCGACTATGGGGCTGTAAGCTCTCAATGCGCAAAAGCCATGGCTCAAAATATTAGACAATTAACAAACGCCGACATTGGCATTTCATCTACTGGTATAGCTGGTCCCACTGGCTCAACCACGGATAAACCCATTGGTTTAGTGTATTTTGCCGTGGCCACAAAAGATAATTTAGAGAGTTTTAAAATAAATTTAAATCCGACCCTAAATCGCAATCAAATTCAAGAAAGGTCGAGTTTAGAAATTTTAAATATTCTGCGCCTAAAATTGAAAAATTATGAGGATCTTAGCCATGTCTATAATTAGGTCGTATACACTTAAAGAAGCTAGATTTTTATTACCTCAACTAAAAGAAATGATAATTGACGTAAACAGTAAATTAGATGATTACATTTATATAATTGATAATTTAAAAAATGAATACGTGAAACTGGCTAATAATCTAGGTTTGGACAGCATTGAATTAAGCTACAGCCGCTTGGATATTAATTATGCCAATCAGCTAGAATTAACAAAAATTTTAGAACAAATGCAATATTATGAAAATATGTCAAAAAATCTGGTTATTGGGACTGTCGAAAGTATTATGGACCAGGGTATTGTATTGCGAGACTTACGACTTGGTCTTTTTGACTTTCCTGCGTTTGACCGAAACTTACTCTATTATTTATGTTGGCGTATAGACGAAGACGATATTAACTGGTGGCATTCCCGCAGCGAATCGTTTATCGATAGAAAACCTATAACAAGCTTAATCGAATTTATTTAAATGACTATTCGCTGTCTTCTTCGAATTTAGTAAAGCTTTTTATATATTTATCATAGCCAAGTTTGTCGTATTTTTTTTTGAGTCTGTGTGATATCTTATTCATAAGGTCTTTTTTATTTAATGCCAAGCTTACTAATTTCAAATTACCGTCGATTTTTTTAAATTTCCAGGTAACTTCATCGCTATCATCGTTTTCTTGCAAAATGCTTCTTACATAAATTTCATCGTCAACTTTTATTTCATTATTGATAGTAATTTTTCCTCTATTAAATAATTTATGCCAGCGCGGATAGAATTTCTTTTCAATTAATTTTTCGAATAACTGTGTATATTGATATTTTTGAGCATTACTTAATTTATCCCAATTAAGACTGCCGATACTTTCTTGGGCCATTTGTCTATAGGCAATATAATTGGCTGTTTCCATTCTAAGCTTGTCCTGATTCTGCTCTCCATTCCAGATTAAAAATGTATTAACCAAAAATTCTACAGTTTCTTTACCGGTCTGAAAAGAAAAGGCTGGTTGTATGAAGCAATAATAAAACAAACTTATAGCTAGAAATAATTTAAAAAAATGAGATTTAAGCATTATTTATAATTCCGCCTGTTTCTGATTAAGTAGAATATAAGCAACTAGCATTGATACGACTGCCCACAGGACTAAGACTAACAAATCATGGGCAAAATCAACCGGAACATTAAGCATAACTGCTTTAAAAGCTTCACTAGAATAGTACATTGGCATTAGCTTGGCGGCAAGCTGTTCTACGCCAGAAGTGGCTTCTACTGGAATAATAATACCACTTACAAACATCAAGCTAACACCCAAAATTGTGACGGTCATCGTGTAGACCCTGATAGTTTTTAAAATACAGGCAAAAGTCAAACCAATTGAGGAGAAACAAAGCATAGAAACTAAGGTCACTAAAATTATGCCTAAAAAATTATTACCAAGGGTAAAATTACACATTAGTGATGTAAGGCATAGTGATAACCATAAAACTACGCTAGCTTCCATTGTGACTGTAAGGGTTTTGGCTATAATTACTGATTTTAAGCCATTAGGTATTAATATTATCTGGCGGTATGTTTTATCTGTCCATTCATAAATCCAGGCAAAGCCAAGATTCATAGAAGCCAGGACATAACACATATAAGCGGCAAGCCCTGGAGTTACAAAGTCACGCAGAGAAAATTTAGCCGGAAATAAACTTTCTGATTTAAGCGGAAGCGATAAATCACTTGATTTTTGGGTTAAAACTGCCAACAAGCCCATAGATATTTGGTCGTCGACTAAGGGGTTATTACCTTCGGTAATAATTTCTACCTTATCTTCGAGTAAATCTTGGTCGACGTAAGCTAATGCCACTATTTTATGATTGGCTAAGGCCTGTTTGGCTTCGTCAAAATTTTGGTAATTTATGACGACAAATCTTTTGGTATCGTCAAGGTGTTTGCTTAGAGAACTTACGTGATTAGGGTCATAAAGTCCAAAAGGCATGTGATTAGCGCCAGCTATAGTATTACCGACAACCGATATAATTAATATGCCCAAAAGGATGCTGGCCATAAAATAAAGGGGACGCCTTGTCCACTGAATTATATCTTTAGTCATTATAGCTAGAATTTGATTAAACATGTATTTTAAGGATTTTCCAACTCAGTAATAGCTATAAAAATGTCTTCTAGGTTAGGTTCTAATACAGAAAAATATGAATAAGAAATGTTATTATCAGCCAAGAGTTTATATAAGATATTGAAAAATTCATCCAAAGAAATGTTTTTTGGCGTTTTAATCATTACACTGTCCTGGATTTCATCGTGCTTGACTGGCGATAATTTTAAAATAGACGAATCTTGAAATAGTTTCTTAAATTTTTCAAGGTTATTATGGTCGATAAATTTTAACATAATATTGCTTACAGCATGGATTTTATCCCTTAAATAATCAATATTTCCTTCAACAATTAACTTGCCTTCGCGAATTATACCAATGCGGTTTGACAATGCCTGAGCTTCATCGAGGTAATGGGTAGTTAATAATATGGTTATGCCACTTTCCTGTAACTGCTTTAATGTTTGCCAAATCTGTCTTCTGGATTTAGGGTCAAGACCTACGGTTGGTTCATCCATAAATAATATTTTGGGCTTATTGAGCATGGCCATTGCTATCGTTAGTTTACGCTGCATGCCACCAGAAAAATTGCCAACTAAATCGTTAGCTCTATTTAATAGATTGGCGTCTTGTAATAATTTAGTAATACGATTATACAATTCTTGTTTTTTAATACCATACATTTGCCCTAGAAAATATAAATTTTCGAAAGCGGTAAGTTCTTGATAGATAGCTACGTCTTGGGATACTACGCCAAAAACGCCTTTGATTTTTTCCCTGTCTTTTAAGCCGTCAAAATTAGATAGGTAAAAACTCCCACTGGTCGGTTTAATTAAAGTCGTTAACATATTTATGGTTGTAGTCTTACCAGCGCCATTCTCACCTAATAGTGAGTAAATTTCACCAGGCATGATCTCAATATTTAACTTGTCAACACAGATTCTTTCTTCATATTTTTTGGTAAGGTCAGTAATTCTGACACTAGGTAACTTGGCTGTTTTTGTGGAGTCCATATTTTAAAAATTAATAAAATAGTATCTGAACCATAATATTGTAAACTTTATTGCAAAATTCTTTCAACAATATTTAAAATGTTAACAAAATGGTGCAAAATCTGTTTGACCACCTATAGCCTTTAATATAACATCTACTCGAGCGATTTTAAAAACTTTATAAATTTCGGGCTTTAAATTACAGAAAGTTACATTGATATTTTTTGAATCGGCTCTAACGAGTATTTCTTCAAGCCATTCTAGTCCGTCAACTGATATAAACTGACAGTTCTTAAAGTCAATGCTAAGTTTACTGTTGTTTTTTACTAAACAGCTGTCTACTTCACTAATCGCCTTGTCAAGTACATCGGGGATGATAAAAATTTGCTCATGGGTTGCTTTCATATATTTTTATGGTCTAACTCGTCTAGGGTAGGATTCTTGATATAGTTTATAGATATCCTTCATTAAAGGATAACCTGGGTTTGTTCTAAGACTCATATCCATAAATGTCGTCTGGATAAGGCTGGGAATTTGCTTTTCATAGTCGTGAGCGCTAATACCCAATTCTTCTACTGATAAAGGCTGATTACACGATCTGGCAAAATCGTATATTTTTTGCCTTAGCCCTAAAATCAGTTTTTGCCTTGTTTCAAACGATTCATTAGTGTAGTCAACAGAAATACTTAATTCGGGGTATAAACCTAAGTATTCAAAGGCTCTGACGTATTTTAGGTCGGCTATCCATTGCGGATAATTAGATTGAGCCATAAATTTATTGGGTATCTGAGAATTGTATTTAAGCGTTGTCATTAAAAAAACCGAATTAGCCAAGCCATGTGGTATGTCAAAAACAGCGCCAAAACTATGCGCCATAGCATGGTTTAAACCTACAGAAGCGTTGCCTATGGCCATACCGGCCAAAGTAGCCGCATTGTGCAATTTATGCCTATTGACGATACTACAAGGGTCTTTTAATACTTTTGGCAAGGCTTCAATAATTAGCCGCATAGCCTCCAGAGCGAGTCCATCGGTATAATCAGAGGCAAAAGTTGAAACTAGGGCTTCTAACGAATGGGTTAAAGCGTCAAACGCGGTATCTTTAGTAATGCTTTCTGGCAGATTCAGGGTTAAATTTGCGTCAATAATAGCTACATCTGGCAATAATGTTTCATCAATGAGTGATAATTTTACGTGCTTATTATTATCTTTTAAAACAGCAAAAGGTGTAACTTCAGAACCGGTCCCAGATGTGGTGGGAATGGCAATTAACTTGGTCGTAAGATCGTTCGGAAACTCGCACATACGATGGCGAAAATCGAGAAAACTAATGGCTATTTCGCTTAATTTTAATTGTGGATGGTCGTAAAATAAACGGACAATTTTAGCCAGGTCTAAGACTGACCCACCTCCAATGGCTATTATTGAATCACAGCTAGCTTCTTTAATTTTAGCCAAAGCCGATTCGACACAGGGCCAGTCTGGTTCACCAGTTAATTGGCTAAAAACATTAGCTATAGAAGAACTTGGCAATTTGTCTAATACCTGGTTGACAATCCCACGCTTAACAGCATTTTGGCTGCAAATTATAAAAGGATTTTTTAGGTTTAATTCTTTTAAATAACTCAATGACCCAGGGTTAGAATAAATTTGTTTGGTCGTTTTAAAAATAACCGAAAAATTCTTGCGATGTGGTAACCTTTTGATATTGAGCAAATTTTTTATACCAACATTGTCGGTTGTTATATTTCCCCCACCAGTGCCACAGCCAAAGCTTAAAGTAGTGTTTAAATTGTTGTATAATCCGCCCAGACCACCAATTGATGTGGGTGAATTGACAATTATACGACCAGCGTTGATTGAATTGGTAAATAACTTAATTACATTCTCATCTTTAGCAAAAATACCCGAAGTGTGTCCGGTGCCACCAGCGTAATTTACATCAAGGCAGCGGTTGATTCCGTTTTCTAATGTGTCGACTCTTACGAATCCTAGAACCGGCATCAATTTTTCCACAATTAATTTATGCTTTTGAATATTCCCTTTTAACTCGCATAGCAATATTTTGGTATTTTCAGCCACGTCAAAACCAGCCTGCTTAGCTATAAAAGCGGCATCTTGGCCTACCAGCTTATAGTTCATCGTCTTGTTACGACCGTCTACGACAATATTACCAAGCTTCTCTATTTCTGAATCGCTGCATACATGACAGCCTAAGTGCTTAAATTCACTAATTACCAAATCACTTACTTCTTCGTCAATGACCAAAGTCTGTTCTGACGGGCATTCTGTACCATTATCAAACGTTTTTGATATGATAATATCGTTAACGCTGGCTTTGATATCGGCCGACTTATGAAGGTAAACTGGAGTATTACCGGCGCCAACTCCTAAAGCTGGCTTGCCTGAACTATGCGCAGCCTTAACCATTTGTGTACCACCTGTGGCAAAAATGAGGTCTACATCGGGGTGAACCATGAGAAGCTCGGTCTGCCTTCTAAGCCTGGGCGATTTTTCAATCCAAGCTATAAATCCTTTAGGAGCTCCAGCTGATAAAGCTGCTTCATACATAATCTTGGCCGTAAGATTACTGGAATCAGCGGCCATTAAATGGGGCGAAAAAATTATGCTATTTCTGGTTTTGGCACAGGCTAAACTTTTAAAAATGACCGTTGATGTGGGGTTAGTAACAGGGGTTAGGGCTAAAATCACCCCTACCGGCTCGGCAATTTCGACTATGTTTTCGTCAACCAGTACGTTAATTTCGCCTACGGTTTTTTTATCTTTTACCTGGTTGTACAAAAATTCGCAAGCTACCAAGTTTTTTAGAATTTTGTCTTCTACAACACCCATTTTGGTTTCTTGATATGCCTTTTGAGCTAACAATGGGCTGGCTTCTATTGCTGCTATAGTCATCGCTTTAACTATGGCGTCGACTTTTTCTTGGGTATACTGTGTGAATACGGCGCTAGCGAGTCTAGCCTGGCGAGCCAAATAATTGGCTTTTAAGTCTAGACCAACGTCATTTTTTTCAAGAGAACTGACCATGAGCTTTTTTCAAATTCTTAGGGTAGGGATAGGGAATGAGTTAGTACATATTGTAAATTAATTCTAGAAGTTTTGTTAGGGATAGAAATGAAAATTTTTTTACATTAATAAAATTTTATTTTCCTTTTATTATTAAATTTTTCGTAATTTCCCTCTTGAAAATCACCAGCGTATACTACAATATAATCCTGAGTCAAGGTTCAACCTCGAACTTATGGAAGGATAATATGCCTTTAGTTCACAAACTTAATCAAATCAAAATCAGTCCTAAAACAGTGTTCCTGCTGGGTCAAATTTATCTGTGTTTTGCATGGCTCAATTTAGCCGGTTTTGCTCAAGGTATTAATACAAGGTTTGACAGTGACAATTTAAGTCGCGGCAAAACAGGTCTAAATACCAATTATAAGCCTGTATACAATGCTAAAGCGACGTCTACCCGTTTAACTATTATCGAATCTACCAAACTAGCCTGTGACCACCTGAAACAAGCTGAGAGTTTAGCTGGTAAAGGAAATATAAACGCAGCTATAATTGAATACCAAAAGTCGATTAAGTATAAGCCGTCTGCCTTTGCTTATTATGGACTGGCTCAACTGTACCTAAAACAGAATAAATTTAATCTAGCTCAATCCAGCCTTAATCAAGCTTTGACATTATCGCCTAACTCATTCAACGTTTTAAGTAAACTAGGCGAACTGGAACTTAAAAATAGACAGTTTAACAGTGCCCACAGTCATCTATGTAAGGCCTTGCGGATTAACCCACACGACACAAAAACAAGTCAAAATTTAATTAAGTTGTGGCAATTAGAAATTGCCACAGACCCCAAAAATCCTGATAATTATCTAGGCTTAGCCAAAACCTACCAATTAACTGGAAATTTAACTAAAGCTCAAGAGAATTTTCGTTACGTTGTCCAAATCGACCCTAATAATCCTGATTTGCCACAAGCCAGAGAAAGTTTTAAAAACGCCGTGTTAAAATATAAGGCCAAAAAAGATTTGATACTCGCGCATAATCTAGCCAAACAAGGTTTATACAGTGAAGCTTGTAATGAAGCTTGCGAAGCGGCTAATTTATGCCCTGACGATACCGGTGTCAAAATTTACCAAGCTAGCTTGTTTGAACAAGCCAAGCGTTATAATGAGGCCTACAAAATTTATCTAGATACTTTAAAAATGGACCCCAATAATGCTTATGCCTTAGCTAGGGTAAAGGCACTAAATTCTCAGATCAGTGATTCGGCACGCATTATTAGCAATAATAACCCGACGGCCATAATTGCTAAGGCTGGTAGCTATGGCAATTATCAAAATTTAAACGACGCCAATTACGTCAATTCAAATTTCGGTACTACTCAATGCCATATAAACAGCCTATCGCAGTTTTTTGGAGCCTTACGAAATGAAGGCATTGCCAGACAATTAAATTTTCAGGATTACGAAGCCAAAGTACATAAAAGCCTAACCGGGCGCAATTCGTACTATACAGCTACCGGTCAATTAGGCGATTTGCCTGTAATGCCTGGTACTGTTAAGCCTCAAATACCTTTGCCAGACCTTGAGCTTGACAATAATAGCTCGACTAGTACTGATTCAGTACCAAATAGTGGTAATCAGACACCAGTTCTAGACGGTGGTGTATCGCAAAGTAGTTATGTAGGTCAGGCTTTAGCTGAACTTGATTATCCGCAAAGCAGTAAATTGTCTAATTTAACCAACGTAGTTGGTAACAAAATTCCCAATATGCTTAACCCTACGAATGAGGGAGGTCGAGAAAAAATTAAAAACTTAATCACAGCTGCTGGTGATATCGTTTTGTCAAAATCTGATGGAAATCCTGAAGATAAGTATATTCAAGCTTTAAGCGACCTTACCAAAACCAAAAAAATCAATGAAAATGGTCAGATAGTCGAATCCCCTAACAAATTTGTCCAGGCTATTAGTGATTTAACTCAAAAGCAAACGAGTGGGAGTGGCAATAAATACTTAAATGCGTTCAAAGACTTAACCGATAATTCTAAGCCAATTAATAGCGAAAACCCTGAAAATAATATGATATCATCGGTTAACCATCCCATTTATGGTAATTCGGCCTATATACCAAACAATTACACAAATAACAATCAAATTTCTAATCTAAACTTGAATAATCTAAGTCAGGAGACTAAAAATCAGTTGATAGGGGTTCTGCAAAATAACCCAGGGCTCATCCAAAACAATCCCAACCTTGTAAATCAACAAACCATCAACGCCTTATTGGCCAATAATTCTACTGAAAATCAACTAGCCTTAAAAGGACCTATATCTAAAAACCCAGAGTCCAATTTTACCAGTAGCGTTAAAGCTTCTCAGCTAAACAATCGGATAGCCGACAGTGATATCATTTCTTTTAATCAGACAAATGCCAAATCTTACCAGTTTATTTTAGAAGGGATACACAAAACTAAAACCGGTGTGAATCTATCGGTAGTTTTTAAAAATCCGACGTCTAGTGAATTAAACATTCCCAAAAACACCTTAGCTTTAATTAGAATACCCAATCAAGAGCCTAAACATGTTAAAGTAGCTTTTTTAGATAATATTGTCCCAGCCCACGGTGAAATTCATGGTGTAATTAAGTTACCATTTAGTTATTGTAAGCCAAATGCCGATATGTATCTAGAAAAAGTCGCCTTAATCAATGGTGGTAAGTACCAAAATATTCATCTTGATCTACCTACACAAGCTATTTCGAGCATGATTGCGGCTAAAAAAACGCCACTTAGCAATTAAAATTTAATTAATTTCGCGAATGTTCACTTTAGGTAGATAAAATAATAAATATGTAAAATAATAACAATATACATTTTTTTATGTTTACAGAAATTGAAATTTAAAGTTTAAAACTTAAACTGTCTAA
>JAJYFO010000052.1 GCA_021785395.1 bacterium | reverse complement strand
CATGATATGAAACTAGGAATTATCCAATTTATCAAAGGGGCTCTAGACACGGCTGAAAGAAATTTTTTCTCTAATTATAAAAATTGCATTTTTAAATCAATGGGTGATGGCTATACATGGAACACACAAAATCAAAACCAAGATATCGCTTCGGCGAATCAAGCCTGGCTACTAGCTAAAGAAATGATAACCAGTAATACTTTTGATATGGTAATTTTGGACGAATTAAATATTATACTCAAAAAACAGTATCTAGACGAATCAGAAGTTATAGACTTTCTACTTAAAAAGCCCAATAACTTACACATTGTTATTACCGGTCGAAATGCACCGTCGAAGCTTGTTAAAATAGCTGATTTGGTAAGCGAAGTCAAATGTATTAAACACCCTTATCAGGAACAGGGTGTTAAGGCACAAAAAGGAATTGAGTTTTAATGTCTAAAAAAGCTTTATCATTGTTAATTAGTGGTATCGCTTCAAACCAAGGCAAAACCACAATAACAGCTTGCCTTGCCCATAAATTGAAAAAGGATGGGTTCAAGGTCCAAGTATTTAAAATCGGTCCAGATTTCCTTGACCCGCAGATCCTAGAATTTGCCTCGGGCCATCATGTTAAACAACTAGATATGTGGATGGTTGGTGACATGGACTGCTCAAGACTTTTACACGAAGCGTATATTTCTATGGACTATATTTTAATTGAGGGCGTAATGGGGCTTTATGACGGCAAGCCTTCTACGGCTGATTTAGCGTTAGCCTTTAATATACCGGTAATAGCGGTTATTGACGCCAGAGCAATGTCAGGAAGCTTTGCAGCTCTAACTTATGGCCTAGCTAACTACAATAATAAAATTAATTTATGTGGTGTCATAGCTAACCGAATAGCCAGTAAACACCATCTAAATTTAATTCAGAGTTGTGATTTTAAGGGCATTAAATTTTTGGGCGGAATTGAAGAAAATTCTGAAATTGCTATAAATTCAAGACATCTTGGCCTTCTTCAAGCTAATGAAATATCCGATTTAGATACCAAACTAAACCTAGGTATTAAATCTATTGAACAATATAATTTAATTGACTGTTTTGAGCCTGTTGAATTTAGAAAAAATCCCCCGGTAAAAACATATCCAGAAAGTTTAAAAAATATAAAAATTGGTATTGCCCACGACTTGGCCTTTTCATTTTTATACTCACAGAATATTAGTGTTTTAGAAAAATTAGGGGCTAAAATCGTGTATTTTTCGGTATTAAACGATGAAGAATTACCCTCTATTGACTCTTTATTTTTACCAGGCGGATACCCAGAATTGTATTTAAGTAAGCTTGAAAAGAATAAAAATATGCAAGAATCAATAATTAAGCACTACCAGATAAATAAAAAGATTTATGCAGAATGTGGCGGTATGCTCTATTTAATGGAAACCTTAACCGATATAAACGGAAAAACAGCCAAACTAACAGGTATTATCCCCGGCCAAGCCGTTATGCAAGGTAAAATTTCTAGTTTAGGCTACCAAGAATTACAGACTTCTTATGGCAATATCCGTGGACATACATTTCATTATTCTCAAAGCAAGATTAATTTACAACCATTGGCCCTTGCCAAATACCCCAACAAAGACATTCCTGGAGAAGCCTTATATAAAATCAATTCATTAATAGCTACTTATTGCCATTTTTATTTTGATTCTAATATAGACTTTACGGCCAGTTTATTTACTCCCAACACTATTTAGTATTAATAAGAAAAGATTGTCAATATAAGACTTTAATATTGCCGATGTCAATACCTTGGTTAATATAGTAGCAAAGTAATAACTAATCGGCCAAAAACACAAAAACTTAAACCGATTAGCCTATTAAACTGGCAGCTGATAGCCGTTACAATATATTTTTTCGACCGAAAGTATTAAACCAATACTAAAATTTCAAAAAAAATAAGCAAAGAGCCCGATTTAATTTTGTCAAACGAGGGCTCTTTGTTAGAATTTTTTTTTCTAAAGCTATAAATTAATAGCGTTTACGCTGACCACCGCCGCCACCGCCGCCAAAAGTTTTCTTGGGTCTAGCTTCGGCTAAACTTACTGAAATGGCTCTTTCGTTGACTTCTTTATTGTCTAATTGACGAATAGCGGCCTCAGCTTCAGCCTGGGTTGACATTTCCACAAAGCCAAAGCCACGCGGGCGTCCGGTTTCTCTGTCTTTGGCGATAAATGTGCTGGTTACTTGACCACAGCTAGAAAAAAGCTTTTCTAACTCGCTTTCGTCTAATTTAAACGATAAGTTTTTAACAAATAATTTATTATTCATGTTTTCTCCTAATTAATTTTGACCCTTGACCTATATCTATATAAAAATTAGGAGCAATGATCTATCCTTTTCTAATCTATTTACCTAATATAAATAGATATTAATTAAACCCAAAGTTACTTATTATAGTACTTACTTTAGGCTTAAATTAATGCCGGTTACGAAAGCCCCCGCCGCCGCTGCCACCTGGTTTTTTAGGTCTGGCTTCGGCTAGGCTCACAGATATTTGTCGTCCATTTACATCTTTATTATTTAATTCACGAATGGCTGCTTCGGCTTCGGCCTGGCTAGACATTTCAACAAAGCCAAAACCACGTGGGCGACCTGTTTCTCTGTCTTTGGCGATGAAAGTACTAACGACTTCACCACAAGAGGCAAAAAGTTGATTCAGTTCTGATTCGGTAATTTTAAAGGAAATGTTTTTTACAAATAACTTATTATTCAATTCTATTCTCCATTTCTTTTGACCGTTGACTCTAATAATTTATAGGAGAACAATGATCGAAACAATACTTACTATATGATTATATCAATAATTATATGTTTACATTGATATAATTCATAATTTTTACATTATTGTGTAAAAATTAAGTTAGCTAATACCTTAAATTTTTATAGTATTTACGAATACACGAAATATTAATTTTAGCCAAGGGATAATTTATAATCTAGCTCATGGCACGCATCCATATTATAATGTATTACGTTCTATCCTTAAATTACGGTTTTTTAATTAGATGGGGATATAGCTCAGTTGGTAGAGTGCACGGATCGCACCCGTGAGGTCAGGGGTTCGAATCCCCTTATCTCCAATTCTTAAATAAGCAAAAAATCGATAATTGTCACTTTCAAAAGGTAAAAATTTTTTAATGAAATCATTTTTCAAATTACATTTAGTCATTTTACTCATTATAAATTTTACATCGGCCAATTTGGCCATGGCTGAAGTGGTAAATTTCATTCCAGCTAATACTACTAATCCAGCTAGCGTCACAGCCGACTTGCCCATTAATCAGATTGGACGCTTAAAACTAAATAACGGCATGGCTCACCTCGATAGTACAAAAATTAGCATTGGCGCTGTGCCAGACTGGCTTTTTGACGAGCATAAGGTTTTATCGGGTTTTGTCCTAAGCTCTAGCATGGTTATGTCGGGTAATGAAGCTTTCATTCAAGGACTCGCCTATTTTAACAAAGGCGAATGGCTAAGTTATTTGGGTAGTTCGGCCAATTTAGACGTTATAACCTTGACTAATTTAAATACCCTGGAAGGCCGTATCGTCGCCTATAATCCTCCTAAACTCGATATCCAGCTGGCTAACGGTCAGATTCAAAGTTTTGACGCTAGCACCATTAAAACGATAGCGTCGAATAAATGTTATCGTTTTTCTATTGCGACCAAAATCCCTAAAATTGACCCAAGCGATAATTCTTTGACCGGACAAGCCTATAAAATAAGCTTTACACCGTCGCAAAGAACTAATACACTATTTAGTGGTATTATTAGCCGTAACGCTGTAACGCCCAAATCGACTTTACCAGGGACCGAAAGTCAGATATCGAAAAAATTCATAGCTGGATTAATCGGTGTCGGTATAGCCGTAGATTTAGCACCTTTTATAGCCTTGCCATCCGTATTCGCGCCACAGACGCAATACGCTCGGGCCAAAGGAATTTTAAATGAAGCCAATAACTTATCTAACTATGAATCACAGCAAAGCACGATTCAGCTAATTCAACAATACGCCGTTTTAAAACCCTAGTCTTTAGTCCAGACAAAATAGAGTTAAAAGTATCGTTAGAGATATAGTTAATAATATTGTTAAAAGCAGATTTTAAAGTATACGGAAAAACTTTGAAAGCCGGCTTTATCGTAACCGTTATTTATTGCAAAGGCTTATTACAGGCCAGTTCTAAATCAGCAAAATTTTGCTGGTATAAAGTTATAGCGTCAAGGTACTGCGTTCGAATTCTAATGTTTTCCTGCAATACGTTTAAAGTAGTCGTTATATCGGACTGACCGACTTCGTAACTGCGCTTGGCTAATTTTGCGACCTCGTATGAATTGGCGAGAATTTTTTCTTGATAGACCCGCAGTTTTCGCCTGGCGGCTAAAACATTATTATACGCTGACGATACGTCAGCGGTTACGACATTTCGCTGCGACTGGTACTGATAGCGAAGTTGAGCTGCTGTAGCGTTGAATTTAGCTATATCACCCTGGTTCCAGTCGCTTATAGGGGTAGGAATATTTAACGTTAAAAATAGCGAGCTCAGTTTTGGTCCAGACGGGGCGTTACCGTTGGTAGAGCTACCAAAAGCTACGTTAGGGTCTGGTGCTATATCACCGTAGGCTCTTAATTGACTAGCCTTATTGACTTTAATCTGGGCTGTAATCGATTTCAATTCAAGTCGGTTAGAATAGGCGATTTCCATAAAATGCTGTAATGGTGGCATATGCCTGGTTAAATCGGGCAAAATCCCGGTTTGTTCAGCGCCTAATTTATAAGTTGGTGGTGGTACCGGTGTAATAAGCGTCGGTAAGCGGGGTACAGTCAAAGTATTTTCGGTAGCTCGACCCAAAATGATATTGAGCTGTTGCTTGGCTCGATAAAGCCTGCGCATGCCCACCTGAACGTCTACATCGGCTTGATTAGCAGCTAGCTTAGCCCGCAGTAAGTCTAATTCGGGTACGTCGCCAGCGGCAAAGCGTTTTTCGGAAACATCTCGCAACTGTACAGCCAAATCAAGCAATAGTTTTAAGGTTTTTAAAGTTTCCTGGGCGACGATTAGCTCGGCATAAATGCGGCGAACCTCGTTGCGCAGCGACCATAACTGGCTCAATAAATCTATTTTGGTCTGAGCCACAAGCCTTGTAGACTGAAGCAGACGAAAAGCCAGTTTCCAGGGTGGGTCGACCGTTAATATGGGACCAATACGTCTAACTTGTTCAGCGTACATGCCGCGGTCAAAGAAAAAAGAAGGGTTTGGTACCTGAGTGGCTCTAACTATTTCGGCCTGGGTAATTGGCAATTGAGCTCTTATAGCTGCAGCTCTAGGGCTTTTGATCAATGCTTCGTCCAAAGCCTGCAAAACTGTCATACCGTCTTGGGTGGTTTGGGTTATATCCGGGTCTAACTCTTGATTATAGTCAACTGAAGCCTTTACCTTACTGTTAGTATCATTACCAGCAGATTCATTTAAATTGCTTAAATCATTTAAATCTTTAGTCTGCGCCGAAGATCGCCTTTTAGGGTTAACGATAGGTTTATTTTTGACCAGGGCTGTGTTTTTATCGGGTGTAGGGGTAATTAAAGAAGACGCCAATTGATTTTGTGCCAGGCTAACGTTTGAATTAACCGCGATTAATAGCAATAAAGGCAATATGTATTTAGGCTTAGGCAAAATCATTCTTAAAGTATAACCAAGACTCTTTAAAAATTGCCTTTTAGTTTGAAAATCGTTAAACTTAAAAATGTA
Organism: bacterium; assembly: GCA_021785395.1. GTDB lineage: Bacteria > Cyanobacteriota > Vampirovibrionia > Obscuribacterales > JAKAZS01 > JAKAZS01. The sequence goes on along the minus strand of JAJYFO010000052.1, from coordinate 8,770 downwards.
TTAATTTAAACTAAGAATTTGCTAAAATTAAGTATTAGCTATAAAATTACAAAATTCTAAGTTTCTAAAACAGTATTATGAACCAAAAACAAAGCCATGATTTCTTAACCGGTAAATTAGCCTATACCCCGCAACGAATGCTAGCCTATATCAAATCTAGGGCCAGGATTTCAACCCACGAGGATATCGAAGATATCTTACAGAACGCCTTAGTGCTGGTAGTTAAGTATTATGACAGCAGTCGCAGCGACGCCAACCTTTCGTCTTTTTGCATGGGTGCCTGTAATAAAGCCATTGCTCAGAATATTGAACGCTATCACCGCATGCAGGTTAATAAGGTCAATCGAGCCAAAGACCTTGAACAAGATTACCCGGAAACAAACCAGGACGTTAGCCAGGCGGATAATTACGTAAATGACGATGGTGAATCGGTGAAAGTCTTAAAATCAAGCCACGCAGGTAGCAAATCCAGCAAATTTGGAGGATATAATACTGTTTCGCTTGATTCTATGTTCGATTACGACGAAGAAAAAAGCTATGAAGACGTTTTAGGTGAAAGTCAAGGCCTTAATCGCCAGGAAGTAAGTGACCCGCTCAATAAAACGCTGCTAAATGAGTTAATCGAGCTTATTTTAGCCGAATTGCCAAGCCAAAATCATAAAACCTGTTTTATTTTAAAATATGTCCATGGATATAAACGCGAAGATATAATTTCCTGTCTAAAAATGGATGCCAAAAGTATAGATACGATTGACAAGAAAATTGTAAGAACGCTAAAAGCCTTCAAAGAAAAATTAGACTCCCAGGAAATAAATAGTTTAAGAGGATGAATACCATGAACGAAGATAAATTAAATTTAAAAGACGTAATTAAAAGTGATGATGACCAAAATCTGACCAACGATTTCAGTTATTACCTTAAAAACAATTTAGCTTCGTCAATAAAGCCAGGTTTAAATAGTCAGTTGGACTCGAGTCTTTGGGAAGCAGCTAAATTCAGTCAATTAACTGCCGAAGACGAAGGTTTACTTAACCGGGTTACCAGCAATTTATTAAAAAATATTAAAGTCGAAGAAAACGTCTTTTCTTTCAAAGAATTCTTTAATCAAGCCAATTCGCAAGTCCAAAATATATGGTCCGACCTTTTACAAACCATGCAATGGCAAGTATTAACCCCTGTGGCTATAACCAGAAGTGTGGCTAGCGATGAGGCTTTGTCGCTTGGCACTTTTACCCAAAGTATCGCCAACATTGGTAATATTGAAATGAATTTAAATTTTTACAATAAAACCAATTCTATTAAATTGCTAGTTCAAGCCACTGATTTAAATGGCGAAGCCCTGACAGATACCAAAGTAATGATTAGTAAAGATTTTAGCCAAATCATTTACGAAGGCCAAACCAACGAAGACGGTTTCATGCTCGAACCAAATATCGAACTAGGCAATGGCATTTTCCAGATTGATTTTTTGGTCAACGACAATTTAGTCTCAACCCCGATATTCAAAATTTAATAAAATTATTTTTATTTTATGTTTTAAGTGGGAAGGTTACGAAAAAATCATTTTATAAACTTGGCTACTTAGGCTATAATCTTGATAACTAAAAAACGTAAAGTTGATTTCGTCAAGGCAAACAAGGCAAAAATGACAAGATGGTTTAAGGCTAAACTAAATATACGCACCCGTATGCTAATTATGTGTTTTGCAATTGCCATGCCACTTGTAGCTATCGGTAGCTATTTTCTTTACGGTCAGTTTAAGACCCTAAAGCAAGAGGCTTCTAACGATGCTAAATTTGCCGCTTTTACGGTGAGTCGGTCGGTTGAGCTTTGGATAGATTCACAACTTAATACCATTTCGGCTTTGAGCGGATTTAAAACTTTGACTGGTGGTAATAACGCCAAGATAACTAAATTATTCCAGACAGCCTTAAAAGCCCAATCAAGCTTCGCCAGTATTTATTTGCTTGACTTAAACGGAAAACCGGTCGTAACTACTTTTAGACACGATGCAGTCAACAATTCTCACGCTTGGGGTAACGTCTTCCAGAACAATCCTTGTTTTAAAAACGCATTAAACACAGGTAAGCCTTGTATATCGAATTTTCTTATCGACCCTGTAACCGATGAACCAGCACTTGTGGTGGCAAGTCCGGTTGTGAACAACAAAACAATAAAATATGTAGTTGTAGCTAGCATAAACCCTAAACAGCTCTACAATTTGTTCGAGACAAAAGACAATAAGAGCAATAACATAATTGACTTGATCGACAGTAATAACAGAGTGATAATGCGTTCTATGCACAATGAGTACTGGAGCGGTAAAGACTTTTCCAAAGCCGTTACGGTAAAAGCCTCCAAGCTTAATTCAGCCGGTGTTATAGAAGCTTACGGCATAGCCGATCCAGTCCCTCGCGCCTACGCTTTTGACCATCTTGATAAGACGAACTGGCTTATAGTCGTTGGCGTTCCGGAAATTAATATCTATGGAAATTCAGCCTATTTAATAATTATAAGCCTGCTTGGGTCTCTGGCTGCCATTGCCCTATCTACGCGGATTTCGTGTATGGCCACCGATTACTTTACGTCAAAATTAGTCCTTTTACTCAAAGAGACAAGAACTTTAGGTCGTGGTGACTTATCCTGCCGAGTTGATATATCTACCAATGACGAGTTCGGCACTCTGGCCAAAGCCTTTAACACCATGGCCAGTAAGCTCGAACAGAATAACAAACAACAGTTAATGCTCAATAAAATAGCCGACTCCATAAGGCAGTCACTCGACTTAAAATACATTTTAAATACAACCGCCATCGAATTAGGCAAAGCCTTAGAATCAAGCCGTTGCTGTATAGCCTTGCTTGACCAGGATAATTATCCTGGTACCAGTGATATCGTTTTTGAATACGTATACTATAACTCAAGCCTAGCCGGTACACCACTAGATAATAAGGTTTTACCCCTTACCGAAGATAATTTGATAAACATAATTTTTAAACAAAAATCTATCCTAACCATGGACGTTCTCGACGATGACACTGCCAATAGCCTGTTTAGCGACGTTAACAAAAACTATCCCGACTGGAAATCGGTCAAATCACTTATCGCATGTCCAATAGGGTCTCGAAATTCTTACCTAGGTTTAATCCTTGTCCAACAGTGCAACGACTTGCGGCAATGGACGCAAAGCGAGCTTGATTTAGTCGATGCTGTAGCCAGACACGTTTCTATCGCCATCCAAAACGCTCAGCTATACGAAAACGCCAAAGCCAACGCCGAGCAGGAAATATTGATCAACCATATCGTCAAATCGCTGAATAGTTCATTTGACTTAAACGCAATTTTAGCGATGTTGACCGAAAAAATCCTACTGGCTCTTAGCCTTGACCGTTGTCAGATTGCCCAACCAACAGCCGAGGGTCCACTTGTAATTACCCACGAATATTGCAAACCTGGCTTAGAGAAATCTATTGGTCTAAACATCTACCCTAATATTATTGAGCGTAGACAAAAAGACCATGGGCGTCCATCGCGTATAAATTTTGCCAACAACAAGATACTAAAAAACTACATTTTAGGCATCGATTTGTCCCAGTTCATGAACCGCGATAAAATCGAACAGAGTGGCTTTGATTATTGTAACCAGAACAATTCTAATACCACAAATAGTGATAACGAAATTACCCATTTCAGTATCAACAATGTCATTAAAGACCCGCAGGCTCAACCATTTAAAGAATTTTTAGAAATCAACGGTACTAAATCAATAATTACCGCTGGTCTAATTAGCGAAGGTAAACTAGTTGGCCTATTATTACTCCATCAGTGTTTTGATTTGCGCAACTGGACAGACCGCGAAAAACGATTTGCCAAAAGCATCGGTGACCATATAGCCATTGCCATAGCCCAGTCTAAACTATTTGCCCAGGTTAAACACCAGGCTATAACTGACGGTATGACTGGTCTATATAATCACGTTTATTTTAAAAACCGCTTAACTGAAGAGCTAAAAACAGCTCAACGGAAAAAAACCCATTTGTCGATAATCATGATCGATTTAGATAAATTAAAGCAAATCAACGATAATTACGGACATCCCATTGGTGACGCAGCTATACGACAAGTCTCAAGCGTCCTTAAAACCATTTTACGCTCGGGTGATAGTGCCGCTAGATATGGTGGCGAAGAGTTTGCTGTTATACTGCCCGAAACAACCCTATTAGAGGCCGCCTTGATAGCTGAAAGGTTGTGTTCACAGATTCGCAGCCAAATTGTTCCAGGCCTTGGGCATATAAGTGCGTCTTTGGGAGTAGCTACCTATCCTAAACAAGCCTTGAACGTGGAAGATTTAGTCAACAAAGCCGACAAAGCTCTTTATAACGCTAAAAACTCCGGTCGCGATAGAGCCTGTATTTATGATGAAAGCGATGAAACCAATATGGCTGACAATTTAGATACTCATTAAACCAAAGCCTTATCTTACGTTTTATGATTTCTTTTTTACCACAAATCAAGGGCAAAATTATGCCAGGCTTTGTAAAAAATAAATTAATATATATGCTTATAACCCTTGGCAAACAATTAAATTCGTTTGCTTTAATTAAGACCACGATAAAAAAATTATTTTTAAATATAGTCTTTAGAAATGTCTGGTTGTTTTAAAATACGAGTATAATTAGAAAAGCTAACTCACACAAGGATATACAGAGCATATGTCACGCCTGAAAAAAATAAATTTAATAGATTTAATAATAATTTTAACCGTATTTTTAAGCGCTTTTGGCTTTTATCTAGCTCGCCACAGTTGTGCCGGGGTCGATAAAGTTATAACCGGAAGGCCCAACGTGCGCATGGACGTTTTAATAGTTGGTTTAAAAACGCTCGATACAAATATTTTTAAAGTCGGCGAAAAGACCAATTTAACGATACGCAATCAACCAGTTGAACCGGCTTTAACGATTGCACAAGTAAAAATCTGGCCCAGACAAGTAACTTTTTTAGCCAAAGACGGAAAATCGCCAATCGCTGTTGACGACGTAGCCAACGCCTACGCCCATGATTTTTTAGTTTCACTCGATGATTTGGCCGAAAAGACCAAAGACGGTTATGTAATATCGGGCAATAAACTTAAAATTGGCAACCAAGTTGAATTGGAAAGTTTTAAATACCGTGTTCAAGGCGTTGTAGTCAACATTTCGGAAATTAACGAGTAAACACATATTATAAATTCTGGGCGAAAATTGAATTCTACTTTAAATAAAAACCTTAATTCACTTGATAAATTTTTTGACAGTTGTTTGGCTGAATCTTTTATTTATAAATTAATAATAGGTTTATTTACCCTTATTCAAAACTACCTGGTTAAGAATTTTAATTTTCTAGTTAAACCTGTGTATTTTTTAAATAGTTTAACTTTATGCTTTTTGACTATTTGCCTTGGCCTGCCCCAGCTAGCTAACGATAAAGGATATTTTGGGATTATCATTATAATTGGCCTTGGTCTAAGCCTTATTTATAAAGTTTTAGAAAAAAATTCTAAGTTTAAATTTAACGTATTAGATGCGCTAGTCGTTACTTATTTTTTAGCCAATGTAATCGCTACATTCGCCTCCGCCTATTTTAAAGAGTCTTTATTTGGCCTAGCTAAACTGGTCGTTTACATATTTTGTTATTTTTGGTTTAGACTAAGTTTTAGCTTTAATTTAAAACTAAAAACGGTCATCATTAATAGCTTAATTTTTCTGGCCAGTTTGATGTCGCTTTACGGTCTATATCAATACAAAATACACGTAAAGCCTTTGGCTACCTGGGAGGATCCCAGTCTAGAAATACACCAAACAAGGGTCTTTAGCACACTGGGCAACCCCAATCTATTAGCTGGGTTTTTACTGCCGGTATTTTTTATAAGTTTAGCTTACTGTTTTAATTATTTAACCAGAAAAAAATTTTTCACATCCTTTATATATGGATTTATTTCAATTATTATAGGACTGACGATATTGTTCACAGGGTCTCGCGGGGCCTACTTATGTCTGCCGATATGCTTTATTCTGGGTTTGGCAACGGTATTAATAACCTGGGTTAAGAAATTTAGTCTAAAAAAAATCATCTTAATTGCAAGCCTAACTTTGTTTACTATAGGTTTAGGCGGCGTAATTATTTTAAAGATTCCCTATTTTAGTGACCGCTTTAGTACTATTTTTGCTGGACGTGCCCACAGTTCTAATAGTTATAGAATAAACGTCTGGGAATCGTCGTTAAATATGCTCAAGGATAACTATATTTTTGGCATAGGTCCGGGTAATAAAACGTTTCGCCTAGCTTACGGGCTTTATATGAAAAGCGGCTTTGACGCTTTAGGAACCTATTGTGTACCTTTAGAAATCGCCGTAGAAAGCGGTGTTTTAGGTTTTACGGCGTTTTACGCTTTTATTTTATACTGGTTTGTGAAACTGCACGTGAGTTTTTGGAATTATGTAAACGATAACGGCAAAATCAATTTCAAATTACTTGGCCTAGCCTTAGCTATGCTTAGTATGCTAATACATGGTCTTGTCGATACGGTTTTTTTACGACCACAAATCCAAATTATTTTTTGGTTATTGATAAGTATTCTGGTCGAATGAATAGCGAAGCATATAGATAAACCAACCGGTAAATAGCTGGTTTTCATCACATAACAATTACGTAATAATAACAAACAGAATAATTATCTAAAAAATCAGTACTGATAATTTAAACATTTAACATTAAAATTTCCATTTTGGAAACAATTTAATTACATAACGTGGAACAATAACATTAGAAAGTTTTAACAAACATTAAACTTGTATAGGTTTTGTTTATTAACAATTACTAGGTATCTAGTCTTAATTTTTACATTCAATCGGGGTAATTATGTGCGACAAAAACGCAACAAACTCGGTTCTGCGCTTGTTATAACGGCTATTAGCTTATTGGTAATAATTTTCTTGGGCGTGGCCTTTTATTTTATTTCAAAGATGTTAGGCGCTGGCAAAGAAGTTTCTGACGGTGTCGATGGGGTACGCTTGGCATTGCCAGACGTGCCACAAGCCAGGTGAGTGTAAGTTTAGCCTCTTTACCTACGACGTACGATGTAGCTCAGTTTGGTCCTTGCAGTGACCCTGTCAATACTAACAATATCAATATTTTGACTTATAACCGAATAGTCGGTCAAGCGATGTTAGTCAGTATTAATACATTGGCGATGAAAGCTAATAATCAGCTGTATAACGACAATACCGACAGCGTCTGGAATGCTGTTCAACAATTCGGTGGCGCTTTGACGACTGCATTGAATAACTCGTCTACCTTCGCTTCTTCGTTTAACCAGGTTTCTCAATACGCCAATACTTCAAAGCTTGGTGTAAACCTGAGTACTGGTTCTAACTTGGTGAACTACAATCCAAGTACGTACAAAGTTGGGTACATGCGCCAAGGGCTAGCGTCGAATATATATATTCCCCAGGATTTATACAATGATTTAAGTGGTCTAGATTCAAATGGTAATGCTGACGATATTAACGCAGGTAACCAGAAATATAAATTTCAGTCGACTTTACAAAGTTTTCTAAATCCTGTTCCCAATAATAACACTGGTGCTTTAACCTTTACACCCAACACAACAGCCTTCAAATTAAGTCCAGCGATAACTGGTGCCCCACTACAAACCGGTGGGTCGGCCGGCTATTTAAAAGGTTATACTAATATTCCCTTTTCAACCACAGGATCGAGTCCAGTCACTTCGTCTTCACCGACTCCACTTCCTGGCTTTGTTCCGGTAGTTCCATTTAATCCGCCCCATTTGGTTTCTAAAACCGAAAGTTCTGACTGTTATACGGCTCTAAGTACTTGGGAAGGAAATTACAACCGTTCTTCGGGTAAAGGCCCTCCACCAGCTTCTGGTTATAATGCGGTTGAATTTATCAAGGCCAATCTGTTAACGCAAAGAGCCACTGGCGCTACAAGTATAAATTTAACAGCTTTAACACAGAATAATGGTGTTAGCGGTATGAATGTAACCCAGTTTCAGTCCCCACCTACAAAAACTACACTGGGCACTGGGCACTCCGCCCCCCCCCAGCCGACACAAAATAATGGTGGGTCGCCTTTATATAGCACGCCTGGTACTCCGCTGGAACTTCTTATGGCTGTTGGTAATAGTTCAACCCAATTAACGGCTGGTTCTGCCTTGTAAAACATCTACCAGCGCTGTCGCGAGATCAAACCAGGTGTTACTCCTGAAGAAATAATTAGTGCTCTGTCCTCAGCCAACACCCTTAATATGGGAAACGTTATGTACTTGTACGTTAACCCCAACACAGGTATATTTACCTGCGACGCAAAAGGTCCAATTCAATACAATTCAGCCGCATACGCCGACCAGAATAGTGGCAGTATAATCGACGGTATCATTCCAACGGCTCCAACTGGAAGTGGCAATAGCAATGCAACAAGCAATCTAGCCAGCAACCCTGGCTTACAAAATTCACTCCAGTCCAATGGAAATCTAGCAGCCTACCAGGCTGATGGAACCTTAGTTGATACCAATGCTATTAATTCCAGTGGCCAAATGGTTGATTATCTGCCTAATACGCCACAATTTTTACCGTTTGCTAATCAGAAACTTGGAACCGACAATGCAATAGGTACAATAGACCCCTCTTGGACAAGTGTAAATACAGGTCCAGTAGGCATCGCTCCAACTATGCTAGGTGACGCTAACTATCATGACCAACCATTTTCAATT
>JAJYFO010000226.1 GCA_021785395.1 bacterium | reverse complement strand
ACGCCCATATCTTTGTGTTGGGCTAGAGCTAAAACAATTAATACGCTATGTATAAAGCCATAGGCAACTGTGCTAACCGAGGCAAGCATAGATAGCGTTTTAAGCTTATGCAGGCCTAAGATAATGACAAAGCCGACTAAAAATGGCATGGCGACTAAAATCCAGGCGGATTCAACGATATGTTTTGCATCATTTATAGATATGTTCACTAGTTTATGTCCCTTTATCTCTTGATTACATTACGATTACATTGCAATATTTAACTTTTAGTAATTTTTGCCAGGTAATTTTCAACTAAAATACAATATACATTGATATACTCTTTTTATCAAAAATTTTATAAAAGATTTTAAACATTACTTTAAGCAGACTAAATTTATCTAATAAATTATAGTTGACAACAATAGGAGATCTAAAGTGTTTGCACCTTTAATGCCTCATATACTAACCATAATATTCGTTTTGCCTTTAGTGACGGCGATTCTTATAGCTATCATGCCTGCCAAAGCTGCCAGACCGCTTAGCCTCTTAGGTTTTGTCTTGATGTTACTGTTTAGCCTGCTAACCGCTTTGGGCTATAATTGCAATCTAGCTGGGATGCAATTTACCGAAGTTTATAATTGGATAAATGTTCCATTTACGGTGCAGTATCACGTCGGTTGTGACGGTATCAGCCTTAGCCTGGTAGTTTTAAGCACCTTTATATTTCTATTTTCGAGCTTGGCTAGTTATACTATTGGTGATAACCGACCGAGGTTCTATTATTCAAGCCTGATGCTCTTGGCTTTTTCGGTCATCGGTGTATTTATTTCGTTAGATTTATTACAGTTTTTTGTAATGTATGAGTTTGAACTTGTACCCATGTACTTTTTAATCGCCATTTGGGGCGGACCGGGGCGCAGTTATGCGGCTATGAAATTTTTATTGTACACATTTACCGGTGGTGTCTTGATGCTGTGCGGTTTAATATACATATATACCCAGCTTGGTATCGATAGCCAATCGGCTCAAACTTTTGACATGATTCGCCTGGCTCAAATTTGTCCGGTAATGCCGCAGGCGTTCCAGACGCTTGGTTGTCTTGGTTTTCTGCTGGCCTTTTTAATTAAACTACCTTCTTTTCCTTTTCACACATGGTTACCAGACGCGCACGTCGAGGCACCGACACCTATATCTATGGTATTGGCTGGTTTATTGCTTAAAATGGGTTCTTATGGTTTGGTTAGAATTTGCCTTGGCTTTTTCCCGTTTTTCTTTTTGCACTACGGTCCGATATTAATGCTTCTAGGCGCCTTTAATATTGTTTGGGCGGCTATCGCGTGTATGGTTCAAACCGATATGAAGCGAATTATAGCTTTTTCCAGCGTATCGCACATGGGTTTTATAACGCTTGGTATAAGCGCTTTGTCAGCTACAGCCCTAAGTGGGGCTGTTTTTCAAATGATTAGCCATGGCGTCATTTCAGCTTTGTTGTTCTTTTTAGTCGGTGTAATTTATGTACGAACTCATACCAGAGACATCCATGAAATAGGTGGTGGTTTAACTAAGCTGGCTCCAGTGTTATTCTATTTCTGGATGTTCGCCTCTATGGCTAATTTGGGGCTGCCAGCTCTAAGTGGTTTTGTAGCTGAAACAGCCGTAATTTATGGGTCGTTTACCGGTTTTATGACCACACTTGGCAAGCATGTGTTTATGTGTAAGTGGTCTGTGTACCTTGCTGCTACGGGAATGATTTTAACCGCTGCTTATATGCTGTGGCTTTTAAAGCGTCTATTTTATGGCCAGGTCAACGAAAAATGGGTTGGTCATTTTAGCCCAGTTACCAGGCTTGAACAGTTTATTGCTTATGGTTTAGCTAGTGTAGTTATTTTGCTAGGCGTCTATCCTAAAATTTTAACTAATGAATACACATTAACCAGTGATAATATGAATTTGTCTATAACCCAAAGAGCTACGATAGGTTATATAGATAGTCATAAAATTAGTATGAGTAAGCAGTAAATATTAAAATATTTGAATAAACTGAATAATTCTTACGTTTACTTTATTAACCAAAAGCCAAGTTATCGTCAAAATATGCCTCGTATGACGGATTTATGTGATGGCCTTGACTGTTTGGATGCTTGTCAACCAAAGTGCAATATCAGGTTTTTACAACAAACACTATTTAACAGTCAGCATGCAATGATATATCGATACTTAATGATATAAAAAATCGTTATACCAGATTGGGTTAGCCGGTCGCATCTTGGCCTGACTTTGTCAAGTTGTTAATATTTTTTGCAATGATTTATTATACATACGTGAATAGTAAGACAATGAACCCCAAAATTTAGACAACAAAGGGAAGCCATTTCTAAAGTCGATTATAATCTAAATAAATGGAGGGCAATTCAAATAATTAAATCTAATACACTTAATTATTACGTCAAAGATCATTTAGGCAGTATTCGTCAGATGACCGATTCAAGCGGCAATCTTGTCTACCAAACTGATTATATTGCCTATGGCCAAGCAACAGTATCAGTTAGCGCTGTGACCCCAGCCTTTGGCTACGCTGGTTACTTCGTACACGATCGTAGCAATTTAAACTTAACGGTTCACCGAGCCTATAGTGCAAATCTTGCCCGCTTTCTCAACCGCGACCCTATTGATGAATCTAGCGGTATTAATTTGTACGGGTATGTTGGTTGGGGTCCAGTGATTGATATTGATCCGTGTGGTCTTCGGATTTGCCCAAAAAATCCACCGAAACTGGAGCCGCCATCAAGGTTACCGCCAAATTTCCCAGATTGTGGCAGTAATGTGTGTTGCACTAATAATTTCGTAGGCAGTATTAAAGAGTGTGATATCAGATTTCGAGGTTTAAGAAGTGTTGATAGCGACGGATGTTGTACTAACAGAAATATTATCTGTCATTCACATATTAATTCTGGAAGGGAAGGTGACTACCCAGGAGAAAATTGGAGCGATTGCTTTTAATTGAAATAATGACTAAATACAATATATTAAGCAGAGAAGAACAGTTCGCATATTTTCGAATGTTGCAGGTTGGGTTTAATAGGAGAATTTTAAAACATTTCGAGAAGGTTATAAAAAATGATAATGATAATCTCAAAATTCGAATGATATTACTAGGCAATTATTATACAAATCATTTAAAATCAAAATTTAATAGAAAAAATAGACATAAACATATCATCTGGACTATAAAAAACTTGTACGATTCACCATTGTTAAATGATGCGTTTGTTTCCATAACAATAAACCATGAATATGAGCCCAGCTTTTTTAAAGTGACGACAAATTTATGGTTAACTTTACTTGAGAAAAATCCAAACAATCCGCAAGTCTTGGTCAATGTTGGAAATGCATTATCTTATTTTGACAGGGATATAAAATTTGAACTTTTGAAAAGAGCTTTAAAATTAGAACCAAGTAACAGTAGATTTAAAATAAGTTATAGAAGCTTCGTAGAATGTGGGCAATTTAATGATATAACAACAAAAAACTTAAGCAATAAATATAGCAAAAATAAATACAAGAAAATTTATATTGAGGGTTTTCATCTTAAATGTCGTTCGTTTATAAAATCATTATTCGAAGAAAAAAAATGATATCGCTCATTGATAATATAGATAAGACCGGTAATTACTAAGATAGTGTGCTTTCTGTCAAGTAAAATATGGGTTTAACGATTCCTTGAGGTTTAAGCTTTAAGGTTACCCCCATTTGGTAGGCATTTTGTTATGTTTAAAGCTATTGGTAAGTAAAAAAAAGATTAAGTCTCCGAACTTACGTGAATAATTTAGAAAATTTCGGGTATAACCTTTTTGACAAGGCTTCGTGTTAATCGACCGAGAGAGAGCAAGTTTAAAATTAATGAAATTAAAAAAAATCAACTACCTAGATCTGATGTCGGCTAACTTAAACTTTTTTGGCATTGGCCAAGGTAAGAGGCCAGCTACAGAAACCTTGTCGTTAGATCTGACTATAA
>JAJYFO010000225.1 GCA_021785395.1 bacterium | reverse complement strand
AAGCCAAATTTAAATCACCACTCCAATCGACGTAAGATACTAAAGACATAAGCCATAACTGAGTGGCATCACAAGTTCCATAGTAAGGATAATGGGGAATGATTTTTTGCCTAGCTAATTCACCCAGCCTTAATTCATGCATTATTTTGCCTGGCTCTTCACCAGTAAATTTATCAAACGTCTTGCCTTGGTAAGACGCTAAAACCTTGATGCTTTCGCAGGCCAAATTAGGCAAAAAAGGCATAATTTCTAAAGCACAAATAGCCGAATCACGGCCAAATAATGCACTATACCAGGGTATACCAGCGCCAATGCCCATTCCTTTAGGTGTTGGCTGACGCAACATAAACAAATCATTGATAGAACGTTTTATAGTATAATTAAAAATTTCGTTATCCGACTTAAAACTCGTTATACTATCACTCCATGATTTATAAATGTTTTGCACCATTATTTTGGCGTCGTTAAAACCAGTTAAGTTTTCCTTTTGCTTATTTAAACTGGTATTAATGGCTATTTGAAATTCTACTACTCCTCGTGGGAATAATTTCAAGGGCAAGTCAATTACACCATCTTTCGGGTATATTTTTATTTGGGATAAGCCAAAAAATTCAATTTTTGTTTCGAGTAAATTCTGATCGAGGCTTTGATAAGCCAGGTACAAACTGCTATTATTCTTACCAAGCAAAGGTACCATTCTTTGTCCACGCGATTTAAGATTTAAGCCACGCACTTCAAACATGTCAGCAAAATCAGCTTGAAATAAAAAACTCAAAATAAAATCTAATTCTTTATTGTCGTAGTTGTGAATAGTAAATTTTTCCCACAAAAGATTACTTATGACTATTTCTCTATTAACCGTAATTTTCTGCTGTTGAATATTTTCAATTTCATGATTTGTATACAAAAACGAGCCAAGAAAGCCATTGCTAGTTGAAGCCGATAAAAGCGATAAAGGATTTTTATTGAGCTGTAATTCCCACTGGCTTAAAAATCTCGTATCATTTTTGTAATATCCGTACCCCAAACTATTGCAAGATGGAATTTGAGCCAAATTATCCATTACCAAAAAATCATCCATGTATTTTAAAACAAGCCTTTGGTGCGCCACATCAGTGAGCATAAAAGGCATACCGGCACACAAGGGTCTATTGTCAACCTGATAGCCTCTTGAAATATCGAAGTCGCTTTCGTCAAGCGTATATTGATTAAGATTAAAATTATTCAAGGTTTAAGTTACCAAGCAGCCGATCCAAAATTCAAACATCAAACTATTAAATTTCAAGACTAAATTAAGATATGTTTTAATATTAACAAGTGTTTCGTTGTAGTATAGTAATATAAACTAGTTAAATTAATTTTTTTCTAGCCATACAACTCCTTTTTTACTGCATGCAAAGAGGTATTTCAACTATATGATCGACTGGGATTACGCTTATAATGTTTGGGGTGGTCTATCTCACCAATTAGAAGGTAGAACTGTAAGTGAAGGTACTGACTATAAAATTCCCAAAATCATTATTCCCTATAATAATTTAGAAATGGAGCTTTCCTGTCAGGGCAAAGGCAATTCGGCTTCGACTATGCTCAAAGTAGAATTTAGCCAAGATGTCCCATTCCGCTTTTCCATTTCGCCTAGAACCGCCAATTCGTCAGTCGTCATAAGAGTCGACTTGCCGGTTCAAAGATTTGGTGACAGCGAATTAGACCAAAATTTTATTATTCGCACTTCCAACAAACCCAAACTTATGCAATTATTGGAAGTTGATAAAATTAAGCAGGCAATTATTACAAAATTATGCTCTCCATATTGGGGTATTCAAAATCAGCCAAACGGTAAGTTTTTAATGTCGTTTCAAGATACGACATTAATTGTCGACCAGGACAGACTTGAAGATTTGGTTAAAATTTTCAAACTAACCCTTGATACGATGGTAGACATGAAAATCATGCACTACCAGTTTTAAAATATTTAGTCAAGCCAAGTTTTACCAACTTCGATATCAACTTTTAAAGGTACAAGTAATGGCTGATTGAGAAGCATTGACTCTTTAACTATGGGTTTTATAATTTCCAATTCGTTCCCACAAACTTCCAAGACCAGTTCATCGTGTACTTGAAGTATTAGTTTTGATTTAAGATTATTTTTTTGTAAATTCTGCGACAATTCTATCATCGCCAATTTTATCAAATCAGCTGCACTACCTTGGATAGGTGCGTTACAAGCAGCCCTTTCGTTAGATTTACGAATAAATTCATTACTGTCGTTTATATTTTTAAAATACCTGCGTCGCCCCCACAAAGTGGTAACAAAGCCGTCGCGTCTGGCTGATTCAATAATTGAATTTAAATAATCTTTTACTAAAGGGAATTGACTAAAATACTTTTCAATAAATTGATTGGCTTCTTTTACCGAAATATTTAAATCCTTAGCCGTAGAATAAGCGCCTTGCTGATAAATAAGGGCAAAATTGAGGGTCTTACCAATCCGTCTCATATCATCGGTTACAGCCGATATATCACAGTCAAAGATCTTAGCGCTGGTATGGGTATGGATATCCAGATTATCCTTAAAGGCCTGAATCAAATTTGGGTCTTTGCTCATGTGCGCCAATACTCTTAATTCAATTTGCGAGTAATCAGCACAAAGAATATAATCATTATCGTTCTCAGGTTTAAAGGCTTGGCGAATTTTTTTTCCCAAAGGTGTTTTTATGGGGATATTCTGTAAATTAGGGTTAGAGCTTGACAATCTACCGGTACTAGTTACGACCTGGTTAAACTGGCCATGAACGCGCTTATTACGCACTAGTTTTGGCAAAGCGTCAACATAAGTTGAAAGGAGTTTTTGCAGATGCCGGTAATTTATTAAATAGCCTATAATCGGATGGCTGTCCTTGAGCGATTCTAAAACACTTATATCTGTCGAAAAGCCCGTCTTGGTTTTAGCTTTAGTAGACAGGCCTAAATCCTGAAATAATACTTTTTGCAGTTGTTGGGTAGAATTAATATTAAATTCAAAATTGGCCTGTTTATAGATTTCTTTTTCTAAATAATTGAGTTCTTTGGTCAAGTCTATCGATAAATTGCTTAAATAATCCGTATCAATACAAATGCCGCAGCGCTCCATTTGAGACAAAACAAGGCTAGTGGGCAATTCAATATTATGTAATAACCACAGTTGTTCAGAATCGAGCTTTGACTGATAATATAAACTCAATAATAAAGTAATTCTGGCGTCATCACAGGCATAAGGAGCGACTATATCGATAGGTAACACATCCATAGTTAATTGCTTCTTGCCCGAACCAATCAATTCTTCGATTCTAACCATCTCATAATTTAAAATTCGTGACGCCTGGTCCTTTAAACCGTGTCGATTTTCAGTGTTCTCTATATAGCTGGCCAACATTGGGTCAAAAATTAACGGACCAAATTTTATGTCATAATTGGACAAAACATTGATTTCAAATTTAGCGTTTTGAGCTATTTTAAAAATGTTAGAATTTTCAATTACCGGTTTTAAAGAAGAAAAAACGACTTCGGCTGATAACATTTTTTCATCTGTTTTGTGTAAGACAGGTATGTAATAAGTTTCAACTGGTAATTCTATTAAATTAGAAACATCATGAGCAAATAAAATCTGATTATTTTCAACTTTTAAACTCTCGTTAAATGCTATAGCTATCCCGACAATATTTTGACTAAAATTATCAAGACTTGTAGTTTCCAGATCAAGACTTATAATACTAACAGACTTCAACCGGTTGATTAAATTTTCTAATTTAGTCGGGTCATCAACTATAATAGGGTTAAGATTAGGGTCTTTATCAGCTAAATTAGCGATGTTATCTACAGATTTGGTATGAGATATAGTATTGGAATTTTTATCAAAATTAAGACTTAACTGCCCCCAGACATTATCATTAGACTGACCAAGACTTTGAGATGGCAACCTTTTCATTAGATTTTTCATATTCAATTCAGCTAAATAATTA
>JAJYFO010000224.1 GCA_021785395.1 bacterium | reverse complement strand
AAAGTATAGTACCTATAATCTAACCCAAAAAAAACAATTGTCAAGTGATTTTTAGATTAAATTTTATAATTTAATCTAAAAATCGTTAAATGTAAACCTACGTTTAAAAAATAAACTTAGCAGCTCTGATTGTATTATAATAGCAAAATTGAAACTGTTTCTTTAGGTTGGGCGTTATGAATAAAATGTTTAAATTCATGTATTTAGCTATTTCGCTGTGCTCGGTTGTTTTTCTATCTGTTAACGAAACTTGGGCTGGATCTCCTATTTTGAAAGCTAAACAGGTGGTTAATGCGTACGTTGATTCTAAGGTTCTACATTCTCAGGTTCATAACTCTAAGTTAAAAAACTGTCAAATCATTAATTCGGTAGTTGTGGATTCTAATTTGACTGATGTAAAAATTACCAATGGCAAAATTGTTAATTCAACAATTACGGAAAGTGAGTTTAACAAGGTAAAGATTTTTAATTCAAGTATCAATAAGTCAAAAATCAGTAATTCTAAATTGAAAACGGCTAAAGTTGATGAAGCTAATTTGGTTAGTGTATTTGTAAAGAAAACCAATATCGATAAATCAACTATTAATAATGCTAGGCTTAGAAAATCTAAAGTCAATAATTCTAAAATTCAAAACACTAACTTGTTGAAGGCTAATCTGGATAAAGCCGACCTTAATAACTCAAAGATTAATGACTCTTCGGTTGAAAAAAGTAAATTGTCTAATGTAAAACTAAATTCTTCTAAGGCGATTTCGTGTCAACTATCCAACGATAGTATTAAACAGTCTAGTTTGGTTGATAGTAAGTTAAATAATACAATAACCAAATCAAGTAAACTTGCCAAGTCTACCATGACCAATACTAGATTAAAAGATTCAAGCACAGACGCTGCTAACGTGACTAACGCCAGAATAAGAAAGTCAAAACTAAATAAAGCCAGTTTGCGAAATTCTAATATAAGAAAATCATCCATTAATGAGTCTAAAATTGTTGAGTCTCGTATTGTTAGTTCTCATATTGATAAGTGTAATTTGACCAATAAGGACATTCACAATTTGTCGCTACAGAATGATATCGGTGACTCGAAAAAGGCTAAAGACTAGAGCAGGCTTATTATAATTTATTCAATTTAATGATTGATGAATATAAATCTAAAATTTCTTCAGCCTTAGAGTTTTATCGTCAGGCCGAGTATGAATCAGCTATAGGACATTTAAGTAGGGCTATTGACTTTAACCCTTATAATTTTGAAGGCTATATGCATAGAGGTAATTGCTATTATCACCTTAAAAATTATGATAAGGCGATATTTGACTATAATCGATCACTTGAACTAAACAGTAATAATTCAATAATTCATCGTTTTCTAGGTATAATTTATTATGAGCAAAAATTATACAATAAGGCTATCGGTAGTTTCTCAAGGTGTCTTGAATTAAATAGCGATGATTTGGACGCTTATTTTAACCGCGGTTTAGCCAAAAGTATTAATAAGGATTATAATGAGGCTATTAAAGATTTTACTTATTGCTATAAATCTAATAATAATGATTTAAAGGCCTTGTCAAATCGTGGTTTATGCTATTTATGGTTAAAAGACTATGAAAATGCTTTGAATGATTTTAATCAGGCAATCGAAAAAGATGGCAAATCGTACTTGTCATTTTTTAACCGAGGCATAATTTATTATGACCTCAAGAAAGATAGTCAGGCTTTGGATGATTTTAGCCGTTGTTTAGAGTTAAACCAGGATAATTATCGCCCGTACTATTACATTGCCAAAATTAAAATTACCCAAGAAGAATTTGAAGATGCGATTTTTAATTTTACAAAATTTTTGGAAAAATACCCAAATGATATAGACTCATTATTTTTAACCGGTTTGGCTTATGCTTACTTGGGCAAATTCTACGATGCTATTTTGTCTTTTTCCAGAGTTATAGAATTAGAACCTGATTATAGCGAGGCTTTTTTTAATAGGGGTTTAGCCTATTTTAATACGGGTAATTTTGAAAATTCGCTCAATGATTTAAAACGACATTTAGATTTTATACCAGATGATATTGAAACTTTAAACCATATTGGACTGTGTTATTTAGAACTTAAAAATTATGCTGAAGCATTAACCGTGTATGATTTAGTAACTAAAATTAATCCAGATGAAATTAACGCTTATATTAATCGTGGCAATACTTACTATGAACTTAGAGACTTTAACAATGCTTTAAACGATTTTGAGTGGGTTTATAATAAAAACCCAAAATTGGATTTTGCTTTATATAAAACCGCTATTTGTCATTATTTTTTAAAAAATTATGACCGGTCAATTGATTTATTTACTAAATTTATCGAACTACATAATAAAAATGAAAATTATATTATGTATCAGAACGCCTTGTTTAACCGTGGTTTGGCATATAAATTTCTTAAACAATATGACTTGGCTCTAAATGACTTTAGTCTGGTTTATAAATTAAACCCCAATGATATTGAATCTGGTGTTAATATTGCTTTTATAAGGAAAGAATTAGATGATTTTGATTTAGCTCTAGATATTTTAAATGATATCGTTGAAAACAAGGAGCCATCACCGCATGTTTATTTTGAAAGGAGTTTAATATATCGGAAATTGCTAAAATTTGACAAGGCAATTGAAGATTTGTCTAAAATACTAGAGATTAGCCCTGATAACATAACGGCATTGGATACACGAGCTTTTCTTTATGAGAAAAACAAACAGCACGACTTAGCTATTAATGATTTAAATAAGTGTCTACAGCTAGAGCCAGACAATGTAGCTATAATTTATGCTTTAGCTATCAATTACGAGTCTATTTGTGATTCAGCATTAGCTTTAGACCTTTATTCTAAATGTATTAAGCTCAATCCTGATTATGAAGACGTATTTAGCCGACGTGGGTCCATTTACCTTGACTTAAATGAATATAACCGCGCTTTAAACGATTACAATACGGCCATAGAAAAAAATGCTAGCAATTACGAGGCTGTTTACAACAGGGGCTTAACCCATTATTATCTAAAAAATTATGACTTGGCGTTGTCGGACTATTTGAGCTTACCTAGTGATTTTGCTAATTTCTCTGACTATTTTTATAATTTAGGGATATGTTACTACATGAAAAATGATTATAAATTGGCTGTTGACATTTTTACAAAAGCTATAAATATGGATGAAAATTACAGTTTGGCTTATAAATTTAGGGCTGAAGCGTATGCTAAGCTCAATAAAAAGAAAGAAGCCAAGCTTGATTTTGCCAGGTTCAAAGCGTTGGAAAAAAATAAAAGTTGACAGATGTTGACAAAATGTAATTGAATAAATATTTTAGAATTAGTAGTAAAGTTTGACTGGGCAATTAAAGTTTTATGTTTACAATTTATAAATTAAAGCCAGCTTTTCAGAATATTTTACGCCCAATTACAAAAAGCCTTTATAAGGCTAAGATAACTGCCAATCAAGTAACTATATTAGCCTGTGTTTTATCGGTGTGTTTGGGCTTGATTTTGACCGTTAAATTACCCCATAAAGTAAACCATAATTACTGGCTTATCATCGTTCCGGTTTTTCAGTTTGTGCGCATGGCCTTAAATGCCATTGATGGTATGCTGGCTCGTGAATTTAACCAAAAATCCAACTTGGGAGCTATTTTAAACGAAATTACCGATGTGACCTCTGATTCTGCTCTTTATTTACCCTTTGCTCTGGTTTTAAACCCATTTTTAGTCGTACTGATCGTTGTTCTAAGTATTATTTCCGAAATGATTGGTGTCGTTGGAGCTGCGATTGGTTCGTCGAGGCGTTATGACGGTCCTATGGGTAAAAGCGATCGGGCATTCTTTTTTGGGATTGTGGCAATATTACTGTATTTTATTAGGTTAAGTAATACTTTTAATAATATAATTTCAATTGTGCTGGCTATTGTTTTATTATTGCTTATTATAACAATTTATAATCGGGGTAAAAATAGTTTAATTGAGTTAAAGAAT
>JAJYFO010000223.1 GCA_021785395.1 bacterium | reverse complement strand
GTCTGGCGCAACAGATTTAAAAAGCCAACTATAGAATCCTTATCGCGCGTTCCTATAAGTTTTTTCATGCTGCGATAGCCATCTGTCGTATGGCAACTCATACATTCATAACGAAATATTATTTGACCTTTGGCAATATCGTCAGTAGTTTTACCAGCGCAGGCACTAGCCCATTTCCCCGACTTTAAGAAACCATTTTTGTCAATATTGGTAATATCATCTTTTTTAACCCCATTAGAATAAATATAGTTATATACAGTATACGGTTTGCGCAGCATTTCCCGCATCCATTCGGTAGTTCCGGTAACCATAAAAGCACATAACAAAAACATTAAAGATATACCAAAAGTAAAACCTTTAGGGTTGAGGTAGGGTCCTAAATAGGCAAAAACAACGATGGTACCGGATAGAATCAGGCTTAGATACGTAGCTCTGGTTAAAATAGAAAAATTGCCCACCCCAGACGTTTGAATACCGTTTGCGATTGTCATTATAGTATCATGCGGTATTTGGGTAAAATACCAAAATCCTATTATCGGTCCAGCTAGAAAAACTGGCATTAACCACTTAGCGCTATACTTCACCATTCTTTCCCTTAAATTGTCGTCTTTAATTCTACTAGAAGTTACTAGCGCATAAATTCCAGCTATAGCCAGCATAATTAAAATGCGGATAAATAAAGACGGGAAATAAGTCGGGTTTAAAAATCCATCCAGCCAATTATGCGTTTGGATCCATTTGCCCGGGGTCAACATAAAAGTTAAAATACCATTAATAATAACAAGGGTAAAGACCGAAAACCATAAATACAAATTGGCCAGTTTAAGGTGTACCTCTTTAGATACTTTGTCCCAGGTATAGTAATAGGCAAAGGCCGTAGCCAATTCAGCCGCAAAAAATAGGTATTCCCAAGCCCAGGCAAAGGCGAAATTTTGGATTAAAATGGAAATAGTATCAGGTGAGACCAGGCTAATCGAAAACCAGATACCAACCCCAGTAATAGCACCACCAACACTTGTTACCAAAACAAAAAAGCGAGTATGTTTTTTTAAGTAATCATAAATCCCTTCATCATTTTCTTTATAGGCTTTGCGTTCGGTTAAAGCCAAATAAAAACCGCTACCAACGGCAAAATGCGAAATAAATATGTGAATTATCGAAATTATGCCGATAATCCAGCTGCCACCCAAAAATGGTACCAGCCAAATAGGGTAATTCATGACAAAGCCCCCCAAACAGAAAATACAATCATCGAAATTAAAACTATTAAACCAAAATAAGTGGCTAATTTAGATAACTTTGGCGACTCTGCCTTATCCCAAAAGGGAACCAAAGCAAGAGCCAAAACGATTAGACTAATTATTATAATGCCAAATAATTCACCTTCTATTGGCCCAATATAAGCAGGTATTAATTTTAAAAACTGGAACATCGACAAAAAATACCATTCAGGTTTAATACCAATAGGCGCTGGGGCATATAGGTCAGCCTCTTCGCCAAGCCCCCAAGGTAAAAAAGTAACGAGTACAAATAAAACGTTTAACGATAGAATCCAGACTAATAAATCTTTAAAAATAAAATCCGGGAAAAATTTTTCATATTTAACATCACTTACCTTGATGCTTTTAGGTGTAGAAATACCCTGTAATTGAATCAACAATAAGTGAATGGCAAGCAAACCAAACAAAAGCAAAGGCAAAAGGATTACATGAATTGCAAAAAATCTAGACAGGGTATTTTGTGAAATAACACTACCCCCCCTTAAAACTATCGCCAATTGTTCACCAATAACGGGAACCTTGGCCGTTATATCCAAACCGATTTTCGTTGCGAATAAAGAAACCTGGTCCCAAGGCAGTAAATAACCTGTAAAACCGAACCCCATTACCAGCACCAACAACCCCATACCCACCAGCCAAGTGATTTCCCTTGGCTTGCGGTAAGCCTTCATAAAATAGGTGCTGAACAAATGCAAAAAAACGACAAATATCATAAGGTTAGCCGCCCAACAATGCAGCGAACGGACAAACCAGCCAAAATCTATACGGGTGTTTAATTTTAAAATACTAGCATGCGCGCTATTTAAATCTGGCACATAATACACCATGAGAAGAATGCCCGTTATAATCTGGACAATCAAAAACATAAGACAAATACCACCCATATAATACCAAATCGAGTGTTTATGTATAGGTACTTCTTTTTTTTGCGCCAAATGCCAAATTGAGACTAAATCCAGACGTTCATTTAACCATTTAAATATTGGGTTCACAGATTTTTCAGGTCTGGTATTGTCGGGTAATAATTCTGTAGCCATCGTTTGAAACCTCAAAAGAAAATAAATTTAACTTATGCTCACAACGATACTATCGTTTTCAACTTTGACAACCAAGGCCGGCAATGGCTTAGGTGGTGGACCTGATACATTCTTGCCAGTATCGGGATTATAACAGCCACCGTGACAGGCACACCAAATAAGACTTTTATCCGGTCGGTACTGAACCGTGCAGCCTAAATGCGTGCATACAGCCTTAAAAGCATGAAAGCTGCCGTCTTGAGCGTGGATAACCAAAGCTGGTGAACTGCCAAATTGAAAATTTTTACCCGTATTAACTGGCAATTCATTAACCTTACAAACTGTAACGCTACTTACAGTTTGCGAAGAACTGGCATCGCTATTTCCCGAAGAAAGGTACCTGTAAACCGGATAAATAGCTATGCCAGCCCATGATGGAGAAAAAACACCAAGCACCATTTTCATAAACTGTTTACGACCCACAGGCTTTATTGGGTCGGTTGTTTTCCATTCCTTAGGTACATTTTCCATGATTTACATCCCTCAATAATTTTTATGCTGATTTTTTTTGCCCTAATGCGTTCCAGATTAAATGGCTTAACCAATAGAAATAATATATAAGGCCAATAGCCGTAACCGAGAAAATAATAATAAGGTCCCATTGCATTTTTACGGGAATCAATTCGGGTTTTATCAAATCGTGCAAATAAAAAGAACGCAATTCGTGTCGGCTTACAATCATCGCCAAAACAACAGCCAAACCAAGCGTCAATTCGGCGTAGTAAGCCTTAACGCTGCCACTAAAACTAGCCAGGCTACCAGCCAATAACGCCAACAGCGCTAGAAACATCGATACAGCAAATACCAGCGAGCTTACTGCGTCGTGCCCCATAAAATTCAACATAAATTCATGCGGTATCGAAAACAAAAACCATACGCCCACAGGTATCTGTACTAAACTTACACCTAAAAAAATGGCCGAACCAAGTTTGATAGCAAATTTACTAAATTCATCCTGATTATTGACCCTGTAAGCGCCTAGACCCGCTACCGCCAAACCAGCTACAGCAATCGAGGCAAATACAAAATGACTATAGCGGGCAAGTAATTGTGGCTCACCCATATTCAGATTTATACCAGTTGGATGCGCCATATACATCGCCAACCACTTTTGTGGCGTCAACATCAAAGTAGAATTATTGGTAAACATAAAGGCTACAAATAAAAATCCGATAAACCCTACCAGCAAGAGGGTAGCAGCCTTGGCATCGGCTGCCGATTTTGGTTTTTCCGATATATTAAGGTAGCGGTAAATTACGATATAGGTAATATAGTACGAAACTAGCAACAGAAATAATACTGAAATCCAAGGTACAGCAATTAAGACAGATGACGTGTAGAACATTGGTCCATATAACAACTGGATAAATAATAATGGGACAATACCTTGAGTTACGGCAAAAGAGATAAAAACCGGTAAAGAGTAGGCTAATCTGCGACCCAATTGATAAATATTTGAATCGTGATTATTGCGCCCGAAAAACAAAAATATAGGCGCCAATAAAGAACCGCCTAAAGACACGTTCATCGGTACAGCATGTAGAAAAAAACCAAGCACGAGTAAAACCTCCAAAAACCAAGCCGGAGCTGGCATGGGAAGGTTCTGATAATTAGGAATTATACTGTGAATGTCCATTATAATTTTATCCATTTCTGCAAAAATTTTACTGC
>JAJYFO010000222.1 GCA_021785395.1 bacterium | reverse complement strand
ATAACCAGACCAATTCTCTAAAACAATTTACCTTAGCATACGGTAGACTTGGTTGCGTAAGCGATTTTAACTGTAACTGCCAATTTAAAAACGCCTATAATTATTCGTATATTGGCTTTAATTTGAATGTAAAACCCGTCTACAATTACCAGATAACTTTTGCCAGGCAAATTATCGCCGCCAACGCTACGTATAATTTACCTTATACCAGAGCCCTGGATGAGACTGCCCATAATGTAACTGGTTTTGGGTCTCAATCAACGTATTTATTTAAAAGTTGTTTTTTAATTTAATACTTTTTTAAATTTCAACTCATATTGAGTAATTGTACTATTAGTTTAGGAATTACTTAGAAGCCTGTTTCGATTTTTTATATTTTTATAGTTAAGCTATTTTAACTGCCTTAAAACCCTTCTTAAAATCATATTACTGTTACAGTACTGCTTTATGAATTTAACCAGTTATTTTGGAGTTAATCGTCGCAAATAAATTTATAGGCTTTATATTTAAAAAGGATTATCAAATATGTCGCAAACCAATTTAACAATGTCAAATTTAAATTTTCTGGCCTGGTTGAGAAAAAATATTTTTGGTGTTTTAACTATTTTATTAGTCGCCATTTTCTGTTACTTCATAGTTAAAATTTATAAAAAACCTGGACAGATGTCCGTACTTGAATCACAAGCCATGGACATGACAGCTATGATCCCGCCAGTAGGTGCTGTACCAGTGTCTATAGCAAGTGTACAAAAAAAATTAATTCAAGGATCACTTACTTATACAGGTACAGCTCAGGCTTTTGAGGATGAAGATATTTATCCTAGAGTAACAGGAAAAATCGTTTACTTAAAAGTTTATCCAGGCGATAGAGTTAAGAAAAACGAACTAATAGTTAAATTAGACCCACAAACTTCTGAATATAAAGCAAATTTAGAAGAAGCGATGTATGAATCACAGGCAGAAAGCCATAATG
Organism: bacterium; assembly: GCA_021785395.1. Lineage (GTDB taxonomy): Bacteria > Cyanobacteriota > Vampirovibrionia > Obscuribacterales > JAKAZS01 > JAKAZS01. Next base: position 3,075 of record JAJYFO010000222.1, on the reverse strand, counting down.
TTGATATAGCTAAAAATCAGCTTAAAGAAAAAGAATACGAGTATAAAGCAGCTCTAGAAGACGAAGCTTCGGCTCAACAACTTTTAGTTGAGGCACAAGCCGGCCAAGAATATTGGATCCCAGAAAAGCAACGGCAAAAAAAACTATACGAAGCCGAAGTAGTATCATTATCAGAATACCAATTAGAAGAATCTTATTGTAAAGCAGCTATGGCTAAAACATTAGCAGCTCAAAAAAAATTTAATGCAGCTATCAATAAACGAAAAGCTGCTCAATCAGCCTATGATTCGATGGAGCATCATGTTAATCATCAATATTTACTAGCCAAAAAAGCCCAAGCTAAAGAACTCAAGGCGCAAATATATGATGACTATACCAGTATTCATATCAAAGATGACGCTGTTGTCACTAAACGCTTAATTAGTCCAGGCGTACTTGTAAACCCAGGCATGTTAATATTAAAAGTAGCTTACATTAACAAGTTGCGTATCCAAATTGAGGTAAGCGAAGAAGATTCACTAAAAATAAAAATTGGCAATCCGGTATTAATTAAGAACTCAGCCTCATCAGCAAAAGTAATCAAAGGTTATGTTACTTCGATTTTTCCAGCGGCTGATCCCAACTTAAGGACATTTATTGTTGAAGCATTAATTGACAACGTCAACCCCGATAATTTAACGAATAAACACATTAAAACCCTTAAAGATTATTTTTTTCTTCCTGGACAATACGTAATTACGCAAATTATAACCGGTGAATCTTTAGGTTTAGCGGTTCCAACACACTCAATTATTTATAATGAAGGTAAATCAATGGTTTGGCAGGTTAGATCTAAAAGCAATTTGTCAGCACTAAAGCAATACACATGCCTAATGCATCCAGAAATTATTTTAGACAAGCCAGGCAGTTGTCCTAAGTGTTCTATGCAATTAGAAGCCGTTAAGTCGACAGGACCAAAAACAGCATATTTAGTACAGGTCAAAACGGGTTTAACCAACCCTAATTTTACTGAAATTACATCTGGCTTAAATAATGGTGACGAAGTTATTACAGCTGGCTTCGATAATCTTATTCAAGGTAGCCCTGTTGTTGAAACAGAATGGAGTAATAATGAGCCAGTATCTCTACCTAGTCCAAGCGATGTAAATGGGTCAAGGCTATCTAGCGCAAACAATTGGGCATTTGAAGAAATTCAGGACGATTATAAAATTAAAATTTTTATGTTACCTAAAATACTTAAATCAGATAATAACGAAATCGGTGTAATAATTTCTAAACTAAATAATGAGATGATACCTGGGGCTAAAATTTCAATCGATACTTCCATGCCAGGTATGAATATGTCAGGACCACGATTAAATGGTATTACTAATATTAAAGGTGAGGCCAAAATGACGGCTAATCTTAGTAGTGGTGATTGGCAAATTAAACTTAAAATAACTTTAAATAATCACATACCACTAGAAACGACATTAGCTATAGAGGTGCCGTAAATGACCGATTCTGATTTTACTTCACCAATAAATGAGTCTATAGCTCATGATTTAGCGCAAAACATTAATTCTTTCGAAGAACGAGGCTTTAATGTGTCAGCTTGGTCTATAGAACACCCATACACTATAGGTGCATTTTATCTTGGCATGATTTTATTGGCAATTATTGCTATTGGTTTTTTTATGCCTAAACGGTTAATGCCATATGTCGAAAGTCCAATGGTAGCAATTGTGACAATGCAACCAGGCCTATCGGCTAAAGAAATGGAAACCTATATAAGTAAACCCATTGAAGAGCGCATGGTAGACATAAAAGGGGTTCGTTATATCCGGTCATCGTCACAAGAGGGTTTTTCTATGGTATCATTAGAATTTCCATACGGGACCGATATGAAGCAAGCCGAGGTAGAAGTAGAAGCTTTATTAACCGTAGTACAGGCTGATCTCCCGACCACTGGTGCCAATTTAAAACCATCATGGGTTTTATTGATAGACCCGCTTAATTTGCCAGTTTTAACCTTTAATTTAACTGGTAAGGATTGGGATCCGGTTAAACTTAGACAATTAGCTGATAATCAAATTACTAACAGGCTAAAAAAAATACCTGATGTCTGGTCAATTTATGCCTTTGGTGGTTATAAGAGACAATTACAGGTACTAGTTAACAGACAAAAATTAAATGGCTATGGATTATCAATTTTAGATTTACGGGACGCAATTGACAAGCAAAATGCCGCCAAGCCAGCCGGGCGACTAACATATAAGAATCAAGAATCTATAGTACGTATTGACTCATTAGCTCATGGACCAAAAGACGTTGAAAATTATGCTATTAAAGCATCAAGCGATCGAATTATTTACGTTAAAGATTTAGCGAAAGTAATTGATACATTTTTGGAAAAAAGGTCTGCTTATCATCATGTACACGACGGGAAAATTGACCAAGGCATAGAAGTCAGCGTCATTCAAACACCTGAAGCCAGTTCGCCCAAAGTAATTGAAGGTGTCATGAAAGAGGTATCTAGTCTAGAAAAAGATTATCCTGGCATACATTTTCAAGTGGCATATGATAATTCTCATTTTGTTGGCATTTTAATGAAAAATATGATTGAAGAATTAGCCTTGGCTATTATACTCACCGGGTTGGTGGTTATTCTATTTTTAGGCAATTGGCGGGCAACCCTTATTTCATTAATAACTATTCCTGTTTCATTGTCTATGGCCATTCTAGCCCTGATGTTTATGGGACAGACTTTAAACAGTTCAACCCTAATTGGTTTACTGTTATCTATTGGAAGATTAGTTGACGATTCTATCATTGATATACATTCTATTGAACGTCATTTAAATTTAGGAAAAAACCCTAAATTGGCTACTATAGATGGTATTACTGAAGTTAGACTAGCCGTAGCCGCCTCAACTCTAGTACTTATTTTAGCTTTAACTCCGTTACTGCTTTGTGGTGGTATCGTCCAACAGATGTTTGTGGGGTTAGTATGGCCAATAATTTTTGGTTTAATTTCTTCTTTTTTAGTATCAATCACATTAACAGCAGTTTTAGCTGAAAAACTATTAGTTAAGC
>JAJYFO010000221.1 GCA_021785395.1 bacterium | reverse complement strand
TGATATTTTAAATACGCTTAATTATAATGATATTAAAATAAGTAATATGAGTGTTGATGGAGGTGTTTCTAATAATGATTTTCTCCTTCAATTTCAGGCCGATTTGGCTAATATAAATGTACACCGTTCAAATCATATTGAATCGACAGCCTGGGGCGTTAGTGCTTTGTCTTTAATTACCGTTAATGAAATTAAATCTTTACGAGAATATAAAAGTATCAATAAACCTACTAAATTTTTCAGCCCACAAGAAAATCAGCAAAAAAATTATAGCAAATGGAAATTTTTAATTGAGAATTTTTTAAAAATCAATTTTCAGGCAATGCTTGATTAAAATTATAATTTTGGCCATGTTTATAGTAATAGTGAAACACAAATATAGCATTGATTAAAAGCCCTAAATTATAAAAACTCAAAAAAGAAACTTTAATTGGTGAGTTTAATTGCTCTAGCAGGCAGGCCCAAGAACAAATTGGATAAATTATTAAAAGTATATGCCAGATTTTTTCACTAATGACATTCATATTTATAATTTCATTAATTTTGAGTGTTTTAACAGTCAAAACAAACGGTAAAAAAATTAATACTGTATCATGAATATAAGTATGTGGGCTAAAGTATACACTTGCTAAAATCAAAACCGCAAAGTACCAGTTAACTAAAATTTTGTTTTTATATTTAAAAACGAAGAATAAACTAAATAAAATAATACCTAGCAGACTTATGTAGCTACTTAATTTGTCATTATAAAAATAACTGACTAATGCCCTTAAATTTGTCATTTTAGTGGGGTATAAACCTGTTAAGACAAAACCTTTTACATGTCTTACGGTTTCTGAATTTAAAAGTATGCTTGGAAATAATAAAGTTTCTTTAATTCCAATATTTAATATTGCCGTTAGAAATAGAATGATTTCACTAGCGATAAATGCTATTAATACTTTTTTTTCGTTGTTTATAATTAAATCTAAAAATGGTAATAAAGAGTATTGAGGCTTAATTGTCGTTAATGCCAATAAACTTCCTGATAAATTTTTATTTTGTTTGAACCTAAAGTATAAATAATAACAAAACAGGCTAAGTAGTATATATCCAGATTGACCTAGTTTTAGGCAATATATAGAGGGAACACTGATGAAAAACCCCAAAAATAATAATATTTTATATATTCCCTGAATATTATTATTAAGCTTCAAAATTAAATTTAATCCAGTATAAGCTAATATTAACTGCAGGCAGCACCATAAAAAATAAGCCGTTGGAATCGAAAAAAAAGTAAGTGGTATTAATAAAGCAAACATAAAAGGTACATAGTTAACGTAAAAAATACCGTTAATTTTATCAGGGTAGATCAACTGATTTGTCCATTTTAATTGTACTAATGGGTCATATATTTTATGGGCGTCGCTACTAATAGCCATTTTCCCGCTTTGATAGTACAGGATAAAATCACTAACTAAAGTTTGACCATTAATATGCTCAACAAATAAATTACCCTTAAATGCCGGTTCAACCAGTATATAAACCATTAATCCAGCTAATGTCAGAAAAATGACTAGAATAAAAAATGATGGCTTAAACATTTATATATATTTATAAAGCTTAGAAGACATAAATTTATGCAAAAAAAATAATATAATTTATAATGATAACCATATTAACACTTTTAAGTTTGAATTACATGACTAGAGACCCATCAATTAGAATTGTTTTATTACCTAAGGACACAAACAAACACGGTACTATTTTTGGTGGAATTATTTTAAGTTATATTGACTTGGCTGGTATTATTGAAATTTCACGCCGTACCGACCAAAAAGTCGTAACGGTTCTTATTAAAGAAGTAATATTTAAATACCCTGTTTACGTCGGTGAAATTGTAAGTTTTTATTGTAATATAACAAAAATTGGTAAGACTTCAATATCGCTGCATGTGGACGTTGAAGTTGAGAAAAATTTTAAATCTAATTTAGTCACCCAGGCTGACTTAACATATTGTGCTGTTGACAATAATGGTAAACCAGAACCAATCGTGTTAAAATATGAGCCAGAAAAGTAGTTGTTTAAATTAACTTTTTCTTAACTTCTTTTATTGTTTAACATATGTTTACAAATCACGACAACAGCTCAGATAAAATTCGCCTTTATTTAGGCACTGCTTGTGGTAAAACGACCGCAACATTTGGTGTTTTAATCAGGGCTTTAAGCCTTGGTAAGAGTGTAGCGATAGTATTTTTTGACAAACTAGAACCCAATTCTAGTGAAGGTAAAACTTTAAACTATCTAGCTTCTACTTATCCTGGTAATCAGTTAGGTAAATTAGCCGTCCACTATACAGGTATTAATCGCTTAGGAGCTGGACCTAAAGGTAGTTTCCGTTTTTATAGTTGTCCTAATGGTATTTTGGAAGAAGATAAAATTGAAGCCCAAAAAGGACTAGATCTATTGGTAAAGGCTTTGCAAGACAATTACGATATTGTAATCGCTGATGAGCTTTTAGACGTCGCCAGAGTTGGTTTAATAAGTTTTGACGCAGTTAAAGAACTTGTTGAAATGCGCCAAGACCCTAGCCTGCTTATAATGACGGGTCGCAAGGCTCCAGACTGGCTTATGGAAATGGCTACGACAATTTCAACCACTGTTCAATTGAAGCACCATGGCAAGGCTATAAGTGGTGTCGACTGTTGATAGATGGGTAGATATATGGACATAAGAGATAAAATCACGAAAACATAATAAATGTTTGATTTAATTAAATTTTAATCTTAAAAATTACTATACATACATATTTGCTAGTTATACTGTTATAAGGAAAGGTTAAGTAAATTGTATAATGTGTTATTGGTTGAGGATAATTTAACCCAGCAAAAGTTGATTACACTTTTGTTATTAAAACGTAATTATAAGGTTACAGTTGCGCAAAGCCTTGAGGCAAGCATAAATTTATTGACCAATGATAAAAATTTCGAGGTTATCCTACTGGATTTAAGCCTTACAGACTCGCATGGACTTGAAACTTTACAGAAAATTCAAGTCTACAGTAATAAAATCCCGATAGTCGTTTTAACCGGTCTTGAAGATGAAAATATTGCTATACAAGCTTTGCAACTTGGTGCCCAGGAATATTTAATAAAGGGTAAACCATCCGATGATTCATTATACCGTTGTATTAGATACGCTATTGAAAGAGCCAGTATTTTACATAAACTTAAAAAAATCGAATTATACAATTCAGCAATAATCGATTGTGCGCTGGACCCATTTATTTCGATAGACACAAACGGAATAATTAAAAATTGGAATAAACAAGCAGAATTAGTTTACGGCTGGATGTCATATGAAATTATCGGTCAAAACTTTATCGAAGTCTTAAAGCCACAATCAATCGGAAAAAATTATTTAAACGTACTGGCCGATTTTACGATAAAGGAGAATATTAATGAAAGGTTATCGAAAAGGTTCGAAATAATTACAATTTCTAAATCAGGTACAGAAATTCCGGTAGAAGTTTCCTTATTTAATATTTGGACACAAGACTCTCACTTTTATTGTTTATTTTTAAGAGATATAACTGAAAAAATTGCCTTTGAAGAAAAAATTAAACAATTAACGCAAGACCTTGAACATCGTTTTAATGAAAAAACACAAGAATTATTAAGGTCTAATGAAGAGTTAAAGCAATTTGCCAAGATTGCTTCACATGATTTGCAAGAGCCTTTAAGGGTAATTCAGGGTTACACAAAATTATTAAGTAAACGCTATAAAGGACAATTAGATAAAGACGCCGATGAATTTATTTATTACATTACCAATGGCTGTGAGCGCATGATTCAATTAATTCAGGCGGTTCTTAGACACTCTAGAGTGACAAAACCGCAAAAGCAAATTAAACTAATTAATTTTGCTGATATCGTCAAAGAAGTAATGTTGTTACTCAAAGTTTCGATTGAAGAAAAGAATGTTCAAATTTTATTTGACACTTTTCCCTTAGTCGAGATGGAAGAAACGAGCGCAATTCAGTTATTTCAAAACCTTATAGCTAATAGTATAAAATACTGCGATAAAAAAGATATTATTA
>JAJYFO010000220.1 GCA_021785395.1 bacterium | reverse complement strand
GACGTTCAGACGATGCTCACAATCAAGACCGCCGGTAGAACTTGGACCATTTAAAGTTACTGTGTTACCGTTATTAATAATACTAGCTCCGGCAACTATCGTTACATTTCCAGCCCCACCATTAAATGTGTTAAAGTTTTGACCACTGTTGACTACTATAGTTCTTGTTGACCCTGTTAATACTCCATAGCCGGTAACGGATGTGTCAATGATACCAGGGTTGGAGGCGTTAGTCGTAATATTGCCGCTAGCCAGCACGACCAGGTCGTAGCCGCCAGTAGTTATTCCATTAGCTGGTAACGTGATATTCCCGCCTGAATTAATGATAAGCGGGTCACCGGTTACATTAAACTGGTTCAAGTTGAGGTTACTAGATTCTACGCTTAAACCCAAATTATAACCTTGTAGATTAACGCTGCCAATGACTTCCTTAATATCAAGATGAAGACTACCTTTACCGGCGTTAAAATTAATTCCTGAATTGCCATTACTATGGCTGGTTATTATAAAATTACCGCCATAAATATCTTGTAAGCTTGTTTTGCTGCTATTATAGTCACTTGCAATAGTAACACTATTCTCGGCTGAAAACACGCCATTGACGGCGTTAATTTCTAAAGTTTCGCCGTTTGTTGTCGTGACGTTTATGGCGTTTGTAGCTTCAATTAGGCTGTTATTGTCTAAATAACCGCTTTGGCTAGACAAGTCAATGTTATAAGCGGTAATTTGACTATTAGGTTCATTTATAACGCTGCCGTTGGCATTGACCGTCAAATCGCTATTGTTTAAATGTATTTGCCCCATATTGATAAAATCATTAATGGTATTTATGGTTAAATTGTCTCTGGCTGCTAGCGATGAATTGACGCTTCCAGAGGCTGTGTTTATAAAATTCTGGCTATAAATCGTTGTATTGCCATAATCGGTTACCCTTAAATCGCCATAATTTACCAAGCTAGCGCTGAAGTCAATATTAGCAATATTTTCAACTCCGATAACATTGGTCGGAATAATTAGACCGCATATTTCTGAAGGTAGTAGATTAAAGCCAAAACTGCCACCAATAGCCTGCCCGTTGTTATTGAGTATTAATCTACTACTATCGTCGCTTAAGACTTCTTTCACCAATATGTATTCGGCTGGCGTCAGGTAGGAATTGGGTGTAATAGCGGTCAGGTTGTGACCCAGTTTTATCGATACAGGGTGGAAATTATTTATGCTATTGGCTATTAGGCTGTGTGTAATCGAGTTTAAGTTAAATGAAGCGTTAATGCTCTCGTGTAAAATGGCTGAAAGGTCGATAGCGTGGTTTAAAACCAGGTTGTTGTAATTGTCAAAACCACTTAAGTTATGGTTTAGGTTGGCTGAATTGTTGTTAGTTACCGTTTGCGCTTGAGTATAAAGCGAATTGCTGGCGTAAGAAAAAGTAAGTAGAAGTACTAAGAACCTAAGTATTAATCTAGTTTTCATGAAATTATAACCTGTATATGCACAAAGCAAGTGGACAAAGAAGCCTGTTTAAGCTAAAAATGGCTAAAATACATTTTAGCATATGCCTAAAATCGCTTTTTTGGTTTTAAGGTTATTGATTTGTACAAAAAAATCATGCCAACTGGTATTTAAAGTCATACACAGACTAATAAGGACTGGTTTAATTTTTTTCTACATGAATAGTTCGTTTGAGCCAATGTACTTGCTCCAGGCCGGCTTATAAGTCGTGACGAATTTAGAAATTTCAAATTCTATATGGCTTATTGGTCGCCTTGGGCTTATGCGCAGCGGCATATTGGCCTCTTTGGGGGTCTTATTGCCTTTGGTCACATTGCACTTTAAGCAAGCGGTAATAACGTTGTCCCAGGTATCTTTTCCACCTTTTGATTTGGGAATGATATGGTCGACGGTCAAGTCTTTACGGTGTACCCCACAATATTGACAAGTGTAGTTGTCACGGTGCAAAACGTTTTTGCGCGACAGGTTAATTTCCTTATAAGGAATTTTGACAAAATTCCTTAGTCGTATAACCGTTGGCATGTATTGACTGGCGTAAATAATTCTGTTTTCACATTCCAACTGGTCGGCTTTGCCTTTTAACACAAGCACCACTGCCCGGCGCCAGGAGCAGGTGTTGAGCGGTTCGTATGAAGCATTTAGGACGAGGACTTTGGACAAATTATTACAACCTTGTTAAACATTAGATTAATTTTATTATACTTGTATTTAGGGCAATTTGTCTAGCTTTTTTGCTGGCTGGGGTTGATTTCTAATTTTTTTCAAAATCTTTAAAACATAAATTGTATAATCGTTTTGGACGTTTATTGATTCATTTTAAGCGTGAATAATAAAATTTACCTTGACAATTAACAAAGATTTAGATTTTAATAAGATGTTGGGCATTTGCCTGAATTGTTGCTAATATAATATATGTTGCATATTTTCTGTATAAAAAAGGAGTGTTAAGTAACCTTGTCGGCAATATCTGTAAAACAATTAATTGATGCTGGTGTGCATTTTGGCCATCAGACCCGTCGCTGGAATCCCAAGATGCGTGAGTTTATCTACGGCGAACGCAATGGAATCTATATCATAGATTTACAACAAACCACTGTAGCCTTAGAAAAAGCCTGTAGTTTCATGCGCGAAATGGCCAGTCAGCGTAAAAATATAGTTTTTGTAGGTACCAAAAAACAGGCTACTGACATTGTCGAAGAAGAAGCCAAAAGGGCTGGTTGCTTTTACGTAAACCGCCGTTGGTTAGGTGGAATGTTGACCAATTTTGAAACTATCCGATTGCGCATTAATCGCTTACGCGAGCTTGAGGATATGAAGCATTCCGGTGATTTGTACCGTCGCCCTAAAAAGGAGTTGGCTGTACTAAACCGTGAGTTGTATAAACTAGAAAAGTCTTTAGGCGGAATAAAAACCATGCGTGGTAAGCCAGACGTTCTATTTGTCATCGACCAAAAACGCGAGTTTATTGCTGTGGCCGAAGCTAAAAAGATTGGTATTAAAGTCGTCGGCATTATCGATACCAATTGCGACCCAGATGACATCGATTTTGTCATACCGGGTAACGACGATTCGATTAGGTCTATTAAATTGATTACGGGTGCTTTGGCTGATTCGATTATCGAAGGACGTCAGGGTCAAACCAATTATCGCGAAGAAATTGACCATTTAAACGAGCCAGTTAGTGTCGGAGCTAAAAAACTAACTTCTGGAGTAGCTGTAGAGTATTCGCATTCAGTCGATGACATTGACATTGACGAAGAGCTAACCGTTGCGCTCGAAGAATTTTCAGCTGATACAGACGAAGTATAGTTGACTGTTGACTTTAAATTTATTAGATATTTTATTTAGGGAGAAGAAAAATGGTAGAAATTAGTGCTTCCATGGTGAAAGAATTACGGGAAAAAACCGGTGCCGGCATGATGGACTGTAAAAAGGCTTTGGTAGAGACTTTGGGCGATTTAGAAAAAGCTTTTGAACACTTGCGTCAAAAAGGGATAGCTTCGGCCAGTAAAAAAGCCGATAGGCCAGCAGCTGAAGGGCTTGTTGTCACGGCTACTAATAAAGACCACACGCTTGGTTTAATACTAGAAGTTAACTGTGAAACCGATTTTGTGGCGCGTAATGAACAATTTAAAGAATTGACTGATAAATTATGCACTTGTATTCTTGAACACCAGCCAAAAGACGTACAGGCCTTACTAGAACTTAATTTTGACGGCCAAAAAGTAAGCGACCTTGTATCTAGCTACATCGCCAAAACTGGTGAAAACATTGTCGTTAAACGTTTCCATGTAATGAAAACACCAGGCAATACAAGTATAGTTGGCACTTACGTGCATTCTTTGGGTGGAAAAATGGGAGCCTTGGTTACCCTAGAAGCTGATAAGGCTATAAATGGCCTTGAACATATGGTCAATTTAGGTCGGGAAGTAGCTATGCACGTTGTTTCGTCTAAACCACAGTTTTTATCGAAAGAACACGTTCCATCTGACGAAATTGAAAACGAACGCCGAATTGAATCTAATAAAGCCGACTTGGCCGATAAAAAGCCTGAAATAAAGCAAAAAATT
>JAJYFO010000219.1 GCA_021785395.1 bacterium | reverse complement strand
GTAAGCTTGTACTGAAAATAACGGCTTTTATCGGTATCGACAATAAAATAGCTATTTTCTTTGTTAACAAGAGCCTTAGAATACGGCGACCAAGTAGAGTCTGGAATAAGTTTATTTCCGTATCTATATTCTATATCAAAGGCGTCGTTAAACTTGGGACAATTTACCAATAATTGGTTGTATAACGAGATTTTATTCCATTTAGCCTTGTCGCCAGCGTCAAATACGGGTGAAACATAATAATTGCTAGCTGGCATTTGCCCGGCTATAACGTTTATTTCATTACCGTTGCGCGATAGCATATAAAGATTATTTTTATCGTCTTGGCAGGCACTAATTACACTGTCTGTATGCGTGTGTTTGATCGGAATAAAAAATGGTCTATTGATATATTCATTATTGGCAAGAAGCGTAATATCGCCTTCAGCGTCACCTGCGTAAATACCTTTACCGCTATTAAATAATGTATAAAAAGCCTGGCTTTCACCGATTATATTGACCTGGCCTGATTCGTTTAGTTTTATTTGTTGTCCTTTGTCCAAGGTCGCTAAATACATATTATTACTAGCGTCAAATTCAATACCAGTAATCGTCGAATTACTGCTTTGGTATATTGAATCTAGTTTAAATTCAGGTTTAAGCTTGTATACAATGGCTGGCTGACTGGTACCAATATAAACCGATTTATTGGTATTATTATAAGAAATTGACGTTACATGGTTAGAATTAGTTTCTAGACTCAATAACTTAGAATTTGCGTCGTTGAGGTTTAACTGGTATAGTCTGCCAGGGTTTGACGTTCCTATATACATTATATTGTCGGGAGTAATTTTTAAACAATTAATTATTTGGTTGTCTATTTTTATTATTTGTTTGTAATTGTTTTTATCTTTAGAGTTATCGTTAAACAGGTTTTCAAAGGCTATTATTTTCGAGTCATGGCTTAAGGCAGCGTATAAAACGTTATTTTTATCAAAACACAAACCGGTAATTAAACTATCCTTAAATTGGGCTATACTAGTCAAATCTTTGTTTGCCAAATTAAGGCAGTTAATTTCTTGGCCATTGGCAATAAACAATTTACCCTGGCAATAAGCTATACAATTGGGTTTTTGATTTACCTTTAGTTTATTTAAGGTTATCGTGGTAGTTTCGGGAATCACCCAAAGCCTACCAAGGCTATCCACCGAAGTATTTTTAAATGTCCCATCGTTAAATGTAGCGTAACTTCCTTGGACAAATTGCTTAGTTAATGGTGCGTGCGGGTAAATATCGCTATTGACGGTGACAAAAGACGGTACCAAAGAATTCTCATTCTTTTTGGCAGCCTCTTTACCTTTATCTTTAACATCTTTAGTATTTGTCGTTTCGGTTATAGCCAAATTACCCAATAGCTTAAACGCTGAGTTGAGAGTAGTCGAGCCTAAAAGTTTATTCGCTGCACTAGTAGAATATGACGACTGGGAAGGTACTTGCGATTTAACAATGTCCGGGAATAAGTCTTCTTTATAGGCCATATATTTTATAGGGTTAACTACTTTAACGCTCAGAGTATGGCTACCGGACAAAATATACGGCTCTTGCCTGGTAGTTGAAAGCTTAGATTTAGAAACAAAAATTCCCCTAGTATCGGTATTAGAAAAATAAAGTTGGAACCAAGTTGGCGGTGGGTTATCAAAGGTTAGATCGTTTACGACAACTTTAGGATAAGGTAAAGCTACAACTGCATTAAGGCTTGAGTTTTCGTGGGGCAAAAATAATTTATGGAGTAATTGACGTAAATTTTGCGCTGGCGGTTCGTGTACATCGAATTTTCCCTCTAAAGTTTTAATATCGCTACCGTTGCCAACGCCTATCAATAAGTCGCCGTCGGGTAGATTAGCTGGTAGTTTTAACTTAACCTCGCTTTCGTAAGCTTTGTCACTAAAAGGTTTTATCAAACACTTAATTTTAATTTCTTGACCAGGGGCTACTTCGTTATTGTCAATGTATGCTTCTTCTATTTTAGCCGTTTTACGTTCGTCTTCAATGTTTATAGTAAGATTCACATCCTTTAAACTAGCCGGTTCAAAATTATTTAAGTAAATTTTACTGGCTATATTTTCGACAAAACTACCCACAGGGTCGCTAGCTAGGCTAAGTTTTCCACCGTTAACAAGGCTTGTGGCTTGAGGGACGTTGCTGGCAAAAGATGCCGATTTTTCGAATTTTCCGTATTTGTTTATGTCGAACTGACTATTCACCGTAATAACATAGGGCTTGTGGCTTTGATGGGTGCTGTCAATAGCTGACATAACACTAGCGGCTAAAAGCCCTGGAGTTATACTGGGGTGATTGACGATTTTAACGTGATAGGTTTTTACAAGCTGGCGAGTCATATCATTAACAACAATGGTGGCATTGACCATTTTTGCCGTTTGACCAATGTTTCCACCAACCGACCAGGGTCTATCGCTAAAAATATTACCAATCACATTAACCGGCGAAGCCAGTTTAACAGAAGCTACCAGGCTTGGAACGACTGTATGGACGTAACTTGTAGCCATAGGAAAGTCTACACAGCCAGCCTGTAAAAAAGGGTGGCCAAAGGCCAGTACCTTGTTATTTACTACGGCTGTAACGGTGCCTGTAGCGGCTGACATAAAATCGCCATCGCTCAATAATACGCTAGCCGAAGAGCCTGGCTTTAATATTTTTTTTTCAGAATTATTAGTTTTGACAGTTAAATCTGGCCTCATACCTCCACCTAGACCAGAAGCCAAATCTACATTATAAGGTTTAAAGACATTGGTTAGATAATTTTGCGCCCTAACTGAAAAACCAACCATACTTATAGGTGAAAGCAAAGAAATAGTCTTGGCGTTGAGTATATTTTGGCTGATTTTATAATTGCTATTTTCATTATAAGAAATTGGATCGTTATCGATTACAGTAGAATTTTTATCAGCGACTGGTTCTATTACACTATCGAGCATTTCTTTAATGGGTGTAACACCTACAATCGGTTCGGTCGAAAAGTCAAAACCAAACGATACGGCTCCGAGTAACTTACCGTCGATATAAACTGGTGACCCAGACATACCTCTAATTAAATTATTCTTGGCAAAATCGGGTCCGATTAGTTTAATTAAAACAGCGTCACTACCGTTAAAGAATTTTTTAACTACGCCAATTACGGTGAATTGAAACTTCTTTATACTGTAACCTTGAAATACGGTCAAACCATAGCCTGTCTGGCCTTCTTTAACATTGTTCAAATCAATATGGGGTAGCTGGTTAAGCCAGTTATTTAATTCAGCCGACTTATTAGACTCAGCTGTATAGGCTAAAGGTGCAAGGTTAAATAAGCAAAAAAAGAGAATGATTAAAGCTTTAGTAATTCTATAATTTTTTAGTGATACCACAAAAGTCCTACTTGAGTAAAAATAGTTGACAGCTTGAAAATAGTTAAAAAGCAAAAATTAAAATTTGCTTATATATTATCAATTGTATAGTTTGCCGACAAACAATTTGTTAAAGTTTAATTTAATTAAATAAATTTAACCAATATAACCAAATCAATGTCAAGCAGTTTTATTACACTGACAACACTATCGACTTTGACTTAAACGTATTGGATAAAAGTTTTTTAATACAAATCGGGAACAATTGTCTGATATCATTTACCAAATTACTACATACTCAATTAAGGAGTTAAAGCTTTGGCCAAGTTTATAAGTTTACGTCTGCTTTTATCTGACGCTAGCGGTTTTTTACCCAAACGCGCTATCCATTTAGACAGCCCAATAGATAGCCACCAATTAATTGGTAAGACAACTAAGCGCGAAAAGGCTAAATATTTGACAAAAGCATTTACGCTGCTTTTTCTAAGCTTATTTGTGGCAAGCCAATTGTCTAGCCCAGCCATAGCCGAACCAGAAAATTTTGCCAATAACCAGGGTCAAACCCATAACGAAAATAGTGCCAACGCCATTTTGTCAGCTGGTCATGACTTGGCTAGTACACAGATGTTTAATCAACATTACGACGTAGCCCAGGTGTTATCTAGCTTGATTCTGTCAGACTTAAACCTTAATTCAATCA
>JAJYFO010000218.1 GCA_021785395.1 bacterium | reverse complement strand
TAAAAGAGCTTAGTCTGGCTCAAGATAAAGAGTTTCTAGACAAAATAGATTTAATTCAACTGGAAAATAATTTAATTGCAAAAGGGTTTTCAGCCAACAATTATCAATTGATTTTAAAAAAAATATTTGATAAAAAAACATTTGATTCATATTTTCGTAATCAATTTGTTATTGACTATGAACTTGATAAAAGTTTTAAGCTTTCATTTGAAGCCAATCAATTAATATATCCAACAAAATTATGTGATAAGTATAACGAAAACGAATTTAATATTAATATCAAAAACAGGTATTTAAACTGTTCTAAATGCCTCAGTATCATTTTATCAATTTTAAAATCTGATAAGAATTTTACCAATACGGTTAAAGTATTAAGAATAGCTGGATGGGTGGATTGGCAAATTCTCAATGCTATTGCTAATATTTATGCTAGTTATAAAGTTAATCATGAATTACTTACTTCAGATGGTTTAGATATTGATAGGCATAATAAATTGACACATAAATATCTCTTTAGTGAAGTCGTTGAATCGGATAAAGATATTCCACTAACAATATTTTCAAAAGATAAAATAATTCAATCACTAAATTGTAACTTAGTTACATTTCTAAAAATTAATGGATTAAGCTGTAATATGGAAAACCCTAACTTTAAATCAATCAAAGAATTTATAGACACACGAATGAATGTCCAAAATGTTAATGTATATAATGAACTTAATCCATTGAATGACATCACTTAAGGGGGTGTAAAAAATAACTTAAAAATAAACAATTTATTATAAGGTTATATTTACCCAAAATAGCAACTTCAATAAATCATTTACTCAAATCTTTAACGACTTTTAAAGCTTCAGACATATGTTTGTCGCTATCTAGCTGTGAATTAAATATTAGTCTTATAATACCCTGTTTGTCGATTACAAAAGTTACCCTCCCTGGTAATACCATAGCAGTATTTGGGATTGCGTATTTTTTGCGGATGGCCGATTTATCATCGCTTAAAAGTATAAACGGAAGTTTATGATTATTAGCAAAAGATTTATGCGATTCGACTGAATCAGAACTGATACCAATTACGCAGCAATTTAAGTCAGTAAAATCTGTATACGAATCACGAAAGGCGCAAGCTTCTTTTGTGCAAATCAAGGTTTCATCTTTAGGATAAAAATATAACACTACTATCTTTTTATTGTGAAAATCACTTAAACTAACTTTATGGCCATCTTGATCTAGCAGTATAAAATCTGGGGCTTTATCACCGATTTTAAGGTTAGCACTGGCTGGTTGAAACATAGAAAATACCGCAAATAATAATATTAGAATAGTTTGAAAAATTATCGTCATAAAAAAATAAATAAAATATTGGGGAAATTAAGTCTAATTATAAAAACATTTAGATGAATTATGCCTGAACAAGCTAAAACTTTTTTGCCAAACGCATAACAGTAAATAATTCACTGTTAAACCTTGATGGGTGAGAATCTTTTGGTATATAAGCTAGCTCAAAATCAAAGTTATTCTGAAAGAATTTAAAAATCTGACCCTGGGTAACTCCAAACGGAGGCCCATCTTCTTTGTCCATTATCCACCACAGGGCAATAAAATAGCCGTTAGGCTTGAGCATCGAAACAACTTTTCTTACGTATTCGTACCTTAATTTGGGGTTGATTGCGCAAAAAAATGTATGTTCGACAATGGCGTCAAATTCGTTTTCTAAATCGAGTTTAAAAAAATCTTCCTTAATAGTAAAAGCCGATGTATTGTAAACGCCTCTGGCTGCAAACTTGGCGGCGGTGTTTTGGATAGCTATATCAGCAAAGTCTATGCCGGTAACGCTAAAATTATAATCCAAAAACAATTCGCATTCATGACCATTACCACAGCCAATTACAGCTGTTTTACATGGTTTAATAGCATAAGGCGATTCTAGGTAGGTTTTAAAAGGTGTAGCATAAGTACTTAAATCCCAGGGTGTATTACTGCTTTCATAAAGAGTATTCCAGAAATTTAAAATGTCAGTCATGTTTGGATTTATTGCTAAGTATCTTAACTATTTTGTTGTACGTTCGTTTATATTTTTTGGATATAAATTCTTTGTTTATAGTTTGAAAACCGGAAACTATTTCAAAATTAGATTTTGTATTATTAGACTGTGATGAGGCAGAAATAAATTCAACGAGTTTAATTATATCATTACTATTATACTGGTTTTCTTCAAAAATTAAATGACTGGCTTTACAATCTAAAATAAATTCTTTATGCTTGGTCGTACAATCTTTATATAAATATGCGGCTGACTCGGGCTTGACCAAATTATCTTGTAAACCCTGAAGTATCATAACATTACAACTATTAACTGATATAGCATATGAA
Organism: bacterium; assembly: GCA_021785395.1. GTDB lineage: Bacteria > Cyanobacteriota > Vampirovibrionia > Obscuribacterales > JAKAZS01 > JAKAZS01. Next base: position 1,718 of record JAJYFO010000218.1, on the reverse strand, counting down.
CTCGTTTTATGTATAAATCTTAAAAAATTAATAGCCTCACATAAACTAAGTTTTAGTTTATGTGAATCACTGGTTTCGATATGGTTAATCAAATTAGGGTCATTGGTGGCCTGGTTGACTATACCCTTACTGGCTAAACCTAATTTTTTTTTTGGCTCAATTATAATTTGTAAGATACCTTTGGCTATATTGCGCTTTAACTTTTTAATTTTCCAAGCTGGTGATGAAGCTACAATACCATCAATAAATTCAGGGTTATTAGCTGCTGTAGCCAGAACCAGACTAGCTCCCATTGATTCCCCCAATAAAATTATTGGTAGATTAGGATTTTTAGCGTGCAAAATATTAATTAATAGTCTTATATCACCAGTAGTATCAATTAGATCTAACTTTTCTTCGCGGCTATCCGAACCCAATGGACCAAAACCTCTAACATTTAGACAGTATGTGGCAATTTGATATTTTTTTAATAGACAAAGGCCAAGTTGAGTGTATGCCCTGGCGCACATTGACATACCGTGCACGGCGATTAAATTGGCTTTTATGTTAGTATTTGGGTCATTAAAAACCAGAACGTGGCTGGCACCAATTTTGGTACAGTCACCTAAGTTTTCTTTCAAACAGCTTGAATCGATAGCTTGGCTATTAAGTTTAGTAAACAAAAATAAATAGCTAAAAACCAGAATTTTAAAATAGATATTAATTGTTTTCGGCATTTATTTTTTCGCTAAAAATATGGTTAAACTTGTTAAGTAAAATACTCTTGATTATATAATGAATCTGGCTTACGGTTTTCCTGGCATTTATGACATGAATCCTGTCTGGATATAATCTGGCTGTTTTTAAATAACCTTGTCTTACTCTTACATGAAATTCGCTAGATTCGCTTTCGAGCCTATCGAGGTTATTGCTGTCGCGGCGTTTTAAACTGATATCGGTATCAATGTCAAGTAAAAAAGTTATATCTGGTTTTAGTTTATCGGTAGCTATATTATTTAAATGGTTTATGAGGCTAATGGGGATTTTTCGTCCATAGCCTTGATAAGCTACCGATGAATCTATGTATCGATCGGTGATTACTGTGATACCTTTATCTAATGAAGGCTTGATAATTTCATGGACGTGTTGACAGCGGTCGCTAGCGTATAAAAGTAATTCTGTGACTGGGTCTAGCACTGATTCTTTATCGAGCAAAATCTGTCTTATTTTTTTACCAAAATTAGTTCCGCCGGGGTCTCTGGTCAATATATGGTCAATGTTATTTTTGCTTAAAAAATTAGCTAGTAATTTAATTTGGGTCGATTTTCCGGCTGCGTCTGGTCCTTCAAAACTAATAAATAAAGCCTTCTTTGTTTTTTCCAATTAATTTTCCTATTTGAATGGTTATAGTATTAATTGCTAGATAATAGGTTGATTTTGGTTTTTAAATTATCATAGTTAATGTCGTGAACCATTTTGTCCACAGTCTGACCGTCTTTATCTAACAAAACTACGGTTGGTACCACTCCTCTAATCTGATATTTAGCTGTTAAATCGCTACTCTTGGGGTTAGTTATATCGATAATGTCAAAATCGATGAATTTATCGTATTGTTTTTTTATACTATCAATAAAACTTATAACTGGCTTTGAATTTACATCGAAAGTATCGACAAAGCATAGAATTTGTGGTTTTGTGGCACTTTTATTAGTATTGACCTGGGCAGCATCATTACTTTT
>JAJYFO010000217.1 GCA_021785395.1 bacterium | reverse complement strand
TGCGGCTTGGTTAATCGATACGCAGTTACCTTGATAATCTTGCACCTGACCCGACGGACAGGCATGAGAGGCTTTGACGATAATAAATGTCATAGCCAAGACTATTAAAAATAATGAAATCCAAGCAAGAATTTTTATAAGCCTGTATTCTTTGACTAACTTAATTGAGTTTTCATCGTAATTTTGAACGTGTTTTTCTATTTTTTCCTGCATAATTATATACCTCGTAAATTAAGGCGTAGTCCCAGTTAAAGCTCCGCCTGTTTCTAACTGATTTATTTCATTGCCTATCGACTGCGTCGTCTGCTGTATTTGATTATCGATAGCCGATGTTGTAAGCGTATTGCTAACCTGATTTTTAATAACGGCAATATATTCGCTTAAATTCATATTTGCAAAATTAAGCTCCTGAAACTGCGTCGGCGTAAAACCCGTGCAATTAGGAGACTGAACCGAACCCCAAGATACGGCGTTAGGACCACCCGCAAGCTGCGCTCTGCCTTGAGCCTGAATTATAGTAGCAAGAAGACCTTGAAATTTACAAAATACGTAAGTATGTGCCAAACAAGTGCCTACAATAGGCAATTTTAAAGAGCAGTAATCGCCTAAATAAATCGCCTCTCCCTGCTGACCGCAGCCGGTAGCCGCTTCCGATTGAGAACAGCTTGTAATAGGAGCGGTATTCATATCGCCGGAACCGGAATAAATAGGGACGGGCGGACTATATTGATTATCGTAAATTATGGCTTTGGCAATTATCTGAGAATTAGAACTGCAACTGCGTCCGCCTAATAAGAATTTAGAACGTGAACAGCAATTTTCGCCTAAAACAAAATCTCTCGTGCATTGCAGGGCTTGACCGGGAAATATGTAAATAGAACCCTGACAACCGGAGCTTGTCACCGTGCCGTTATTCGTCTGTGGGGCAGGCATAGTTTCCGTAGTAGAAACGGGAGTATTAGTCGTGTTGTTATAGCATATATTTGGACTGCAATAATAATTAGAACTGCCTGACGGCTCGACGCAGGTATAATTCTGTCCGGGGGCGGAGCCTTGGGGCGTGCCGTTTAAGGGACAAGAATAAGAGACGCATTCGTTATTGACAAGCGTAGTCCCCGTCGGACAAGATAACGAAACAGTATTTACACACTGAGAACTATTAGATATATATCCGTTTGGACATGAACTTGAATTAACATAACAATATTCTCCGCTAAAAGTCAAACTTGCGCAAAATAATGCATTATTGCTTGTATCATTATTAGGACAATAGGCTGTTATCCATCCACTTCCGTTTGTATCAACTAAGACAGTCCCATCAGAGGCAATAACAGAGGCAACAACAGTGGAAGGATTAGGATTAGGCGGATCTAAATTTTCAATTACAAGAGTAAGCGTATTATTGCCAGCTTGTAAAGAAACAGGAAAAGATGCCGTATTATGCCAATAATTACCGTCATATCCTATATATTGTCCATTTAAATACACCCAACCAATATCATCAAAATTTGTATATATTGTAGCGCTTGTATTAGATGAAACATTAAATGTTTTAGATAAAGATACCATAGCGCCGCTGGGTTGTAATGCAGCATTATAAACAGTATCATATATCCAATCAGCATTAGTATCTGGAAAATTAACATTATAACCGTAGTAATCATCTGCAGGGGCTACTATTTGAGACTGTGCCCCACCTGTAATACTACCACCTGAAGAACAATAGAAAGAAGGCGTGCTTGTATTTTCGTTGCACTGCGTCTGCCCTAAGGGGCATAGATAAGCAGAGCCGGACGGCAGGATAGAACCTCCTGCATCGCAGTTTTGATAATTCGTTCCGTCCGTGCAGACATAAGTCGAAGTCGTCCCCGCATCCGTATTTGATACGCAGGAGCCACTTGAGAGCGTATATCCCGTAGGGCAGACTTCCGTCTGCGTCATCGAAATAGAACCTGTTGAACTGCCGCCTGATATGTCTATATTAGAACCTGAGCCTGATAAAGTAAAAGAACCGCTTACGGTTTCGGAGCAGGTATCGCCGGATAGGGTATATCCGCTGGGACAGGTTAAATAAGTCCCGCTCGGACAAGAACCGCTTGTCGGCGTAGAACCGTCGGAGCAGGTTGCCGGAGTCGTTAAATTTTCCGATAAAGAAAGCGATATAGAACCCGAAAAAGTATCGGTAGAACTGTCGTAGGTAATGCTGCTGCCGTTATAGCTTATTGTATCGCCTGAGCCGGATAAAGTAATAGACCCGCCGGTATTAGCTATGGTAATAGACCCGCTAAAAGCCCCGCTTGAATACGTAATAGACCCGCTTGCCTCGTTAGAACCCGTTATCTCGTCCGTCGAACCAGAAAGAGTAAAAAATTGTATGCCTGACGAAGTCGTAGCCGTCAAAGAGCCTGACAGGGCATAAGTCGTGGTAGGGCTTACGGCGTAGGCTTTAGACGTAAATGAAAATAATAATAAAAATAATATTAGAAACAGGGATTTTTTTAGCATGGTATTACCTCTTTTTCGGGAACGGCGGTTTTAATTTTTTGATTTGCGATATTTGATAAGAAACGCTTATTCTGTTTAGTTTCTTTTCTAACGCAGAGACTTCTAACCATTCTTTGCGTTCTTTTTTAGTAAGTTTAGCGGGGAGTTTTGAACGGTAAAGGATAACGGCGTCATTAGTAATAATTCTTTGATTAAATGTTAATATATTACTCCAAAAACCTATGACTAAAGCTATTCCAAGCGTTACAAAGATAACGGTTATATAAAATACGATTTTTAAAAATATCCAGCGGATAACAGAGTAAGGCTTTTCTAACTTTGGCGCAATGTAAGACCAAAAATTAATAAAAGACTGTCTAATATTAGTTATCGCTTGTTTTTTAAACATTGTCGCCGTCCTTAACAACTTCGTTAATTGCATTAACTATGTCTGCTCCTGCCGTATTTTTTATACTTATTCCTTCAGGTAAATATTTATTAATTTCCGCATTATCCGATACTGAAGAAGATAAAAGGTAATACATAGACTTAGTTTCAGGCTCAATTTTTATTGTTTCAATCAAAGACGGAAAGACAGGGTTATCGTCTCTAAAAGGCGAATAGACTACGGCTTCAGAATATTCGCCGGGAATAAACGATAAAACGCTTGAATACATACCTATCCTGTTAAGGTCTGCGCTTTGTTTGTAATAGTTATTTATATAACTCCACGATTCGTCGGACTGTCTTAAAAAGATTTTCCAAGCGCTGTTATTGAATAACATTCGCCCATGACGGCTAATCTTATCATTATTTATAAAAATACCGTTAAAACCTTGGACAGAAACAATAATCGACGCATTATACCGTCTAAATTCACGATACGCTTTCTCTATTGCGGTAAGCATAAAATTAGAGTAAAAATATTTTTGATACTCGTCCATAAAGCAGACCGTTTTCTTAGAGTCTCTTTTAGATATTTTATTGAATATATGAATATATAAAGCGAATATAACGGCGTCTCTCAATAAAGGCGTATTATCAAGATTAGATGTCTCTATAACCGTATAGGCATTATTGAAATCTATTTCGGGTTCGGATTTAAAAAATTCTCCGTATTTTTCGTTAAATGCTTTTATAGCGTTTGATACATCGATAAAATTGTCATTATCTTTGAATTTGTCTATAAAATGCGATAACTCAAGTTTGTCTTTATAAATATTCCATAACTCTATTATGGACTGCTCTATATGCGCAGCGTAGTATATATATTTTTCATTGTCGGTATCGATATTGGCGATACCGCAAATAAAATGCCTTAAACTGTTTAAGTATTCATCTAAATCGTATTTATTTTTTATAAGAGCAAAAAGATTAACAGAAATAGGCTTATCTAAAGTAAAATCTATATGTCTGCCTAAAATTTTTGCTAATTTTACGTGCGAATATCCTGAATCGAAAAGAATAATGTCATACCCTTTTTTAAAGTAGTTAGATGATAAAAGACCCATTAAAAATGACTTTCCTGAACCGCTTTGTCCTATTACTAAAGCGTTATAGTCCCTTGGCGAGTCAAATACATCAAAAATTGAATCCGCCTTTAATTCTATTCC
>JAJYFO010000216.1 GCA_021785395.1 bacterium | reverse complement strand
CTAGTATTTTGCACGAAGTAGTAAATTCACCGTTAAATTTAAATTCGGTTATAGACAACGTTAGTTCTGGTCATTTTAGCGGTACTTATGCGATTAAAATAGGAAATGAGTTAGAAACTGTGTTTGGAAATCAGTTGATAACGCCTGCTGAATCTATCGCTTTAAATCAGGTAATGTTGTCAAATCATCAGTCTTTGGTATTAAACTCGACTGGCCAAGCTATAGGTGGAAATTTTAATAATTTAGATGTAAATGGTTTGAATGAACCCATGTTAGTTAGTAAAGGTGTCGCATTTTTTGACACTAGTCCGTCTTTGAATATTAATGGAAATTTAGTTAATTATGGTGATATCATAATGCATGGTTCGGCTAGTCTTATAGCCAATAATGTTGTAAATGAAAATTCAGGATTAATATCAGCTAGCGATGCTTTACGATTAAATACCAATGAATTGATAAATTTTGGTGGAATTTATGGGGGAAGTAACGTGACTATAAATTCGTCCAATGTATTTAATTCGGCAACTATCGAGGCTGGGTATGGGAATATAAATATAATTGGTCTAAACGATTTGAATTTGTCAGGCAGTTCTTACAGTCAGTTAATAGCCTACAACGGAAATATCAATATAAGTTCTTTGAGTAACATAGATTTATATAAAGGTAATTTTATAAGCCATAACTTGAATTTTTTAGCTAGCAACGGGTATGTTAATGGATTGACCGACAATGTGACAGGTCAAATCAACACGATTTCAAATTCTAGCAATCTTGTAACTAGTTCTTTCGACATGCTTATTGGTAACAGTAATATCAAAGCAGACCCAACTTATGTAAATACCAGTGGTGATATTAGTCTTAATGGTGGTATCGTTACTAACGGAAATAATTTGGCAATTATTGCTAGTGGTAACGTAAATATTTCTGGTGGCACTACGGCGACTATAAATACGGCTAGTAGTAGCTCGGGTAGTGGTGGTAATGTCGTTATAATTGCTGGTTTAGGTACAAATGTGACTGGTGGAGGTATAAATTCAACTGTAGTTCCAACTGGGTCAAATGCAGCAACTAGTAATGTGACTGTTAATTTTGGTGGCAGTGGGACTTATAGTGGTGGCAATATAGACTTGCTCACTAATAATAATCTAAACCCCTCGAGCTATCCTTATGTAATAAATACCAATTCTCCCGGTAATGGCGGTAGTATTACTTTGGTAGCTCTAGCTAATTCTACTGGTACTATCGGTGGTCAGATAATTTTAGCCAATGGAACTACAAATTATTCATTGCTTGCTACTGGCGTAGCTGGAGGTGGTGGAAGCGTTACCTTGATTAGTACGGCTACTAATGGTACGGGAATTGATATTGGAGCTATAAATGGTGGTAATGTTATTGTAGCTACAGCAAGCCCAGTAGCCGGATCCTTGATATTTGATACAACTGGAACTACCAATGGTGTTATAAGTGCAAATTTAAGTAATCTTACTGACTCTAATATTATTTTAAATGGAAGCATTACTAGTTCTTCATCTATAACCGTGGCAACTGGTGGGGCGATATCAATAGCTTCGGGAGTGGCTATAAACCCAGTCATTAACCTTAGCTTAGAAGCTCTAAATGGTAGCTTGGGGTCAATTTCTAGCTATGTTTTCAGTACGGCAAATTCTTTAAACTTAGCTGCACCTAATGGTAGTGTTTATATAACAACTACATCTTCTTCGGCTAATATTGGATCTAGTGTAGTTAGTAATAGCGGAACTTTTGATTTTGTTAATACAAAAGGATCAATAGTGGTAGATGGTGATATTGTCGCAGGCGCTAGCAATGGTACTGGTATAGTCAATTTGTCGGTGTCTGGGTCTAATACGATAACTGATGCTAATGTTTCTGGCTCTGAAGTGGTTACGGCTGGAAATGTATATTTAACCAGTGTTTCCGGTAATATAAGTTCACCAGTTAGCCTTGGATTTAATGTTAATTCTGATAATGTTTTTGTGAGTGCTTCAGCCAATGTATATGTTTCAAACTTATCGACTGATAACGTTAAACTGGATATTAGTGCTTTCAATGGATCTGGAGAGTGTACTTTTTACGCTTCTGGAGGAGTTGTTATAAATACTCCTTTTAACGATCCAAATGGAACATTTGTTATTTTCGCTAATGGTCTAATTACACAAGCTACTAGTCAAGATACTATCAATGCTAATCTTGTTTATCTAAATGCTGGTAGTTCTAGTAGTTATTCATTGATAACCAACGCATCCATTATAGCTAATAAGATTAATATTGATCTTGTTGGTGGTGCGTATGGTGGCGTTTTAATTAATTCTAAACTTGAAGTAACTGGATCTTTATATGGCTTAAATATTTATTTGTATCGAAATGGTAATATTGAAACAACTGGCAATGGTGAATTGATTTCTAGTTACATTTCATTATATGGTGCTGATGTAGGATATATCGGTAATGGTTTAAATACTGAAACTAATTCACTATATCTTGTAAGTGTTGCTTCAGCTGGTATTAAAAATATTTCTCCAAGTTTGAATATTATATCAGCTGGAGCTGCTCAAAATATGTATATTCAAAATACAGGTGATATAACCGCTTCTGGAATAATGAGTGCACCCGTTATGGGGCTTTATTCTCTAAATGGAACTAATGGTATTGGTACTTCAAGTAATTTAATGCAGGTTTCGGCTCAAAATTTATATTTAGAGTCTTTTAATCAAAATTCAAGTATTTATGTAAATGACTTTTACAACGGAAATACTACCTTGCTTTCGGGAATTAGCGGTCAAATATTTAAACTCGATACAGCTGGTGGTTTAACTTTGTATGCACCAATTGGTGAAGCAAGTAATTCCATAACAGCTTCTATAATTGCTTTGCAGTCTTTTGGAGGATTTGGAATTTATAACGATAGCAATTTATCAGCCAGTGATTTTATATTTTTAACTGCCTCTGGATATATTGCGCAGCCAACTTCAGCAGCTTTGATGATAGCACCCAATATAGCGCTTGTTTCTGGTGGTGGAGCCATTGGAGCTGGCGGCAGGATATTATTAAACGGTCAATTTGTTAGTGCTTCAACGCAAGGTTATAACAGTTTTGTCAATATTTACGATGCAAGTAGCTCGTCGCAGATTAATGGTGGTCAGGCAGGAAGCTATTTTACCTTTAATACTAACGGCAACGTTAATATTCTTGGGTCAATAGCTACTGGAGCCGGTGTAAATGCTCAAGGCGGAAGTATAGAGGTTAACGCCAATGGTAATTTAGGTATCAACCTCAGTAATCAATTTGGATTATTAGCCAATAATGGTCCCATTGTAATGATTGACAATAACGCTAGCTCTGGTAACATTAATATTGAGGCTAATTCGGTAATTGCCACTAAAACGACGTCGCAGCCTGGTTACATAGTTTTTAATATAGGCTCTTATAGTCAGGTTAATACTACTAATCCTAATCCAACTAACATTAGTGTTTTTAATTCTGGTGGGGCAAATGTCTATTTTGGCTACAAAGGGATTGTCGCAAATAGCGGTGGTAATATTTTAACCGCTAAAGGACAGGATATCGTATTTAATACCGGTAGCTTAAGTGCAAGTAATCTTAGCTTAGGAGGCAACGATAAAATAACGGCTGACCCGCCAGTATACGCGATACCAGTTAACAGTTTGGGCTTTTCTGAATATACTCATAATTCAAGTTATTCGGCATCATTGAGTCAAAATATTTTAAATAATGCCAATTCGGTCAATTTTGCTGATAATAACTTAGGTTCGTTAAACATGGGGTTGAATCTGGGAAACGATAAATTTATTAACTTTAACTCTAAAGCCCCAAGTAATTCAAAATTTGACGCACAAAATGTAAAAAATACTGGTCTATATTTTCTTCCAGCAGCTTGTAGTAAACAAACCAATTCTAATGAATTTAAATCTCTGGATACAAACAACCCAGGACTTGTCGCAAATTTGTTAGAAAGTAACAGCTATAACTTTTATACCGGGTCTAGTTTAATAAAGGCTAATGCTAATATGGAAATTAAACTGGGTTGTCAAAACGATTTAAAATTACACCTAAAATCTGGTAGCTTTGTATTGTTAATA
>JAJYFO010000215.1 GCA_021785395.1 bacterium | reverse complement strand
ATGGCCGATAGCCACGGTATGCTTGAGGATGTTAGAATCTTTAGTCAAGGGCTTGAAATTATTGCTGATAAGCCCAGGTTTGCGTTCATGGAAAAAAACGCTGTTTTGGCCAACGCTTAGAATACCGGCACCGTCTTGGCCGCGGTGCTGTAGGTTCATTAGCCCGGATAGCGCACGATTATAGGCTTCATCGATACCTCTAATTGCAATTATCCCACACATATATGTTTAGTTTATGGCATTAAGATCATAATATGGTCTTATTAAACCACAAAAGAATTTTATTTGTTCGAAATTTTAAGTTTAAAATTACAAGTTCGCAAATACCTAAACCATGTGTCTTTTGGGTATATGATTTAGATATGCAGCTTAGATCTGTTGTAAATCTATTTTTAGCCAAGGCCGCAGCTGCGTTAGTAAAAAAATTAGAGCTATAAAAATCTAGGTGGTTATGTTATCAGACGTGTGTGATATAAATAAATTTTTTTGACATTCTGTATAATTAAAAAGTTATAATCTTTATAAGAGCCATTTGCAAGAGTCTTTTGGCCTTGAGAAACGCAGCGTTTATTTGTTATTTTTAATTGGGTTTACTACAACCCTGTGTGTCTATACTTAGTGAGACAGATCAAGTGCAACAATCAATGTATTTAGTATAATACAAGTACTAAGAAATTATAATCTAAAGGAAAAATTAAGGAGTAGCCTGCGGAATCGCTATTTTTTAAGGAAAATAAGAACTTGAAGTAAATAGACTTATTTCAACTTTATTGTATTTAATTGAGCTGCTTGTTGCATCAAAGTGCAATTTGTGGCATTTTTCTTGCAAATGATTAAAGCGTGATTTGGGTGTTGTTGTTTATAAGAATTTTCATTTTTATTAAAAAAAGGCAAGGGATCATGATAAATAGTAAAAATAAATTTATCAAGAGAAGGAATAAATTTATTGGCACTAATTTTAGCCCAAGCTACCCAAATTGGATTTTCCTTAATAATTTTTTCAAAATCAATTTTAATAAAACCAGGTCCTTCAACAAAAACTGACATACCAGCTTGATCAAAAGCAGGCGGTTCAGCTTTATTATTATTTTTATCTATATATCTTTCACTGATAAAACGATAAAAAATATGTTCAGGTGTAATTTTATTAATGTTATAACAATGGCCAAACTGCTTTTTTCTTTCAAAATAATCTTGAATTATTCGCTCACATTCAGCTGGAGTCATTAATTATTAACCAACAAATAAATTTAAAATTTTACCAACAGAATCAATTGATGTCACCTGACCTTCAGTAATTATCCCATCTTCAGCAAGAAGGCACCATTGTGCAAAAAAGTCAGTTTGATCATATATATCTAATTCTAACTGACGCTTAGAATCTTTATTTCTCCAAATAAAAGCAACTTTACCTGAATTGCTTGGTAGGACTTTCAATTCGTCAGCAATATTTTCAAATTTATTCAAAGATAAATAATTCCAAAACGATAACGCAATATTAATAATATTTTGAGATGGTTTTGGCGCATCATAACCATCCCAGCCTTCTTTTAAAAAAGTTAGTTTGTAAATATCGAGTTGGCCATACAATAGATCGTTTAGTTTAGTTGATTTAATAATATTTTCATAATTACTTAAGCTAATCGATTCAGAATAGTGTTGAAGATTTTTAGCCTCAACACTATTTAAAACCGTAAAATCAATTATTTCAGCTTTTTTGTCAGAATTTCTATTTAATATTGTCGACATTATTAATTAACCCTCTTATTTTGGCAGTAATAGAATCTTCAAAAACTACATTTTTTCGATCATGGAATTGTTCCAATAATTCCCATATATTATCTTTACTTGCCAATGCTTTTTTTATTACATCAATATCTAAAATCAAAGATAATTTATCTTTGATTTTAGGTTCATCAATCAATGCTTCGGTAATTATTAAATCAGCTTGAATATCTTTTTGGGGAATTTGTAATTGCATAAAAAAATTATTTGGTTCACCAGTAACACTTGTGTTGAACTTTGGCAGAGTATTTAAATATTCACCTAAGTCATTAAATGGTAAGACGGGTAAATCTATTCTATTAATATATCTGAGACTAAGGCTATTTATTTGAATTAAATCAGTAACATTGGAAAATAACTTCCAAAGCCTTTTGGCTTCAGGCTGAAAATTATGCCACCCAGGGTAAGGATTAAGACGGCTAAAAGTAAACTGGTTGGTTTGTAATTTGAGACGTTGTTTAAATTCTTTATCAACGATCTCTAACCCAATTAGTTGGCTAGCATTATTGAAATCCTTAATCTCAGTAACATTTGGATAATTAGCTGATTCTATGGCTGCAATATTCTTTAAATGACTAATATTTATATTATCAAACACTAAGCCTATACAAGCCTCAACTATTGGAGCATTTGGGTATTGATAAGTTTGAGTCATTTTAAAAAGAAAATAAAACTATTGAATAATAACAATATATACTAGAATCATATCATAATATTACTGCGCGTCAATGTTGTAATGATTTTTACACAGGGTAGATTAATAATGGAGGATAATGGACCCCAAAATTTAGACAACAGGGTAAGAGAAATTTCTAAAACCGGTTATAATCTAAACAAATGGAAGTTAATTCAAATGACTAAATCTAATACACGCAAGCACAGTCCCGATTTTAAGGCCAAAGATCAATTAAATAGCAGAGAAATTTATCAGGATGTTGTGCTTCGATATTCCATTCTGTCAGAGTTTCTGCCTTAAAATCTTTGAAGTTCATGGTGTAAATAGCCTGTGCTGAGATGCGAATAGCACAGGCCGCAATGTGCTTATCTTTTTCGCTATTTTGTATGATATTGATCAGATCCTGTGGTACATCAATCATTGCTTCAGGGAATGTCTTTTCCATCTGTGTGACAAGATGCTTAGCTTGATTGATGTTCATTTTATTATTTTCGACCAGATTCTTGGTGGTTTCGGCAAGAATCTGTGACGACCAATGCGCACGGTAAAGTCTGCGTTCAGCGGCACGCAAGAGTGTGTCTCTGATAGGCGCATTAAAGTGTACACAAGAGTCTATTACGACAAGAATCATTGCCATTATGCAAAGTTAGTCTTCATAAAGTCCAGCTTCTTGGCTCAATTCTGTAAGTTTTTGAAGCTGCTTTCGACAATCCATGTCGAGCTTGGGCTTGTATTCCATCAAATCGACAAAGCGAATTTTTCTAGTAGTGGTATTACTTGCTCTAGAATTTTAAATATCGCTGTAGGTATAGGGATTTCTCTACCATCTTGAGCAATGAGCTTCGCGTGACGGTGTATTAAATTAAGTGCTTGACCGAAGGTTTTAACTGCTGCTTCTTCGTCTTTGGCAGAGATTGGCTCTAAAACTGTACTCATTATTTGTTTAGAACTCCTTGTTTTCGTTATTATTAATTGAAACCGAAAATTACGAAACCAAAGAGAAAAAACGAAACGTGTTACATGCGCTATGTATTGTAAGAATAATGGTAGTTTTAGGACTTTTTTGGTAAAATGTGCACAAAATTTTGTTTACAAAAATTTACAATTAACCCTGACCTCCGATTATTTTGCTTGTTAATTTAAAGCAATTCTAAAATAAATTATTTTCGATACTACATTGATTCAACAAGTCTACATATTTATTATAATCACTTGCCGAGCCTTTTTCAGCACCTAATTTTTTACGTACTTTGCTACGATAACCATAAGCCCATGCATTTTTAGGATAAAGTTTTATGATTTGGTTAAAATCTTTTATCGCGCCTTCTTTGTCGCCTTGCTCAGAACGTACAAGGCCACGACCAATATAAGCCCAAACATTTTTAGGATTAGGGTCAAGTTGTATAACTTGGTTAAAATCTTTTATCGCACCTTCTTTGTCACCTAAGTCAGAAAGCGCATTGCCACGATCAATATAAGCCAAAGCGTTTTTAGGGTTAAGTTCTATAGCCTTGTTAAAATCTTTTATCGCACCATCTTTGTCACCTAAATCAGAACGTGCATCGCCTCGATTAATATAGGCACAAGCATCTTTAGGATCAAGTTCTATAGCCTTGTTATAATCATTTATCGCGCCTTTTTTGTCACCTAAACCAGCTCGTGCATAGCCTCGATTACAATAAGCCCAAGCGTTTTTAGGGTTAAGTTGTATAGCCTTGTTAAAATCATTTAT